>DASSPI010000183.1:0-51745 GCA_035699705.1 Xanthobacteraceae bacterium
CCATCCGCGGTTTCAGGAGGGCAATTTCGAACAGAATCTCAATCTACTGCGGCCGATCGAATCCATCGCCCGCCAGAAGGGATGCACGATGGCCCAGGTGGCGCTGGCATGGGTGCTCGGACGAGGCGACGACATCGTCCCGATACCCGGGACTAAAAAGCGAAAGTACCTGGAGGAAAATGTGGGCGCGGTCGGGGTTAGTCTTACCGAGGCCGAGATGGAGGCGTTGGCAACGGCCTTGCCGCTCGGCGCGGCCGCCGGCTTCAGATATCCCGAATTTCAGCTCAAAGGCCTTGGAATCTGACGGGAATTCAGGGGTCGCGGATGCGACCTTTGGCGAGCTTTCGCGGCCTGCCGCGGCATGACAAGATCGGCTTGAGTTGCGGCCTTCAAGAACCGCTGCCCAGCAAGCATCAGGGAGAGAAGCGATGATGAGCAAGCTGCCCATTTTCACGCGCCGGTCGTTCTGCGGCGGCGTTGCTGCCGTCGCCGGACTGCCGCTGGTCTCGACGCGTGGCGCCTGGGCGCAGGCGCCTTATCCGTCGCGCGCCTTCCGCGTGATGATCCCCACCGGCCAGGGAGGCGGGGCGGAGCGCTTGGCGCGCTCCTTTGACGGCCCGTGGTCCAAGCTGCTCAACAATCAGCCCTTCGAATATGAATTCCAGGCCGGCGCCGCCGGCCAGGTCGGCTACACGCTGTTCGTGCAGAAGCGGGACCACGACGGCTACAATTTGCTGTTCGGCAACATGGGTCCGGAAATGATCATGTATGCGACGCAGAAGCCGGCCTACAAATTCCCCGACGACTTCATCTATTTCTGCCGCACCGACATTGATGATTCCTGCGTCTTCGTGCGGAAGGATTCGTCCTACAAGAGCATCAAGGAGGTGGTTGAGGCTGCCAAGAAGAAGCCGCTCAATGTCGCGCTCAGCCGGATTCCGCATCCAGCCACCATCGGCATGCTGGCGCTGGGTGAGGCCACCGGCGCGAAATTCAATTTCATTCCCTACGGTGGCGGCAACCCGACCTACACCGCGCTGCTGAGCGGAGAAGCCGATGTCGGCGCGCTGCCGATCACCGGTGTGCTGTCGCTGAAAGACAAATTCCGGGTGCTCACCGTATTCAATGACAAGAACATCTTCGCCTCCGTGACGGAGAATGCGCCGCCGGTCAACGAAGCCTTCGGCACCAGCATTCCCGAGCTGTCCTCTTCGCGCTCCTGGGCCGTGCACACCAAATGGGCGGACGCCAATCCCAAGGAGTTCGCTTTGCTGGAAAGGACAGCCAAGGAAGTCACCTTGTCTCCGGAATTCAAGGAGGCCTTCATCAAGACCGGCGCGCCGCCTGAGGCTCTCGTCTATGGCGATCGCAAGGTCTGCACGGATTACGCGTTGAACATGGTCAAGCTGGCACAGAAATACGAGCAACAACTGACGGCCAAAGACAAAAAATAAAAAGACGCGAAGCGGAGGGCCTCCATGAGCCACGCAGATCCGGAGGCCGGGCGCGGGATAAAACCCGCGCTCGGTGCGCATTTTATCATCCCGCTGCTCGCCTGCGGCTTGACGGTGTATTTTCTGGTTTCAACCTGGAACCTCATTTGGGAAGCCAGATCGACCGGCACCTTCATTGGCGTCATTCTGCTTGGCCTTTGCATCGCGCAATTCGTGCGGCTTGGGCTGAAGGTCGCCAGGGGAGAGGCCACCCTCGGCTTCGGAGATCTGGTTGAAGACACCCTCTATAACCGCCAACGGCTCGCACTTCTTGCCCTCACGGCCCTCTTTATTGCGGCGCTGCCCTTGCTCGGCACGACCGTCGGATTGTTCCTGGTCCTCATCGCCATGACTCGCCTGATGGGCGTTCGTGACTGGCGTGTTCTTGTCGCCATGGCGTTGTTGGCCGCAACAACGGTGCATTTGCTCCTGATCTATGCGCTCGGCAGCAAGCTCCCGCAGGGCTTATTTAAATCTCTCCTGCCTTTCAGCGGTGGCTGACCATGGAAGTTTCCGGCGCCCTGCTGTTCGAGACTTTCCTCCGCTCGGTCGCGCTGTGGTGGATCATCGTTCCCGGCATGTTGCTGGGAATTGTCGTCGGCATCCTTCCCGGCTTCAGCGCGCAGAATACGCTGATCATCCTGCTGCCGCTGACGCTGTATCTGCCGGTCGAGACCGGGATGGCCTTCATGATCGCGCTCTACTGCACCACGCAGCTTGGCGGCGGCATACCGGCGATACTGTTCAACATGCCGGGGGAGGGCGGGGCCGTGGCCACCACCCTGGACGGCTATCCGATGACGAAGAAAGGTCAGGGACAGCAGGCGCTGGTGCTGTGCTTTGCCGCTTCGGCTTTCGGCGGCATCGTCTCCACCATCGCGGTCATGGCCGCACTGCCGGCGCTCGCCCAACTCGGACTCTATTTCAAGAGCGTGGAAATGGTGGTCGTCATCGTTTTTGGGCTCACGCTGATCGCGGCAATCGCGTCGAAGGATCTGCTCAGCGGCCTCGTTGCAGGCTTTGCCGGACTGATGATCGGCACCATCGGCGTCGACCCGGTCTTTGGCACGCCGCGTGCCACCTTCGGCGTCCTCGAGCTTTATGATGGCGTGCCGCTGATTCCGACCCTGATCGGTCTCTTCGCCATCTCCGAAGCCTTTGTGATGCTCGAGGAAGAGACCATCGTCCGCAAGGAAGACCTGGAGAAAGCAAAAAAAGCCAAATGGGCCGAAACGCTGGACGGCCTTCGGATGAATGCCAAATACTGGTGGCAGACGGTCTGGACCTCGCTGATCGGGCTTATCATCGGCATTCTCCCGGGCGCAGGTTCGACGGTTGCGGCATTCCTCGCCTATCACTACTCCAAGCTGATGTCGAAGACGCCGGAGCTTTACGGCACCGGCCATCCTCCCGGCGTGATCGCGCCGGAATCGGCGAATAACGGCGTTACTTCAGGCACCCTGGTGCCGGTCTTCGCGCTTGGAATCCCGGGCGGCACCACGGGCGCGATCATGACGATCGTGCTGACTTATCACGGCATCGTTCTGGGTCCGCGCCTCTTCATCGAGCACGCGGACCTCGTTTATGCCGTCTATATGCAGATGCTGGTTTGCTATCTGCTGATGGCGCTGATGATCCTGCCGCTCGCGCGCTATATGAGCCGGATCGTTCTGGTGCCCACCCGTTTCCTCGTTCCGTTGATCCTGTCGCTGGTGGTCATCGCCGCCTTTTCCGAGCGGCAATATGTCTTCGACATGGGCCTGGCGCTGTTCTTCGGCGTCGTCGGCTATATCGCGCGAAAGACTCGCTATGAGGTGACCGCGATGCTGATCGGCGTGCTGATGGGGCCGCTGTTCGAGACATATTTCCTGCGCGCGATGCGCGTCGGTCAGGGAGACATTACGATCCTGTTCTCCTCGCCGCTGGCCAATGTGTTGTGGCTGATGGTGATCGCGGCGCTGGCGCTGCCCTACTGGCGCAGCCGCAAACAGAAAGGCGTGCTCGCGCAGGCCGTGGAGGCCGGGCATGAATCATGATTGTTTTCCGCTAGCGGAAGAACGGGCCTTGCAGGGAGCATCGGGTGATGAGTGAGATGGAGTTGACGAGGGGACTAAAGCGGGTCAGCCGGCTTGATCTCATTGGCGGCGGGCAGGTCGTCGTCGACGGCGACTATGCTTATGTCGGGCACATGAAGCCCCCACACGGCACCAGCATCATCGATGTTTCCGATCCCAAAAATCCGAAGCTCGTCACCACCATCATGCTTCCGGATAATTTTTCCCACACCCACAAGGTGCGGGTGGTGGGCGAGATCATGGTTGTCAACGTTGAGATGAACGACCGGCATTTCCTGCGCAAGGGCGAAAAAATTCCAGCGTTGCGCGCCCAACTGCAAGAGAAGCTCAAGCGGCTGCCGACCGACGCCGAGCTCGCCGCCGAGCTCCATGTCAAGGAAAGCGACCTGCCGGCGCTGACGAACTACCTGGAAAATGGCTACAAGGATGGCGGCTTTCGCATTTACGATATCTCCGACCGCAGCAAGCCGAAACTGCTGGTGCATCATCGCACCCACGGCTTCGGCACCCACCGTTTCGATATGGATGAGCGCTACGCCTACATCTCGACCGAGATGAAGGGGTATGTCGGCAATATCCTGGTCGTCTACGACATCAAGGATCCCACCAAGCCGCAGGAAGTGTCACGCTGGTGGATGCCCGGCCAGCATATCGACGGTGGCGAAAAGCCGACCTGGCGTGGCTATTCCCATCGCCTGCATCATGCGATGCGCTTCGGCAATGAATTGTGGGCCTCGGTCTGGTTCGCCGGCCTGCGCGTGCTTGATTGTTCGGACATCGCCAACCTGAAGGTCATCGGCGAGCACAACTATCATCCGCCGTTCCCTGAGCCGACACATACGGTGGTTCCGCTGCCGAACAAGTGGAAGGGCCGCCGCGTCGCCACGGCGGTGGACGAAGAGCACGATCACATTCCCGGTCAACCGCATGCCGGCTTGTGGTTCTTCGACGTGGAAGACCCTGCCAAGATCAAGCCGATCGCGATGTTCCACCTGCAAGAATCCGCATCTCCCTTCAGCCGCGCAACCTCGCGCTTCGGCGCGCATCAGTTCCAGGAGCGGATTACCGGTAATACGATGTTCTGCACCTGGTTTTCGGGCGGCCTGCGTATGATCGACGTCAGCGATCCGAGCGCACCGACCGAGACTGGGTGGTACATTCCGGAGCCGGCTTCCGGGCTGAAGGGGCCTGCGACCAACGACGTCTTCGTCGACAAACGCGAGCTGATCTACATCATCGACCGCGACAAGGGATTCGACATCATCGAACGGACGGAAGGAGCCGCGCCCGTTGCAGCACGACGCCAACACGAGCACTGAACGGCCGACCTTCGTCACCCATCTCGAATGCGCCTATAGCGGCGAGCAGCTTCCAGCCGATACGGTGCAGAACCTTTCGAGCGCGGGGAAGCCGTTGCTGGTGCGCTACGACTTGGCCGGCGTGAAAAACGCGCTCAGCAAGGACGCGCTCGCCCAGCGCCCACCCGATCTCTGGCGTTATCGCGAGCTCTTGCCGGTGCGCCGCGCGGCCGACATCGTCAGCCTCGGCGAAGCGGTGACACCGCTGATTTCGCTGCCGAAGCTGGCCGCGAGGCTTGGGGCGGGCGAGCTCATCGTCAAGGATGAAGGCCGCCTGCCCACCGGCTCGTTCAAGGCGCGCGGCTTGGTGATGGCCGTATCCATGGCGAAGGCTCTCGGCATCAGGCACATGGCCATGCCGACCAACGGCAATGCCGGCGCCGCGCTGGCTGCCTACGCCACCCGCGCCGGCATCAAGAGCACGATCTTCTGCCCGGAAGATACGCCGGAAGTGAATGTCAGCGAGATCGAGCTGCAGGGCGCGACCGTCTACCGCGTCAATGGCCTGATCGACGACTGCGGAAAAATCGTCGGCGAAGGCAAGTCCAAGGTCGGCTGGTTCGATGTTTCCACGCTCAAGGAGCCCTACCGGATCGAGGGCAAGAAAACGATGGGCCTGGAACTGGCCGAACAGCTCGGCTGGGACGTCCCGGATGTGATCCTCTATCCGACCGGCGGCGGCACCGGCCTGATCGGCATGTGGAAGGCTTTTGC
This sequence comes from Xanthobacteraceae bacterium, assembly GCA_035699705.1. Lineage (GTDB taxonomy): Bacteria > Pseudomonadota > Alphaproteobacteria > Rhizobiales > Xanthobacteraceae > CANKHA01. The sequence goes on from DASSPI010000183.1 coordinate 5,641, forward strand.
CGAATTGGAGGCGATCGGGTTCCTCGGCAAGAAGCGCCCGCGCATGGTCGCGGTGCAGGCGGCCGGCTGCGCGCCCATGGTGCGCGCCTACGACGAGGGCAAGGAACACGCGCCTCGCTGGGAAAACGCGCACACCATCGCCTCTGGCATCCGGGTGCCGCAGGCGATCGGGGATTTCCTGATCCTGCGCGCGGTGCGCGAAAGCGGCGGCTTCGCCATCGCCGTGACAGACGAGGCCATCAGCGTAGCGCTCTCGGAAGTGGCGCGGAGCGAGGGCCTGCTGCTGTGCCCGGAAGGCGCCGCCACCTATGCGGCCTATAAGCAAAGCCTGGCCGACGGGCGCATCAGGCCGGACGAACAGGCGGTGCTGTTCAACTGCGCCACCGGGCTGAAATATCCGCTGCCGCCGGTCAGCCGCACCCTCGATCGCCACAAGCCGATCGACTTCGCCGCGCTCTGAGGCGGGCAGTCTCTCGAACGAGAATCGGGCATCTGCCCGTTTTTTGGGCAAATGCCCCGCTGATTAAAGTTGAGTCAGCCGTCTCGATTACTTCCTGTTTTCAGCCGGTTACCGGGTTTCCCCGCTTGGCACGTCCCTTGCGAAGTCGTTAACGCGCTTAGGCGGCAGCTTATGCGCGCGCGTCAACCAGAGGGATTGAGATGCTCCAGTATATCCACAAGGCCGCCCAGCGGCCGGCAGCCCGCCGATGGCTCTCCGCCATTACGGGTCTGACTTTCGCCGCCGCGGCTGCCGTCCCAGCCTCGGCGCAGGACACGATCAAGGTCGGCATCCTGCATTCGCTATCCGGCACCATGGCCATCAGCGAGACCACGCTGAAGGACGTGATGCTCATGCTCATCGATGAACAGAACAAGAAGGGAGGTGTTCTCGGAAAGAAGCTCGAAGCGGTGGTGGTCGACCCGGCTTCGAATTGGCCGCTCTTCGCGGAGAAGGCGCGCGAGTTGATCACCAAGGACAAAGTTTCCGTGGTGTTCGGCTGCTGGACTTCGGTGTCACGCAAGTCGGTGCTGCCGGTATTCAAGGAGCTGAACAGCATCCTGTTCTATCCGGTGCAGTATGAAGGCGAAGAGAGCGAGCGTAACGTGTTCTACACCGGCGCGGCGCCCAATCAGCAGGCGATCCCCGCGGTCGACTACCTGATGAAGGAAGAGAAGGTGCAGCGCTGGGTTCTGGCCGGCACCGACTACGTCTATCCGCGCACCACCAACAAGATCCTCGAGGCCTACCTGAAGGCCAAGGGCGTGAAGCCTGAGGATATCATGATCAACTACACGCCCTTCGGACACTCCGATTGGCAGACTATCGTGGCCGACATCAAGAAGTTCGGCTCGGCCGGCAAGAAAACTGCCGTGGTCTCGACCATCAATGGCGATGCCAACGTTCCCTTCTACAAGGAACTCGGCAATGCCGGCGTGAAAGCGACCGATATTCCGGTCGTCGCCTTCTCGGTCGGTGAAGAAGAGCTCGCCGGCATCGACACCAAGCCGCTGCTCGGCCACCTCGCTGCCTGGAACTACTTCGAGTCGATCAAGACTCCGGAGAACGACGAGTTCACCAAGAAGTGGAAGGCCTATACCAAAAATCCGAAGCGGGTCAGCAACGATCCGATGGAAGCCCATGTCATCGGCTTCGCCATGTGGGTGAAGGCGGTGGAGAAGGCCGGTACCGTGGATCCGGACAAGGTAATCGAAGCCTTGCCCGGTACCAAGGCGCCGAACCTGACCGGCGGCATGTCGGAAATGCTTTCGAACCACCACATCACCAAGCCCGTCTTCATCGGCGAGGTGCGTGCTGATGGCCAGTTCGACGTGGTGTGGAAGACGCCCGGCCTGGTCGCAGGCGATGCCTGGTCGAAGGAGCTCGACGGCTCCAAGGATCTGGTGGCCGATTGGGTGAAGCTGAAGTGCGGCAACTACAACACCAAGACCGGCAAGTGCGGAGGTCAGGGGTCGTAACGCCACGCACCGTCAAACAACAGCGGAGGCGGCCGCCCGCCGCCTCCGTCCTCTCGCCGGGAAACGAGAATGTTTAGCAATCACTTTCGGGCTGCGGGTCTGGTCTTGGCCCTGTGCCTTCTCTTCGGCGCCGCGACGGCGCGGGCGGCAAGCTTCGCCGACGCGATCGTTCCCTTCGCCGCCGATTCCTTCTCCGATACAGAGGCCGCCATCACAGCGGTCGCCGCCAGCGGCCATGCGATGGGGCCCAAGGTGATCGGCGCCTTGCAACAGGGCAACCTCCTGTTCGACGCCGCGTCCAAGCGGGTCGTGATCAAGGAAGGCCCGAACCTGATCGACGCCGCCACCGGCGAGCGCGTGAGCGAGCCTGCCGCGAGCTTTGCGCCGGTGCGGTTGAACAACCGCCTGCGCCGCTCGGTGGAGGCGGCGCTCGGCGGGCTGACGCTGCTGTCGCCGGACCGCGGCACCCGGTGGGGAGCGGCGCAATCCGTTTTCAGGTCGCGCGACGCCGCGACCCTCCCGACGCTCGATGCCGCGATTGCCAAGGAGCAGGATTCCGAAGTGAAGCGCGCCCTGATGGTGGCGCGCGCGGCGGTCGTGCTTTACAAGCCGGACGCCGCCGAGGCCGACAAGCTTGAAGCGGTGTCCACGATCCGCCTGCGCAATGATCAGGAAGCGGTGGCGCTGCTCTCGGGCCTGCCTTCGGATACGCCACCCGCAGTTTCCCGCGCCTCTCAGGCAGCGATCACGGCGATTCAGAACAATCTTGCCGCCTGGGCCGGGGTGCAGAACGCCTGGTACGGCCTTTCCCTCGGCTCGGTCCTGCTGCTCGCGGCCATAGGGCTTGCCATCACCTTCGGGGTGATGGGCGTCATCAATATGGCGCATGGCGAGATGGTGATGCTGGGCGCCTATACCACTTTCGTGGTGCAGGAAGTCATCCGCACCCGCTATCCGCAGCTGTTCGATGTCTCGCTGGTGTTCGCCGTGCCGCTCGCTTTCATTTTTGCCGGCGCGGTCGGCATTCTGATCGAGCGCACCGTCATTCGTTTCCTGTATGGCCGGCCGCTGGAGACATTGCTCGCCACCTGGGGCATTTCGCTGATCCTGCAGCAGGCCGTGCGCACGACCTTCGGGCCGACCAACCGCGAGGTGGGCGCCCCTTCCTGGATGAGCGGAGCCTTCGAGGTCGGCCAGATCACCATCACGTATAACCGGCTTTGGATCATCTGCTTCGCGCTGGTCACCTTCGCCGCGCTGCAGGCGATGCTGCGTTTCACGCGGCTGGGGCTGGAAATGCGCGCGGTTACCCAGAACCGCACCATGGCGGCATCGATGGGCATCCGGACCGCGCGTATCGATGCGCTGACCTTCGGCCTCGGTTCCGGCATCGCCGGCATGGCCGGCGTCGCCCTGTCGCAGATCGATAACGTCAGCCCGAATCTTGGACAGGGCTACATCATCGACAGCTTCATGGTCGTGGTCTTCGGCGGCGTGGGAAATCTGTGGGGCACCCTGGTCGGCGCCTTCACCCTTGGTATCGCCAACAAATTCCTCGAGCCTTATGCCGGGGCCGTGCTCGGCAAGATCGGCATTCTCGTTCTGATTATCCTCTTCATCCAGAAACGGCCGCGCGGACTGTTCGCGCTGCGGGGAAGGGCGGTGGAAGCATGATGCACGCTTTCGCCGATCGCACGCTCGGCCGGGTCGGCTCGGTTTTTCTCGGCATCATCGTTGTGGTCGCTGTCGCTGTGCCGGTAGCCAATCTCCTTTTCCCGCCGAGCTCGCCCCTGCATATGCCGAGCTACCTCGTCGCGCTGCTCGGGAAATACCTCTGTTACGCGCTGCTGGCGCTGTCGATCGACCTGATCTGGGGCTATTGCGGAATCCTGTCGCTTGGCCACGGCGCTTTCTTCGCGCTCGGCGGCTACGCCATGGGGATGTATTTGATGCGGCAGATCGGGACGCGCGGTGTCTATGCCAATCCGGAGCTGCCGGATTTCATGGTGTTTCTGAACTGGTCGGAATTGCCGGTCTTTTGGTACGGCTTCCAGCACTTCGCCTATGCCGCCTTTATGATTATCGCGGTGCCGGGACTGCTGGCCTTTCTGTTCGGCTGGTTCGCCTTCCGCAGCCGTGTCACCGGCGTCTATCTCTCGATCATTACCCAGGCGATGACGTTTGCGCTGATGCTCGGGTTCTTCCGCAATAATTTCGGTTTCGGCGGCAACAACGGCCTCACCGATTTCAAGGAGATTCTCGGCTTCAACGTGCAGGCGGCCGGCACGCGGGCGGCGCTCTTCGCCACCTCCTGCGTGGCGCTGGCGCTCGGCTTCGTGGTCTGCCGCGCCATCATCACCTCAAAATTCGGCAAGGTGCTGATCGCCATCCGCGATGCGGAATCGCGCACCCGTTTCCTCGGCTACCGGGTGGAATCCTACAAGCTGTTCGTCTTCACCGTATCCGCCTGCATGGCGGGTGTAGCGGGCGCGCTCTATGTGCCGCAGGTCGGCATCATAAATCCGAGCGAATTCGCGCCGGCCAATTCCATCGAGGCGGTGATCTGGGTAGCGGTGGGCGGACGCGGCACACTGATCGGGCCGATCATCGGGGCCCTGCTGGTGAATTACGCCAAGACCTCATTCACCTCCGGCATGCTGGCGCCCTATTGGCTGTTCCTGCTGGGCGGACTTTTCGTTGCCGTCACCCTGCTGCTGCCGCGTGGCATCGTCGGCACCATTCAACATTTCTGGTCGGAGCGCCGGCAGGCGCGGAACGGCGAGAATGCGGTCCCCGCGCCGGCTCCGGCACCAGCGGAATGAAGCGATGACGCAAGCACACACGACGACCGCCCTGCTTTATCTCGACGGAGTGAGCGTATCCTTCGACGGCTTCCGCGCGCTCAACCAGCTTTCGCTCGCCATCGAGCCGGGTGAGATGCGCGCTATCATCGGTCCGAATGGCGCCGGCAAAACCACCATGATGGATGTCGTCACCGGCAAGACGCGTCCCGATACCGGCGATGTATTTTTCGACGGGGGAGATTTCGATCTCACGACGCTGGACGAGGCTGAGATTGCCGAGCTCGGCATCGGCCGGAAATTCCAGAAGCCTACCGTGTTCGAGATGCACACGGTGGAGGATAATCTGCTGCTGGCCGTGCGCAGCGACCGCCGCGTGCGCGCCAGTCTGTTCTGGCGCGATACGTCTGCGCAGGCGCAACGCATCGATGAAATCCTCGAGGTGATCCGGCTGCGGCCGATGCGCGACCGCTTCGCCGGCGGGCTCTCGCACGGCCAGAAGCAATGGCTGGAGATCGGCATGCTGCTGGCGCAGGAGCCGAAACTTCTGCTGGTCGACGAGCCGGTGGCTGGAATGACCGATGCGGAAACGCGGCAGACTGCGGAACTGCTGAAGGAGATCAACCGCGATCGCACCGTGGTCGTGGTGGAACACGACATGACATTCGTGCGCGATCTGGGGGTGAAGGTCACCGTGCTGCACGAGGGCAGTGTCATTGCCGAGGGCAGCATCGACGATGTCTCCGCCAATGAGCGGGTGGTCGAGGTTTATCTGGGAAGATGAGCATGCTGGAAGTCGACGCCATTGACCTGCATTACGGCGCCGCGCGCGCGCTGCGCGGCGTTTCGCTCACGGCGGAGGCGGGCAAGGTGACTTGCGTGCTCGGTCGCAACGGCGTGGGCAAGACCAGTCTGTTGCGCGCATTGGTAGGTCAGCATGCGGTCAGCAAGGGAAGCATCCGTTTTGCCGGCGCCGATATCACCTCGCTGCGGCCGGTGGAGCGTGCGCGCCGCGGCATCGCCTATGTGCCGCAGGGACGGGAAATCTTTCCGCTTCTCAGCGTTGCCGAGAATCTGGAAACCGGCTTTGCTCCGCTCAAGCGCCAGCAGCGCAGGATTCCGGACGACGTGTTTTCCCTGTTTCCGGTATTGCGCGAGATGTTGGGCCGGCGAGGGGGCGATCTTTCTGGGGGGCAGCAGCAGCAGCTCGCCATCGGCCGTGCCCTGGTCATGCGCCCGCAGCTTTTGCTGCTGGATGAACCGACCGAAGGCATCCAGCCTTCGATCATCAAGGACATCGGCCGCGCCATCTCCTATCTGCGCGGGCTTGGCCAGATCGCCATTGTTCTGGTCGAACAATATCTGGACTTCGCGCAGGAACTCGGCGACCATTTCGCCGTGATGGACCGCGGCGCGATCGTCTATTCGGCCAGCCGCGCCGAACTCAATGAAGCGGCGCTGAAGCGCGCATTGGCGATCTAGGGGCGGATGTGGATAACGCCGCGGTATTGCAGCAGCCGGACATCTTCGCCGCCAACCGCGCCCGCGGCAGCATTGCAGTTGGTGCCGAGGCGGTAGCCGGAGTCACCCGGCGTGCGATGGTACGCGAGGAAGGCTCGTTGCGCGTGCGCTTTCCCGGGCCCTTGGCTTCGGATTTGCAGGCCGTCATCGTCAACACCGCGGGCGGCGCCGCCGGCGGTGACCGTTACGATATTGCATGCCATGCGGGTGTCGGTGCCGACCTGACCGTGAGCACGGCGGCGGCTGAGAAGATCTACCGATCCATCGGTGCGGATGCCGAAGTCTCGATCACATTGAATGTCGAAGCGGGCGGCGCCCTGGCCTGGCTGCCGCAGGAAACGATCTTCTTCGATGACGCACGGCTGTCGCGCCGGATCGATGTGACGTTGGCGGAAGGCGCCTCGGTACTGATGACGGAGGCCGTCGTATTCGGCCGTTCGGCCATGGGCGAGGCGGTGCACAGCGGCAGTTTTATCGATCGCTGGCGCGTGCTGCGCGGGGGGAAGCTCATTTTCGCGGAAACAGTGCGGCTGGACGGGAAAATCGCCGCACGTCTCGCCGAGCCGGCGGCCGCCGGCGGCAACATCGCGCTGGCAACCGTGCTGATCGCGCCCGGAGGCGACGCGCAGGTCGAGGCAATCCGCGCCAAGGACGACCGATTCCGCGGCGAAGTCGGAGCGTCGGCCTGGAACGGGTTCGTGCTAGTGCGGCTCTGCGCGCCCGATGGCGCCATGTTGCGACACGATCTGGTGGCGGTGCTCAGCGCAGTCGGCCGCACCACGCTGCCGCGGCTCTGGTCAATGTGAGACGGCGATGAATTTGACCCCGCGTGAGAAGGATAAGTTGCTCGTCGCCATGGCGGCGATGGTGGCGCGGCGGCGGCTGGAACGCGGCGTGAAGCTCAACCACCCCGAGGCGGTGGCCCTGATTACCGATTTTGTGCTGGAAGGCGCGCGCGATGGACGCAGTGTGGCCGACCTGATGCAAGCGGGCGCCACGGTGCTCACCCGGGCGCAAGTGATGGATGGCATTCCGGAGATGATCCACGACATCCAGGTCGAAGCCACTTTTCCCGATGGCACCAAGCTGGTGACGGTGCATGACCCGATACGATGAGGCACGCATGATCCCCGGCGAGATTTTCGTGAAAGACGGCATGATCGAGCTCAACGCCGGACGCAAGACGCTGACGCTCACGGTCGCCAATACCGGTGACCGGCCCATCCAGGTGGGCTCGCATTATCATTTCTTCGAAACCAACCCGGCGCTGCAATTCGACCGCAAGCAAGCCAGGGGCATGCGGCTGAACATTCCCGCCGGCACGGCGGTGCGCTTCGAGCCCGGTCAAAGCCGCGAGGTCACGCTGGTGGCCTTGGCGGGCAAGCGCGAAGTCTACGGCTTCCGAGGGGGTGTGATGGGGAGGCTCGCAAAAACATGACGGGCGAGCTTGCGCCCGCCCGTCACGTTCTCGCTGCTGCTACCAGCAGCCGGGAACCACGATCAAATCAGCCATCTAATGCAACCGGTAGCGGCCAGCATCGAGACCAACTTGCTCCTGGCGATACTCACATCCTCTCGAACATGAGCATCTGAAATGAAGAGTAACGCGGGCGCGCTGCAAAACAACTGGAATGACGATTCCCACAGGCGCTTGGGGATAATTCTGGGCATAAATTAAGGCGGCGTGATGCTATGTCTTTGAAAATAAACCGTTCTGCTTATGCCGCTATGTTTGGACCGACGACCGGCGATCGCGTGCGGCTGGCCGACACCGACCTCATTATCGAGGTGGAGAAGGACTTCACCATCTATGGCGAGGAGGTAAAGTTCGGCGGCGGCAAGGTGATCCGCGACGGCATGGGGCAGAGCCAGCTCACCAATAAGAAGGGTGCCGTCGACACCGTCATCACCAACGCGCTGATCCTCGATCACTGGGGCGTCGTGAAAGCCGACGTGGGGCTCAAGGAAGGCCGGATCGCCGGCATCGGCAAGGCTGGCAATCCGGATATCCAGCCCGGCGTCACCATCGTGATCGGCCCCGGCACCGAAGTGATCGCCGGCGAAGGCAAGATCCTCACCGCCGGTGGCTTCGACAGCCACATACATTTCATCTGTCCGCAGCAGGTGGACGATGCGCTGATGTCCGGCGTCACTTCGCTGCTGGGCGGCGGCACCGGCCCGGCGGCCGGCACCAACGCCACCACCTGCACGCCCGGTCCCTGGCATATCGGCCGCATGATCCAGGCCGCCGACGCGTTTCCGGTGAATCTCGGCTTTGCCGGCAAAGGCAACGCCTCGCTGCCGGCCGCGCTGGAGGAGCAGATCAAGGCCGGCGCCTGCGCACTGAAGCTGCACGAGGACTGGGGCACGACGCCGGCTGCGATCGACTGCTGCCTGTCGGTCGCCGACGACTATGACATTCAGGTGATGATCCATACCGACACGTTGAACGAGTCGGGATTTGTCGAGGACACCATCAGGGCATTCAGGGGCCGCACGATCCATGCTTTCCATACCGAAGGCGCCGGCGGCGGGCACGCGCCGGACATCATCAAGGTGGCGGGGCTGAAAAACGTCTTACCGTCTTCCACCAACCCGACGCGGCCCTTCACCAGGAACACCATCGACGAACATCTCGACATGTTGATGGTATGTCACCATCTCGATCCGTCGATCGCGGAAGATCTGGCTTTCGCGGAAAGCCGGATTCGCAAGGAAACCATCGCCGCCGAAGATATCCTGCACGATATCGGCGCGCTCTCGATGATGTCGTCGGACAGCCAGGCCATGGGCCGCATCGGTGAGGTCATCATCCGCACCTGGCAGACGGCGGACAAGATGAAGCGCCAGCGCGGACGCCTGAAAGAGGAAAAGGGGGATAACGACAACGCACGCGCCAAGCGCTACATTGCCAAATACACGATCAACCCGGCCATTGCGCAGGGCGTGTCGAAGCACATCGGCTCGGTGGAAAAGGGCAAGCTGGCCGATCTCGTTCTCTGGTCGCCGGCTTTCTTCGGCGTGAAGCCGGACATGGTGATCAAGGGCGGCACCATCGTCGCTGCCCTGATGGGCGACCCGAACGCCTCGATCCCAACGCCGCAGCCGGTGCATTACCGGCCGATGTTTGGCGCTTTCGGCAAGGCGCTGACGGCGAGCTCTGTGGTCTTCGTTTCGAAGGTGGCGCTCAAGGGCGGCCTGCGCAACAGGCTTGGCATCGAAAAGGAGCTGGTGGCGGTGGAGAAAACGCGCGGGATTTCGAAGAAAAGCATGGTGCATAACGGCGCCACGCCGAAGATCGAGGTCGATGCGGAAACCTATGAAGTCCGCGCCGACGGCGAACTCCTCACCTGCGCACCGGCGGACGTGCTGCCGATGGCGCAGCGCTATTTCCTGTTCTGACCATGCGCCGCGCCGTCGCCGTCAAGCCTGCCGACACCTGGGATATCGCTCTGGCGGTGGACCGGGTGGTACTTGACGCGAACGAGCGGCACCGGCGGCGGGTGGTGCTGACCGGGGAGGGCGGCACCGTCTTCCTGCTCGACCTGCCGCGTCCGGTCATGCTGAAAGATGGCGACGGGCTGGTGCTGGAGGATTTCGGTACGGTGCAGGTGGTCGGCCGGCTGGAATCGCTGGTGGCCATTACGGCCGGGTCAGCCGAGGAACTCGCGCGATTGGCCTGGCATATCGGCAACCGTCACATCGATATGCAGGTCATCGGCAACGAGCTGCGCATCCGGCGCGATCATGTCTTGGAGGATATGCTGCTGCGGCTCGGTGCGCGGCTCCTCCCCATGGAGGCTGCGTTCTATCCGGAAGGCGGCGCCTACGATGAGCGAGAGGACGGCCTTGCTCACAAGCATGCATAACGGGGCTGCCGGCGAGGCGCTCGAGCCGTCACAGCTCTATCGGCTGATGGCCTGGCTCTCGCCATCCTTCCCGGTGGGTGCATTTTCCTATTCCAGCGGGCTGGAATGGGCGGTGGAGGCGGGCGATCTCGCCGACGCCGCCAGCATGCAGCGTTGGCTGGGCACCGTCATCGCGCATGGCAACGGGTTTTGCGACGGCGTTTTCTTCGTCCAGAGCTATCGTGCGGTGGCGGTCGAAGACGAGGCAGTCCTTCATCGCGTGGCGGAACTGGCCGCAGCCTTCACCCCGTCGAAGGAGCGCCAGCTCGAGACCACGGCGCAAGGCCAAGCTTTCCTGCAGACGGCTCGCGCAGCGTGGCCGTGCGCTGCTCTGGAACGGTTTGCCGGTAGTTGGAAAGGGCCGGTCGCCTATCCGATCGCTGTGGCCGTTGCCGCTGCCGGACACGGCATTCCACTTGCGCCTGCGCTACATGCCTATATGCACGCCGTCGCTGCGAATCTAATTTCCGCCGGTGTGCGGCTCATTCCGCTCGGGCAGACCGACGGCCAGCGATCACTCGCCGCTCTGCAGGACGTGATCGGGAGAACCTGTGACCGCGCATTGGCAGCGACGCTGGACGATCTCGGCAGCGCGGCCTTTCGTGCCGATCTCGCCAGCATGCATCACGAATCCCAATACACCAGGTTATTCAGAAGTTGAGTGGTCCGATGAAGCAAGTGAATGGTCCGTTGCGCGTGGGAATTGGCGGCCCGGTAGGCTCCGGGAAAACCTCTTTGATGGACGCCTTATGTAAGCGTCTGCGGGAGCATTACGATATCGCCGCCATTACCAACGACATCTACACCAAATGGGATGCCGAATATCTCGCCCGTTCGGGCGCGCTGGCGCCGGAGCGCATCGCCGGCGTAGAGACCGGCGGTTGCCCGCACACGGCCATCCGCGAGGACGCCTCGATCAATCTGGCGGCGGTGGCGGACATGATGAAAAGATTTCCCACGCTCGACCTGATTCTGATCGAATCGGGCGGCGACAACCTCGCCGCGACCTTCTCGCCCGAACTGGCCGATCTCACCATCTATGTAATCGACGTGGCGGGCGGCGAGAAGATCCCAACCAAGGGCGGACCGGGGATCACCCGCTCCGACCTGCTGGTGATCAACAAAATCGATCTGGCGCCCTATGTGGGGGCCTCGCTGGAGGTCATGGAGCGGGAAACCAGGCGTATGCGCGGAGTGCGCCCCTTCGTGCTCAGCAATCTGCGCACGGGCGAGGGCCTCGACCGCATTGTCGGCTTCATCGAGCAGCGCGGCGGGCTCGAGTGAGCGGGCCTAACCCAGACGTTCGAATACCGAGCGGCCGATCAAGAGGCCGATCAGCCAGACAATCAGCGCCAGGCCTGCGATCGTGACGATCGTCAGAATACGCCGCGGATAGAGCGAGCTTTCCGGCAGGCTCGGCCGCACGAAGGGCGTGATGTAGAGGTGCTGCGATGCCGCGCTGGCACGCGCGGCGTCAAGCGCCGCCATCGTGCTGGTGACCATGGCCTGCGCGAACTGACGTTCAAGGTCGAGCTGCTCATATTCGGCGATCACAGCGGAAAGTGCCTCGCCGCTCTTGTTGCGGCCGACCGACCCTTCGATGATCGCCAGTTGATCCTTGGTGGAATTGATCTGGTTCTGCAGCGTGATGACCGCCGGAGCATTCGGTTGCAGATTTTGCAGACGCAGGGTCTGCAACTGGGTTTCCATCTGCGCGAGCGTGCCGCGCAGCGCCTGCACGAGCGCCGAATTGCTCGCCACCACGCTGGTAGCGGGATCGATCACGCCCACCTTGTTGCGGTATTCAGTCAATTTGGAGCGGATGGCTTTCAGCCGTTCTTCCGCCCGTCCCACTTCTCTCTGCGCGAAGCGGACGGCGTCGTTCTGCGTCCGGTTAGCAATGCGATTGACCAGTTCTTCGGAAAGCGTGACCAGCGAATTGGCGATCACGAGCGCGTCTTCCGGCGTGAAGGCGCGGATTTGAGCGACCGCTATGCCGGTTACCTGATCGTAATGCGCGGTCACCATGCTCTGCCAGTACTTGACGAATTTCTCCATCGGCTGCGATGGGTCGAAACGCGCCCACCAGTCGGCCTCGGGCCGTGCGTAGAGCTGTGTGACATTAATGCGCTGTTGCAGTTCCTCTGCGGCCTGACGGCTGAGCAGGTAATCGGTGACCAGATAGTTGTCGTAAGTCAGCGATCCCCCGCTGGCCCCCATCATCGATATGAGGCTGCTCGTCGCAGCGCTGGCGCTCTGCATCGTCGCGTCCTTCACGGTGAAGCGGAATTCCGCGACGTATTGGTTGGAGGCGAAAAACGCAAAATAAATTGTTGCAACGGCGACCGGCAGCACGACGCTGAGCACGAACCAGATCTGTTCGCCGTAATTTCGCCGGAGCTTCAACCGCGGACGCGACGGCACGATCTGTCCGTCGACCGTTTCGTTTGCGGGTACCTGACGAAGGGGAATTACGGTCAGTCGCTGTTCGATACGGCCGGATGCCGAGACCGCCGTTGGCCGCTCGCGGCGCGTAGTAGCCGGCAGTTGGTCGATCAGGCTTTGCGGCAGGCCAGCCTCGGGCTGTGCTTGCGCCCGCGCGGCGGCTCGCTCACGGCGCCGGGCGATGCGGGCGGCGTCGGTGATCGGAGGCGTCTCCCCGACAGGACCACGGCGGGTGTTGCCCGGCTCGGATTTAGGCTCATTGCTCAAAGGGTTATCCTGGTTACCACTGTGGGTATGAATAATAATTGTACTCGATCTGTACCCTTTTGGGAACCCTTTCCCGAAGTTCGGTTGCCGCCCCGCTAAAGGGACCTAATCCGCTCGTAGCACGGGTGTTTGTGCGAGTATTCGCGGGCAGCGTGGCTACTTATCGGAGGGTGCTGGCGCGCTGCACATCGTAGGCAATACCCGAAAATCCGCGGGCAATTGCCAGCAGCTTCTGCAACTGGGTCGCTTCCGCGTTCGTGATCAGGACAATGTCCTTGTCACGCATCTGAATCGCCTGCGCGTAGAAATAGCCCTCCGCTTCCCTCAAACCGATTTGGTAGAGGACCGGCACGACATCCGGCGACGGCCCGCTTCCAAGATCGACATCGGCAGCCTTCAGGATTTCCTTGGCGATCGCCCGTGGCTCAAAGCGGAACAAGTAAATGCCGCCGGGGTCGCCGACGGTGTCGATCGGTCCTCCCGCGCGGGCAATCGCTTCGGCGAGCGTAACGCGTTCGCTTTCGAATGGGTATTGCGCGACCTTTTGCGTGGCACCCATGACGGCGAAGGAGCGTGGAGCACGCGTCACGAAAATTTGGTCGTTAGGACGAATGATCACATTCTCGCTTGGATTTTTGACCACCGATTGCAGAAGCGCCGTCCCCGTACGTCCGCCGCGTACGATCTCCACGTAAGTATCATAAGAAGCGTACTTGGCGCCGCCGGCAGCGGCTATCACATCGAGCAGCCGCTCTCCCCGCAGGCTTAGCGGCACGGGCTTGGGAGAGTTCACGTCGCCGCCAACGGTGGCGGTATTTGTCGTATTGTTCACGAGACTGACGATCACCTGCGGTTCGACGGCTTTGCCGCGCAGCCCCTGCTCGATCAGGCGGCCGGCCTCGCCCGGTGTCCGGCCGGTGACGGCCACGCGGCCCACAAAGGGGACACTGATCGTGCCGTCAGCTTCCACCACTTGCGCGGGAATTGTGCTGTTCCCGGCGGGGGCGTTGTGGGGCGCATTGGGACTGAGCGAGAATGTCGAACTGCTCATCGGCGGCGGGAAAAGGGTCGAGCCGCCGGTTTCATACACGGTTATGGTGACGACATCGCCGGGACGCAGCCTATTGCTGGCGGCATAGCGCGCGGTGCGAAAGCCCTCGCCGAAGGTGGCGCCGCGATAACCCTGAAGAATTGAGACGACGCGCCCGTCGACGCGTACAATATGGAAGGGAAAATCGGCGTTGCCGACGGAACTCTCGAGCTGCAGCGCGGTCGGTCCGGCCGCCGGCAAGGCACAAGCAGCCAATAACGAGCTGATCGCAACGACGAGCCCGGTGGGAAACCACGAAAACTTGCTTACTCGCTGGCTCAGATCAAACGGCAACTATCCCCCCCAAGCCGGACGCAAACGACCAAGCGGCACGATTGCACGACCGGCTTATCAAAACCGTTAAGGCGCAGCCAAACAACCGCAAAAATACGGCCGAACTACCGCGGAAGCCCTGCTTTTTACGAGAGGATTCGGCCTGCCGCAATGTAACGACTCGCCTTCTCCAACGAATGAAGCCGACAGCGCCTTTTCCGCCACAGTAGTAAAGCCCCCACCTACGCAAGCAACATACCGCACCCGCCCGGCAGTGCAACTGTCCGGCGAGATTAATACAGCATTTCCTTATGGTTGCGAGCGGCCCAAGGCGTCCAATTCAGCTTCAAGCAGCGCATCCCAGGGCTTGGGGGAGATCTGGAAGGTATCCGCCAGCCGCGTCAGATCCAGGCGGGAGTTCAGCGGCCGGATCGCCTTGGTGACATAGTCCTTGGTCGGAATCGGAATAAGGCGCTGAACCGCCAGGGCAACGCCGCGCCTGCGCAAGCCCTCGATAATGGCGGAGGCGAATCCGTGCCAGCTCGTTTGCCCGCCCGCTGCGACATGCAGCGTGCCGCCTGCCGCCGCGAAGCCGAAAGCCGGGTTCACCAGATTTTTCCGGGCGATCGCCGCGAGCGTCTCGGCGACAAAAGCCGCTGACGTAGGCGCACCGATCTGGTCCGCGACGATCTTCAATTCATCGCGTTCGCGCGCCAGCCGCGAAATCGTTCGCAAAAAATTCGCTCCGCGTGCCGCATAAATCCACGATGTCCGCACGATGAGATGCGGGCCCGCTGCGGCGCGGACCTTCTCCTCGCCGGCCAGCTTGCTGGCGCCATACACGCTCAGCGGCGCGACCGGATCGTCCTCGCGCCAAGGCTGCTCGCCGGAACCGTCGAATACATAGTCGGTGGAAAGATGTACGAAAGGCACCCTGCGCGCCGCCGCCCATTTGGCCATCACGCCGGGGCTGTCGGCGTTGACGGTAAAGGCCAGATCACGCTCGTCCTCCGCGCGATCCACCGCTGTATAGGCCGCCGGATTGATGATGACGTCAGGCGCCAGCGCGTCGAGTTTGGCGGCGAGCGTGGCGGGTTGTGACAGATCGAGCACGCCGCGGTCCGCCGCGGTCACATCGCCCAGTTCGCTGAAGCACCGTACGGCCTCGCTGCCGATCTGTCCGGATATGCCGGTAACCAAAAACCGCATGATCAGGCGTCAAACGAGGGCAGGCGGGGGATATCCGCGAGCAGGGGCGCCGCCGCATCGCGCGCGCCAAGCACGGGATCCGAAATGCGCCAGTCGATGCCGAGCGCCGGGTCGTTCCAGCGCACGACGATTTCGTCCTGCGGGCTGTAATATTCGTCGCATTTGTAGAGAAAGTCGGCAGTTTCGGACAGTACAACGAACCCGTGGGCGCAACCCCGCGGCAAAAAAAACTGAACTCCGTTCTCCTCGGAAATCTCCACCGCAACGTGGCGCCCGAAAGTCGGGCTACCCACGCGCACATCGACGGCGACATCGAGAACGTGCCCGGTAATCACGCTTACCAGCTTGCCCTGGGCCTTCGGGTTTTGCAGATGGAGGCCTCGCAAAACGCCCCGCCTTGATCGTGACCAATTGTCCTGCACAAACGGGTAAGGCATGCCGGCAGAAGCGTAACGCTCGGCCTGGAATGTCTCAGAGAAAAATCCCCTGGCATCTACTATACGCCGCGGTGTGATGATCAGAACGCCAGGAATGTCTGTTTTCGTTACTTGCATTGAAGATATACAGGGCACCGATGTCTTGTTATTCAGTCGGACCGGCAGTGTATTATGCGCCTTCAAATGAAGGCAAGGCGACGAGTTCAGTTGCGTGGGGCAGGTGAGTAAATGAAGGGGATCATTCTGGCCGGGGGAGGCGGAACAAGGCTTTATCCCGCCACGGCGGTCATTTCGAAGCAGCTGCTGCCGGTATTCGACAAGCCGATGATTTACTATTCGCTGTCCACTTTGATGTTGGCCGGCATCCGCCAGATATTGATCATATCGACCCCGCAGGATCTGCCACTGTTCGAGCGCCTTTTGGGAGACGGCTCGCAGTTCGGTTTGCAATTTTCCTATGCCGCACAGGACCAGCCGCGGGGGCTGGCGGATGCGTTCATTGTGGGACGGAACTTCGTGGGCAGCGACAATGTCGCGCTCATCCTCGGCGACAATATCTTTCACGGCCATGGCCTTCTGCCCGTTCTGGCCCGGGCCAGGCGGATAACCACCGGCGCAACGGTCTTTGCCTATCGGGTACACGATCCGGAACGCTACGGCGTGGTGGAGATCGGTCAAAAAGGCCGCGCGCTCTCGATTGAGGAGAAGCCGAAAGAACCGAAATCGAATTACGCCGTTACCGGCCTCTACTTTTATGACAATAAGGTCTTGGATATTGCGGCGTCGATCCGGCCGAGCGAGCGGGGAGAGTTGGAGATCACCGACGTAAACCGGGTATATATGGAAGCCGGCGAATTGTCGGTGGAAATATTGGGACGCGGCTTCGCCTGGCTCGATACCGGCACGCATATGTCGCTGATCGAAGCCAGCACCTTTGTACAGATTCTGGAGCAGCGTCAGGGACTACGCATCGCTTGTCCGGAGGAGATCGCATTTCGGCTGGGATATATTTCCAGCGCGGCCTTCCTTGAGCTTGCTCAGCGCTCGTCAAAAAGCAGTTATGGGCAATATCTTCTCTCAGTCCACGCGTCCATGGAGGACGCGGACGAAATATCGGCAGATCACTGATGCTTCCACCCAATGCCTTTGCGGACCAGACGGTTGTGGTGACGGGCGGCGCCGGATTTATCGGTTCCGCAGTCATACGCTATCTGCTCGACGAAACCCAGGCGCAGGTTGTCAACGTCGACAAGCTGACTTACGCGGCAAATCTCGCATCGATACCGCAATCGCGCGGCAATGCGCGCTACCGGCTGGAGAAGGTCGATATCTGCGACGGGCAGGCGCTGCGTCGGATTTTCGAGCAGTACCAACCGGCCGCGATCATGAATCTTGCCGCTGAAAGCCACGTTGATCGCTCCATCGACGGTCCTTCAGCCTTCGTACAAACGAATTTGGTCGGGACATTCACCCTGCTGCACGAGGCGCTCCGCTATTGGCAAAAGCTTGGCGGCAGCCGGCGCGATCAATTCAAGTTGCTGCACGTTTCGACCGACGAGGTATTCGGCTCGCTTCCGGAGAACGGGCTGTTCTCCGAAGAATCGCCCTATGCGCCCAACTCGCCCTATTCGGCCACCAAAGCGGGATCCGATCATCTCGTGCGTGCCTGGCATGAAACTTACGGGCTGCCCACGCTCATCACCAACTGCTCGAACAATTACGGGCCATATCATTTTCCGGAAAAGCTGATCCCGCACATGATTCTCAAAGCCCTGGCCGATGAGCCGCTTCCGGTTTATGGCGACGGGATGAATGTTCGCGATTGGCTCTATGTCGAAGACCACGCGCGCGCACTGGCGCTCGTGCTGGCGCGCGGCAATGTCGGCGAGACCTACAATATCGGGTCACGCAATGAGCGGACCAATCGCGCGGTGGTTGAAACGATTTGCGATCTTCTTGACGAGCAAAGTCCGTCAAAAATCGGCTCGCGCCGTATCCTCATTGGATTTGTGTCCGACCGTCCTGGTCATGACAGGCGTTATGCCATCGATCCTTCGAAGATCGAGAATACGCTAGGATGGCGCCCGCGCGAATCGTTTGAATCCGGCCTGGCGCGTACCGTGCGATGGTACCTGGAAAACAGGTCGTGGTGGGAAGACATTCTGCATCGCGGCTACCGGACCGAGCGCGCCGGCCTCGGCAGGATTTGATAGCTGCGTGGACGCTGACTCTTGGTGCGGCTTAAGATGACCGTCGAAAGCTGATGGCTCCAGCTCAAGCGCTTCGCCGTTACTTCGGTATCCTGGGCGCGCTTCTGCGGCGTGAAGAGGAGAGCCGCCGCCAGTCGCCATTCGATTCCATCGTCAATTTGCTTGAGCCGGTCTTTCTGATCCTGTTGCTCAGCTTTCTGTTTTACGCCCTTCAGCGCCGGCAAGTTTCGCCGCTCGGCGGCCCGCCGATATTGTACTACGCGACCGGATTCTTCCCGATTTATTTCTTCATTTATGTGTCGCGACGCATGCGGGGTTCGATCGACACCCCCGGCCGGCGGTTTCCGATCGAACAACGGCTCGACCACGTCATCGTGCATGTTATTTTGCGGATCATCGATTACTCGTTTCTTGGCATTCTCCTGTTCGGCGGCATCTATTTGTTTTCTAGCGATCAGGCGATACCGCAAGACATAACAAAAGTTGTGGCATCACTTGTTGCGATCGTCGGGCTGGGTTTTGGTTGGGGAGTCCTGAATCTCGTCTTGAGCAGGAGATCGCGGATATGGAATTTTATCTTCCCCACTATATCTCGCATCCTTGTGTTATTCTCCGGCGTTTTTTTTGTGCCGGATTTCCTCACTCCGGATACCCGATATGTGCTTGGTTTCAATCCGTTGATGCATGCGGTGCAGTTGTTCAGGCTGGGTTTCTATCCGCAATACACCGCGATCCTCCTGGACGTGCGTTATCTGGCCTATTTCGCAATTTGCGCGGTACTTCTCGGACTCATGATTGAGCGCGTAACACGGCGGTTCGAGGGACGATGATCATTCTGGAAGAGGTGACCAAAGTTGTCGGCGCCGGCGGCAAAAAAAGAGACGTGCTGAGAGCCGTGCGGGCGAAACTGCCCTCGAGCCGCCGCATCGCGGTGCTCGGGCCGGTCCCGGAAGACACCAAAATCTTTATCGATCTTCTTGCTGGCATTATACTGCCTACTGCTGGACGCATCGTCCGAAATGCGCGGGTGTCCTTCCCCGCCGGTCATCTCGGGGGATTCACGCCGGAACTGTCCGTGCGTCTGAACGTGGCGCATGTCGCGCGGCTCTATGGGGCGGACGTTGAGAAGGTCGTGGACTTCGTGGCTCAAGTTTCCGACCTCGGCAAGGATTTCGACAAGCCGTATAGCGGGTTATCGAACTCAAGGAAGCGGGACCTCAGCGACATACTCGCTTTCAGCATTCCTTTTGACGTGTACCTGCTCCGCGACGACGTCGTTCGGGCTGGGAAACGTTACAACCGGGAAGCGCGCGCGTTATTCGAAGCGCGTGCAAAAACCTCGGGCATGATCATCGCATCGGAGGATCCCGGCTTTGCACGGGAATTCTGCAACATGGGCCTCGTCTTGGCCGACGGCCAGGTGCGTCTTTTCAAAAATCTTGAGCGGGCCTTCGCCTTTGCCGAACAGACCGCGCCGCCGGCAAGGACGCGGGAAGAACGGCGCGCGGCGAGGAAAATAAAAAGAAAAAGACGGGCGCGCAAAGCCCGGGAGGAGGAGTAGTAGGCGCCTTGCGGCCGCAGCCGAACTACTTTTGCGCGAGGATCGTCAGCCGCACGATCAGATTGGCTGCCAGCCACGGGTCTTCAAGCTTGAAGGTTCGGGACCGGCCTTGCGGCTGCTCGCAAGTGACCTGAATGCCGTCGGCGTGCGGCTGCAGAGCTGTAATCTTTGGGATTGGTATGCGTCGCTGACCGTCTCCGAATATGAAATAAATGTTCCGATCGGTGACAACGAGATCGCCGGTGGCTTCCTCCACCAAATCGTCCGTCGGGATTGGATCGTTGATGAAGGCGCGCAATCCGCAATAGAGGTCCTTCTCTGTTGCCGGAAATACGATGCCGGTTCCTTCCGGCGGGGACACAACGGGCGTGCGGCGGCGGAAGCAGATCACCCGGTTAAAAATCCAGGTCACGCGTTCGTGGCGACGTAGCTCGATCGGCATCGGTCCGACCACCGTGACGCGGTCCGGGAGTTGACCCGCATTAAGCTCCCGCAGCATGCTGATCTTGATCAGCTTCTCGTTCAGCTCCGTCACATCCGTAATGCCGGGGCCGAGCGCATCCTTGATCTCGGAGATACGCTCTTCCTCCGCCGGTGTCAGGAGGCGCTCTTCCAAAACGGAATCGATCATGCTGCTAATTCCTCGCACGCATAACGACCCAAGATCCCGCGGCTTGATGAATGAGGCACCTGCCGCATCCTTTAGCAATGCGCCAAACCGTTCCGCGGGCAGCGAGCTATGCAAGGCCTTGGCGAATAGCTCCGGGATCGTGGCGAGCGCGCGCGTATGTCGTTCCTGGCATTCCGCATGCCGCCGGCGCAAAAATCCTGCTGGCTGGTCGCAATAAATGCAGCGCGCCATCTCGAACCGTTTCTGTCCCAACCATTCAGGTGCGGCCACCGCCAGCCGCACAAAACTATGAAGTCCCCCGGTTACCCGAAGTAAACCCCTTATGCCTGCCTGCTGTCTCAAAATACGCACCGGATGAGGCGTCGCTCGCTAGGCCAAAACAGGGCGATGGGCGGACAGAGAAAACCCCGGGTGAAAGTAGGGATCGTCGCGAATGGCCTCAACCCAGCGGTTGACGAAGTAAGTTCGCTCCCGCCGATACTGGTCGAACGGATTTCTTTCAATCCCGCGGCTGGCAGACTGCATGTGAATCAGGACGGCATCGGCGGCCCATACATTCGTCCAACCACGCTCGGCGACCCGTAGGCAGAGGTCGATATCGTTGAGATCGACCGGCAGGTTCTCCGCATCGAATCCGCCGACCGCTTCGAACTTCCGCCGTTCGATCGCAATGCACGCGCCGGTGACCGCTGCCATTTCGCGCGTGTTTGCCGCCTGCTTTAAATAGCCATTCACGTCACTCCGCCGGCGCCTGTAAATGTGTCCGCTGATTCCTCCCATGCCCAATACAATCCCCGCGTGCTGGATCTTGTGGTTTGGAAACAAGAGCTTCGCGCCGACCACTCCGACCTGCGGTTTCATAGCCAGGCGCACAAGAGTCTTGAGCCAACTGGCGTCAATCATCCGAATGTCATTGTTAAGAAAGACCAACATTGGCGAATTGGTGGCGCGTGCTCCATCGTTGCTGAGCTTGGCGTAGTTAAACGGTTCCGGACGATCCAATATACGGTAGCGCGCATCGGCGCGCAGATCATCCAGCAACGCGCGTGCTCGAGGCTGGCTGCTGCCGTTGTCAACGACGACCACGTTGAATGAGGGATAATCGGTCGTTTCCTTGAGACCGCGGGTGCAAGCTGCCAGAAGATGCGCACGGTTGCGCGTCGGGATAACGATGGAAACTTCCGGCCAATCCGGCTCGGGCTCATTGCTCTTATGTGCTGCCGGTGCTGCAGCTGATGTCTTCGCTGTCCTGCGGCTACACAGGATGCGGCGAATATGGCCGACAGTGGCGGGTTCTACCGCGGTGAGAAGTCGCCGCACTGTGGCCTCTTCATCCGATAGAAGATCGGCTGGGCTTACACCGGTGGCGATAAGATTCCCGTATCGCAGGAACGCAAGGCGGCCGACGTAAGGGATGGCGTCATAGAAGATCGGACTCCAGTCCGGCTTCAAGATCGCAGCTTGCCGGGTGTCGTCCCGTCCAAGGATATCTTCGTCGGAATAAAGCGCGGTGAGATGGGAGCGCTCCAGCAAAGTCTCCGCAACTGTCGCAAGAGCATAAGGCGGCATGACGTCGCCGGCCTGGATGACAGCGATCCGATCGTCGTCAGCGAAATGCTGCTCTGCGAAATCAGCGGGAACAAAGGCTGCGAGGCGCGGATCCTTGCGCATCTCTTCGTGAAAACGCGTCAACACGCTGGGGTCGCCATCTTCGCCTACGACCGCATGCAGCGACCAGTGCTCATGTACCTGTGCTCGCAGTGAGCGCAGCGTCGCCATCAATTCGCCCAACCGGCATTCGAGCGACATAACAAGATGCAGTCGCGGTGCCGCGCTCCAATCTCGGCGCGGCCGGTCGAAGTCTTCGGCATCAAAAGGGCGCTCCATGCGCGCGGCCCAGTTGCTGTATTGATTGAGGGGGGTTCCACCGATCGCGTATTTTACCGATTGCCAGGCCTCCTGGCGCGAATCGACCATGCGTGAGCGGATGGCCCAGAATGTCCACAGCGGATCGCGGAAAAATCCGCCCTGCAAAAGTCTCGGGCGTGACAGAACGTCGATTCGATCTATGCGGAAAGAAAACGGCCCGAGACGCCGGCCCGGGCTGATAGAAATCGATACAGTTTCGTCCGGAACACGGCCGATCCATTCGGCGCTTCCAAGGATTGCGCCGTTCATGGGCTGAACGAAAGACCCGCCTGATCGGGTATCGAACCGGATCAGCGGACGGACCGGCTCGTCGAAAAAGCCGGAGGAATAGCGAATTCTGATCCACCTGCATTTGCATACACGTTTCACCGGCTCCAGCCGTAGCCAGAATGGAAGCGAGACGGCGTGATTAACGCCGTGGTTCAGCGCGACGCCGCTTTCCGGCTCCAGTCGCCAGGATTTTCCCTGGCCCGGACGCAGTTCGATGCCTCTTTTGCTTCCCGGTATCCTCACGCTACGGCCTCGGAACTTCCCTCAACGGGCACGGGGCGGATCTTCGACAGCGAGGCGGCGGAGGTCGGAGAGCATGCTCAAGACGAACGTCGCCAAGGCCACCGAACTCCAGGTCAGCGACAGCCAGTTGGGATATGTCATCTGCAAACCTAACAAGCTAATTGGCTGCGGCGGGAAGAAATATATCGCGGCGTTGAGGACAATGAACATCGCGCGCATTTCGGTCGGACCAACGCCGCCGTAGCTGAGCTGGAAAACTCCGGAGACGTTCGCGCGCAATAGGCTCAGAACGGACATCATCAAGAAAACGGACAGCGCGAGGAAGCATAACTCCCCATAGATGAATCCGGACAGCGCGATTCCGGCAGCCAGCAGAAGCTGCGTGACCAGGTCGATGGCGTTATCGAGGAAATATCCATATCGCGGCCGCTCGATCCGGCGGTAACGCGCCAACGATCCATCGAGCGAATCACCGAACCAGTTCACGATGAAACCGAGCGAGGCCACCCAGAGCCATGTCGCATCCCAGCCGGCGAGCACATAGGCTGCAAAAGTGATCAGCGCGCCTGCGAAGCCGATCGCAGTGAGGAAATCCGGGGTGACCCATGACGGCATCCTTGCGGCAAGCGCCGCGAGGGCTGCGCGCTCCAACGGCTCGAGCCATCCGGTATTGGTTCGCTGTTGCTTGGCGCTCGGCATGTGGTCCTCCTGCTTGGAGCCAAAGTGGCGCCCAAGCTCTCTGCTAGTTTGCGAAAAAGGCTCGTGGATTCCATGCAACCTCAACGGGAAGGCTGCAAAAAGCTGCCTACAAGCAGAGTCAGTATGGCCATAATGCTTGCGCAGTTAACCTTTGCTGTGGAATACACCGATACCGTGGGGATTCAGTAGTTTAGCGGGTTTTCAGAATGCCTCGCCGCGCGAATGATCATCTTGCAGCCGCATTCTTCCATTTAACTTTATCCGCTGCCATCTTGGCTAACAAATCCCTTTGTGGGCAATATAGGTTGTAGACGGCCGGGATCGGATCCAGGTGCGGGGTGGGGGTATAAAACGTGAATTCTATTCACTACTTGCGCGACGAAATAGCCGTCGTGGGCTGGGCCTGTCGTTTGCCGGGGGCCAAATCGGTAACGGAACTCTGGTCGCTTCTCCTGGAAGGGCGTTGTGCTGTAACCCAGGTTCCTCCTGACCGTTTCTCGCTTGATCGTTACGGTCATCCGCGCCGTCAGGAGCGCGGAAAGAGCTACACCTGGGCCGCCGGCGTGCTGGATGATCTCTGGGGCTTCGACCCCGGCGTCTTCGGGATCTCCCCGCGCGAAGCCGAGCAGATGGATCCGCAGCAGCGCATCCTGCTGCAACTGACATGGGAAGCGCTGGAAGACGCCGGCATTCCGCCGTCCACCATTGCGGGCACCAATGTCGGCGTCTTTGTCGGCGCCTCGCAAGCCGACTACGGGCATAAATTCTTCGGCGATCACGCCGTTGCCGATTCGCATTTCGCCACCGGTACCGCGCTTGCGGTCGTCGCTAACCGCATTTCCTACATCTATGATCTGCGCGGTCCGAGCCTCACGGTGGACACTGCCTGCTCGTCATCCCTGGTCGCGTTGCATCAGGCCGCCGAAGCGCTGCGCTCCGGCCGCATCGAGACCGCCATCGTCGGCGGCATCAACGTGATCGCCAGTCCGGCGTCCTTTATCGCCTTCTCACAAGCCTCGATGCTGTCGCCGACGGGGCTGTGCCAGGCCTTCTCCGCAAAGGCCGACGGTTTCGTCCGCGCAGAAGGCGGTACCGTCTTCGTGCTGCGCAAAGCCGCGCATGCGCACGGCAGCCGCAACCCGGTGCGCGGTCTTGTTCTTGCGACCGACGTCAACTCCGACGGCCGCACCAACGGTATTTCGCTGCCGTCCGCTGAGGCGCAGGAAGTGTTGCTCCAGCGCATCTATTCACGAGCCGCGATCGATCCCAATCGGCTCGCCTTCGTGGAAGCGCACGGAACCGGAACGCCGGCCGGCGATCCGCTTGAAGCGGCCGCGCTGGGCCGCAGTCTCGGCCATGAACGGTCCGATCCGCTGCCGATTGGTTCGATCAAGACCAATATCGGGCACCTTGAGCCGGCATCCGGTCTTGCCGGCGTGCTGAAGGCGCTGCTCTCTCTCAATCACGGAATTCTGCCGCCGTCCCTGCATTTCGACGAACCCAATCCCAATATCGACTTCGACCGCCTCAATCTGTCGGTTTGCCATCAGTCGTTGCTGCTGCCGGATTCGCCGCTGCGCTGCGCCGGCGTCAATTCATTCGGCTTCGGCGGAACCAATGCGCATGCCATCGTTGCGGCTGGCCGGAAAAATCCGCTTCCGGTGGTCGGCCATGCGCCCAATTCGAGCCTTTTCGCGCTTTCCGCGGAGAGCAAATCGGCGCTGGTGGCGCTGGCGCAGAAATATGCCGAGCGCGTCCAGCATCTGTCGAATGAGGATACCGCGACGCTCGCGAGCGCTATCGTTCATCGTCGTGACCATCTGTCCGACCGCATCGCCATATCGAGCTGCAACAGCCAGGACGTGATCGAAGGGCTAAACGCCTATGTTGCCGGCAACGAGAACGCCCATCTCACCTCCGGTACGGCGGTTGGGCACGATATGCCGGTCGCCTTCGTCTATTCGGGCAACGGCAGCCAATGGGTTGGCATGGGCCATTCCGCCTACCGGCACAGCGCCCCGTTCCGCGCGCATTTCGGCGTGGTCGACAGCCTGTTCCAGCAGATCGCCGGATGGTCGCTGCAGGAAGCGCTCTTCAGCGAGACTTTGCAGGACCGCCTGCCGCTGACCAGCGTGGCGCAGCCGCTGCTCTTCGCCATCCAAAGCTCCGTCACTGCGGCGCTGCGCGCGCGCGGCATCCGCCCCGCGGCTGTGCTGGGCCACAGCGTGGGCGAAGTCGCGGCCGCCGAAGCGGCCGGCATCCTCGACCTGCGCACGGCAGTCGAGGTGATCCATTTCCGCAGCAAGCATCAGGAAGTGATTCGCGGCCTTGGCCGGATGATGGCTGTGCTGGCGCCGCAGGAGAAGATCGAAGAGCTGGTTGCCACGGTCGGGCGAATCGAGATCGCGGCGTATAACAGCCCGCGCTCCGCAACAATTGCCGGGCCGGCCGATGCTCTCCACGAGTTCAAGGCGCTGGCCGAGAGCCGCAATGTTGCGGTCGTTGATCTCGATCTTGAATATCCTTTCCACTCGAGCCTGATGGCGCCGGTCGAAACGCGCCTGCGTGTGGACTTGAAGGAAATCACGCCGCGCGACGGCGACGTTCCTTTCGTCTCCACCGTAACGGGCGCGTGCTTGCCGGGATCCCGGCTCGGCGGCGGCTATTGGTGGCGCAACGTACGCGAACCGGTGCATTTCGTAGGCGCGGTACGCGCGGCGGCCAAGCTCGGCGCGCGCTACTTCCTCGAAATTGGGCCGCGCGGCACCTTGGTGAAGCATGTCGCCGATTGCCTGCAGGGCGAAACGACTGGCGTTGCGACGATGGCGGTGCTCGACCGCAACGACGACGCGGTCGATCCGTTCGACAAGGCGATCGCCAAGGCGATGGTGAGCGGCGCTCGCATCGATCTCGGAACTGTCTTTGGACAGGATCCTGGGCCCGCGATTTCGCTCCCGCATTACCCGTGGCAGCAAACCGAGTTCCGTTACACGCCGACGTCGGAAGCCATCGGCCTGGAAGCCGACTGGCACCTCTTCGCTGGCGGACGCCACACCAGCGAAGGGCTGGAATGGCATGCCCCGATCGACACCATTCGCCATCCCGACCTGGCCGACCATAAAGTCGGCGAACAGGTCATCTTCCCCGGTGCGGGCTTTCTGGAAGTCGCGTTCACCGTCGCGCGTCAGTATCTGAAGACCGAAAACGTCGTCATCTCCAGCTTCGAAATACTCAAGCCGCTGGATCTGACCAACGGCGAGACGCGCGAGGTGATGACCCGCGTTTCGCCCGGCTCGAACACGATCGAGATTTTCAGCCGTCCGCGGCTCTCGCACGTCGCCTGGCTGCTGCATTGCCGCGGCAAGATCGTACACGGCAATGCGGCGCAGGACGTTGTGAGCCCGGTTGCGCCTGCCGGCGGACAGACGCTCTCACACGAGGAAATTTATCGCATCGCCGATGGCAGCGGCTTGCATTACGGCCCGACTTTCCGGCTCGTGCAGCATGTCGTCATGCACGACGACAGGCACATGACCGTTCAGCTGTCGGTCCCGGAGACGCAAGAGACGCCTTTCGCACTCGATCCGATGCGGCTGGACTGCTCGACGCACGGGTTGTTCACGGTATTCCCGGAACTGCGCGTCGAAGAGCGCGGCGTCACCTATATACCGGTGCGCCTCGACGAGGCCGCCCTGTACAAGCCCGGCGCGTTGCCGGAAAAGGCCTATATCGAAATCGTCGTGAAGTCTGAACGCTCGATTCTGGCCAATTATTATCTGTTCGGGCCGGACAATGAAATCGTCGCGGTTCTGCGCGGCGTGCGTTGCCAGGCGGTTCCGGTCAGGCGCGCGGCTGCGCTGGAATCAATTGCGCTGATGGAGCTTCCGCAGCTGTTCGACGGGACGATCGGCGGGAAAACCGGCGTCGCCGCCACCGCGCGCGACGTGCTCGCCAGGGCGCAGGCAATGGAAGCTGCGCCGGAAGGAACGGTCTCCAACGACGGCACCATGCTGGTGGAAGGCTGGGCCACGGCGGCCGCTTACGAAATCGCCTCGGGTTTGGCCGAAGGCCTCGTTGTTGATGTCGACCTGCTGATCGCCAGCGGCCGTGTGCCGGAAGAAATGCGCCCCTGGCTGACCAAGCTAATGCTCAATCTGGAAGCCGCTGAACTTGCCAAGCAGGAGGAGGGGACCTGGATTCTGCTGCGAGATCCTTCGCTGCCCAGCTCGGCCTCGGTGATCAAGGCGCTGTCATCGGAATATCCGGAACGTGCCGCCGAAGTGCTGCTGGCCGGAGCGGTGACGAGTTTCGCCGAGCATATCGAGGAAAACCACGCCATTCGGCTGCAGGCCGATTCGATTATTCCGAAAGCCGCGTTGGAATTTTATGACAGCACCAATGTGGCGCTCACGGAATCGAGCGGCGTCTTCTGGCAGCTGCTGCGCGACATCGCGGGTCTTTGGCCCACCGACCGCACGATCCGCATTCTGCAAATCGGCTACGGCCCACTGACGCATGCTCTGACCGAGCAGGCGGAATCCCGCAATCTCCAGCTCACCCTGCTGGAACCTGAGCGGCGCCGTTTCGAGCGCGCCGAGCTGCGGCTTCCGCGGAATGGCGATGTGACGCTGCTGAACGCCGAGCAGAAGGACAAGCTCGCGACCTATGATCTGGTCGTTTCCGTTGAGGGGTTCCATCGCCTGCCGGCCGGTCTTGGGCTTGCCGAGCTGAAGGGCGTGCTGGCTGCCGGCGGCCTCGTGATCGGCATCGAGCCACGGCCTTCGTTGTTCAAGGACCTGGTGTTCGGCCTCGATCCCAAATGGTTCCTGACCGGCAACTCGGATTATCCGATTGAGTCTTTGCACACGCCGGACCAATGGACACTCGCCTTCGAGCAGGCCGGCTTCGACTATTCGGAGGCACGGGCGGTCCAGTACGGATCGGATTCAGCGTCGCTGATCGTCGGCGAGGTGCGTCGCCATACCGGCAACGGCCACGATACCGACGCGGCGAAGCGGTTGCAGTCGACACTTGTGGTCGCGCCGTCCGCCGATTCCTTGCTTTCGGAGAAGATCGGCGCTGCGCTGCAGAATCACGGGAGCCTGTCGACGATTGTCGGTCTGGCGGATTTCCCTGCCGTGGCGCCGAAAATTGTTGTGCTGATGCCGCCGCAAGCAGGCGAGCATCAGGATCCCGCCGCGGCGCTCACCCGCCGCTGCATGGAGATCAAGACCTGCGCCGAAAAGATCGGCGCGGGGCAGACTACTTTGTGGCTGGTGTTCTCGGGCGCTCTCGGCGGCAACACGCCCGAGGTGCGTCCGGTGGAAACCGGCGCCTGGGCCTTCTCGCGCGTGCTGGCGAACGAGTTCCAGAAGCTCGACGTGCGGCGCATCGACATCGCGCCGGGTGTTGCGCCCGACGTGGCCGCCGAGCAGATCCGCAACATCATCCTGTCCGGCACGGCGGAAACCGAAATCCGCATCGACGGCTCGGTCATCCGCGTGGTGCGCGTCACGCCTCTGCAGCGACTTCGCCTTCATGCTGCATCGGCAGCCGCGCCAGCTGCGCGGTTGCAACGGCAGGCGACCGGCGGGCAACGGGTGGCGTGGCAGCCGATCGAACGCACGCGTCCTGGCCCCGGCGAAGTTGAGGTCGTGGTTGAGGCAACTGGTCTCAATTTCCGCGACTTGATGTGGAGCCTGGGCATGCTCCCGGACGACATGCTGGAAGACGGCTTCAGCGGTCCTACGCTCGGTCTCGAATGCGCCGGTCGCGTTTCGCAGGTCGGGCCGTCGGTCAAGGACCTAGAGGTCGGCGACCGCGTCGTGACTTTCGCGGCATCCGCCTTCTCTAGTCACGTTATCGTGCCGGCGACGCAAGCTGCCAAGCTTCCGGCCGAAATGCCGTTCGAGAGCGCCGCGACCATTCCGGTCGCTTTCCTCACCGCCTATTACTCGCTCGTGTCGCTCGCACAGCTGAAGCGGGGCGAATGGGTGCTGATCCACGGCGGCGCCGGTGCGGTCGGAATGGCCGCAATCCAAATCGCGTTGGCGCGCGGCGCCAAGGTGATTGCGACTGCCGGCTCGCGTGCGAAGCGCGGCCTGGTGCGCTCGCTTGGCGTCCGCCACGTCCTCGATTCCCGCTCGACAGCCTTTGTCGAAGATATCCGGGCAATCACGGGCGCCGGCGTCGATATCGTGCTCAACAGCCTGGCCGGCGAGGCGATGGAGCGCTCGATCGCCTGCCTGCGTCCATTCGGCCGCTTCGTCGAACTCGGCAAACGCGATTACGTGACCAATACGCATATCGGCCTGCGGCCTTTCCGGAAAAACCTGAGCTATTTCGGGGTCGACGTCGATCAGCTGATGATTGGGCGCAAGGCGCTGGCCGAGCGCGTGTACAAAGAGATGATGCGTCATTTCAGCGAAGGCACTTATACGCCGCTACCTTACAGCGTGTTTGAGGCGGGCGCCGTGTCGGAAGCTTTCCAGCTGATGCAATATTCCCATCACATCGGAAAGATCGTGGTGCGGCCGCCGCGTGCCGGCTTGGTGCGGGCGGCGAACAAGCCGCTCTCGATCAGCGCACAGGGCACGCATGTGATCACGGGTGCTTTCGGCGGCTTCGGCCTCGAGACCGCCAAATGGCTGGTCGACCGCGGCGCGCGTCACCTGGTGATGGTCGGCCGCAAGGGTGCGGCCGATCCGAACTCCAAGGAAGTGCTGCAACAGTTTGCCAAGCGCGGCGTGAAAGTGCTCGCCGAGCCCTGCGATATCTCGGATTTGCGCTCGGTAGAGAAGCTGTTCGAAAAAATCCATGCCACCATGCCGCCGGTCGTGGGCATCATGCATGCGGCGATGGTGCTCGACGACGTCGTGATCACCGGCCTGGACGAGGAGCGGTTCGCCCGCGTGCTTGCGCCGAAAGTCACGGGCGCGGAAAACCTCGATCTGGTCACCCGTGGCCTGCATCTCGATTATTTCGTCCTGTTCTCCTCGGTCACCACGCTGATGGGCAATCCGGGCCAAGGCAATTACGTCGCCGCCAACGCCTATATGGAAGGCTTGGCGCGGCGCCGCCGCCGCGAAGGATTGCCGGCCCTCGCCATCGGCTGGGGTCCCATCACCGACGTGGGGGTCGTGGCACGCAACGAGCGCCTGCAAAGCAACCTGCAGAAGCTGACCGGCGTTTCCGGCCTGAAGGCGCGTGAAGCGCTCGATCTGATGGGCCAGGCGCTGCGGCAACCGTCTGATATTGCCGACCTCGCGGTGATGACCATCTCGCCGAGCGAAGGGGCGTTCAACGTCGATCGCCTCGCGGTCTTGAAGTCGCCGACTTACGCGGCCATGGTTCGCGCCGGCGGCGATCAAAAGAGCGAAGCCGGCCGGATCGATCTGCGCGCGCTGGCCAAGACGGAAAGCATCGACTCCCTGCGCCGCAAGGTTTCCGACGTTATCGTCACGCAGCTCGCGCGCGTTCTTCACTCGCGCGAGGAAGACATCAGCCGCGTGCGGACGCTGGGCGAAATCGGCCTGGATTCGCTGATGGCTATCGAACTGGTGATGAATCTGGAGGAATGCTTCGGCTTCCACTTCTCGCTTGCCGGCTCCGCGGGCCAGCTCACGATTCCGGGCGTGGTGGACGAGATCCTGGGTCAACTCGACGTCGCCCATGGGGCGGACGATGTTGCGCTCACGACGCTTGCCGAGCAGCATATGCCCAAAGTCGAGCCCGGCCAGATCAAGGCGTTCAAGGGCATGATGACCGACGAGGCACAAATGGCGAAAAGGCTGCTCTCTTGAGCAAGAATTCACCTATCCCGGAGGATGCACGCGAACGCCTGCTCTCTCGCGTCGATACCATGCGCAAGTCGAGCCCATTGCAGCCGCCCAAACCGGTGGCGGCAACGGCGGTGGACAAGCGCTTTACCGATTTCTCCACGCTGCCGGGCTATGACGAGCTGCGGCTGCAGCGCTCGATC
Source organism: Xanthobacteraceae bacterium (assembly GCA_035699705.1). GTDB lineage: Bacteria > Pseudomonadota > Alphaproteobacteria > Rhizobiales > Xanthobacteraceae > CANKHA01. Next base: position 37,093 of record DASSPI010000183.1, read on the forward strand.
GGCGACAAGTTCGGTTTGGAAAATCCTTACTTCCGCATGCACGACGCCCGCGCCGGCGCGGTGACCGAGATCGGCGGAAAGCCTTTCATTAATTTCTCCTGTTACGATTATCTTGGCCTGAACGGTCATCCCGAGGTGGTCGAGGCCGCCAAGGCGGCGATGGACCGCTACGGCATATCCTGCTCCGCCAGCCGGATCGTGGCAGGCGAGCGCATCGCGCATCGCGCGCTGGAGCGCGCGCTGGCCGACCACTATTCGGCCGACGACGCGGTCGTTTTCGTCAGCGGCTACGGCACCAATGTCAGTGTCATCGCCAGTCTCGCCGGCGCCAAGGACCTGGTCGTCAGCGATGCCGTGGTTCACAACAGCGCGGTCGTCGGCAGCGTGCTTTCCGGCGCCTCGCGCCGCAGCTTCGCGCATAACGATCTCGACAATCTTGAGCAGATACTGGCGGCCAACCGCAGCAAATACGAACGTGCAGTGATCGTGGTCGAGGGTCTCTACAGCATGGACGGGGACTATCCCGACCTGCCTCGCCTGATCGACATCAAGACGCGTTATCAAGCCTGGCTGATGGTGGACGAAGCCCATGCGCTCGGCGTTCTGGGCAAGCACGGCTACGGCATTGCCGAGCATTTCGGTGTTGATCCGCGGCAAGTCGACGTCTGGATGGGCACCATGTCCAAGACCCTGGCCGGCTGCGGCGGCTATATCGCCGGCTCGGCTGCCCTGATCGACTATCTGAAATGTCTCTCCAACGGCTTTGTTTACAGCGTCGGGATTCCGCCGCTGCTTGCCGCCAGCGTGGCCAAGTCGCTGGAGATCATGCACCGCGAGCCGGAGCGCGTGGCCGCGTTGCAGCGAAACGGCGCATATTTCTACAAGGTGGCCAAGGCGAAGGGTCTCGACACCGGCAACGGCTGCGGCACGGCGGTCTCCCCGATCGTAGTCGGGGATTCGGTTTCCGCGGTTGTTCTGTCGCAGCAGTTGTTCCGGCGCGGCATCAATGTGCAGCCGGTGCTCTATCCCGCCGTGCCGGCAAAGTCCTCGCGCCTGCGGTTCTTCCTCACTGCGATGCATACCGAAGAGCAGATCGAAACCGCCATCGATGCTATGGCCGAAGAACTGGCCAAGATCCCCGAAAGCATGCGCTCGCTCAAATTTCCCGGCTATGCCTGACGGACGGCGCAGCCGCCGCAAGGCATTCATGCCGCAACGTATTATCATCACCGGAGCATCGAGCGGCATCGGCAAGGCGCTCGCGCTACGCTATGCGCGCGAAGGAGCCAGCCTCGGACTGCTCGGCAGGCATAAGGAACGGCTTGAAAGCATCGCCAAGGAATGCCGCGCGCTTGGCGCCGAGGTCGCGACCGCCGCCATCGACATCCGTCACCGCGCGGAACTGATGGATTGGATCAACGATTTCGACCGCGTCGTGCCGGTCGATCTCGTCATTGCCAATGCCGGTGTGATGGAAGGCACGCCGCCGGGCGGGCAGATCGAGCCGCCCGATGCCGCTTATGCCTTGATGGAAACCAACGTGCTGGGCCTGCTCAATACCGTGCAGCCGCTGCTGCCGGTGATGATGGCGCGCGGGGGCGGACAGATCGCCTTGATCAGTTCGATCGCAGGTTTCGTTCCGCTCCCGGATTCACCCAGCTACAGTGCCAGCAAGGCCGCCGTCCTCAGCTACGGCTTGTCGTTGCGCGACCTGCTGCTGCCGCACGGTGTCGGCGTCTGTGTGATCTGCCCGGGTTATATTGCCACCCCTATGATGCAGCGGGAATCGGGCCCCAAGCCGTTCGTCATGACCGCCGAAAAGGCTGCCGAACTGATCGCTCGCGGGATCGAGCGCAACAAGCCGATGGTGGTCATTCCGCGGTTCTTCGGCACGGTCACCCGCATCAGCGGTTTGCTGCCGGAACGCGTGCGGCGCTGGAGTTCGAAGTCCTTCCGCTTCACCGTCGGCGACCCGCAATAGCCCGCGTCTTCACGTAGCCGGCGTTTCGAATTCGAAATCCAGCGCATAGAACCATTGGTCCAGATGCGCCTTGATGATCGGCTCGATGGTGCGCTCGATCGCGGCCACGTTGGCGGCCAGGTCGGCCTCGCGGTCTTCGCTGCGGATGGTCTCGATCGGCGGCGCCACCACCAGTTTAAAGCGCGCGGCGTCGCCGATTCGTAGCACGTAAACCGGCAGGATATTCGCATCGGTCATGCGGGCAAGCCGCGCGATGTGCGTAATATTGCCTTCGAGCTTGCGGGGGCGGCCAAACGCAGGCGCCGAGACGTGTCCTTCGAAGATCTCGTCAACATGGATGACGAAGCACAGTTTCTTTTCCGCCAGAACGCGCAATGCCTGACGCGCCGCGGTTCTGCTCGGGGTGATCAGATCGGCCCCATAGCGGCGACGCACCTTGTCGGCGATGCGGCGGTCAAAACGGTTCTCCTGCAGCTCAAAAAATCCGGCGCCCGGAAAACCCAAGGCGTTGCCGGTGACGCCGATGACCTCCCAGTTTCCCAGATGCAGCGCGGCGATCAGGATCGGCCGCCCGGCCGCGCGTTCGGCCTCCAGATATTCTATGCCTTCGGTCGCAACGCGGCCTTCGGCGAACAGCCGGCCGAGGACGGAATATTCGGCCATGGTGCGGCCGGCGTTGCGCCAGATGCGGGTGACCGCGGCATCCACCTCGCTGGCCGCTTCGGGCCGCAAAGTCTTCCAGAGGCGGCGGGCGCGCGCGTCACTGTTCGGGAAGCGGTGAGGGGATAACCTCGATGCCAGCGCGCCGAAACCGGAGCACCAGTCGGTCGGCAGGAACCGCATGCCGGAATGCAGGGCGCTGTTCAGCAGTCCGATCGCGCTGTCGTGCAGCCAATAGCGCCGGGCGATACGTCGCTGCCTTCGGTTGCCGAACAGCCAGCGGATGGGAGGATTTTGCGCGTCAAGCATGCGTGAAGGGACAGACCGGATCCTCGCGCGGGAAATCCGGCCCGGGCTTGCGCGGCATCCCGCGTTCGCGCGGATGCACGGTCATCGGCAATCCGCCTTCGGGGCGCAACGTGAGCCGGCAGACGGGCCGGACCTCATGCCCCGGTTGCAGCCGCAATTTGAATTTCTGCGCCAGCGTGGCAATGCAAAGAATGGCTTCGGTTTGGCCAAAGGTCGCGCCCGCGCAGATGCGCGGGCCGATGCTGAACGGCACATAGGCGAACTTGGAAATCTTCGCTGCGTTTTCCGGCAAAAATCTTTCCGGAATGAAGTGGTCCGGCAGCTCCCATAGCTTTCGGTGCCGATGCAGCAGCCAAGGTACGACAAAGAGCAACGATCCCTTGGGAATGCGCACCCCCTGGAATTCTTCTTCCTTGATTGCTTCGCGCGGCAGGATCGGAACCGGCGGATAAAGCCGCAGCGTTTCATCCAGAATGGCGCGCGTGTAGACGAGTTGCGGCACGTCCGCCAGGGTGGGCACCCTGTCGCCAAGCACGGTGTCGAGCTCTTCATGCAGCTTGGCTTCGACCTCCGGCGCTTGCGAGAGCAGAAACCAGGTCCAGGCCAGCGTATTGGCCGTGGTCTCGTGGCCCGCCATGAACAAGACCGCGATCTCGTTGCGCAATGCCTCGCTGTCGAGCGGCGCCCCATTCTCGTCGCGCGCTTCGAACAGGTGATTGATCACCGAAGGCTCGCCGTCGCCCGCCCGCGCACGCGCGCTTGCCACCACCTCATCCAGCACGGCATGGATCTGCTCGACATTGTGGCGCACGCGCCGGCCATGCCAGCGCGGGAACCAGTCCGGCAGCCCTAGAAACGAGATCAGATCGATCTGGTCGATCGCGCGCTGATAGTTGCTGAAGCCGCGCACGATTTGTTCGGCATAGCCCTGGCCCAGCTTGCGGCCGAACAAGGTGCGGCAGATGATTTCCGCCGTTAGCTGCGCGGATTCTGCCAGCACGTCGATGGTCGCGCCTTGCGTTGCGCCCCAGCGCTCGCGCCTTTCGGTGGCGGCCTCCACCATCACCGGCGCAAATTCTGGAACCCGCGAGATATGGACAATGGGCGCCACAATCCGCCGGCGGGTTTTCCAGGTCTGCCCGTCGCTGACGAACAGGCCGTCGCCCAGGAGCGGGGCGAGGGCGTAGCGCATCTGCGGGCTCTTGCGCTGAAAGCTGGCGTTCTTCTGGCTGAACGCGAACTGGACGGATTCCGGGCTGTTGCAGAGGAAAGTCTGCCGCAGGAACATGCGCGAATGTGAGAATTCAAGCTCGAAGGCCTCGTCCTCCCACATTTCAAGGAAATCGCGCCGCGCGATCAAGAGCCGCTTCAGAGTGGAAGGCGGCGACGGCAATCGCGGCGGAAACGGCGGAACGAAGCCGCGGCTGCCGGGACCGGTATCCGTCGAGAAAAGACTCATAAAGCAACGTCCCTGTAGGCCGACCGCGCGAATTGCAGCCCTAAGTCCAATCTAGCGTCATTTCGCCATCCATGCAGCGTCAAGATGGCTTTCTTTCCGATGCGGGCGGACAGACGATTTACCCGCCGGTTCAGCCTGTTAGGAGGCCTTGGCGGCGCAGGATTCAAACCCGATCTGCAATGCGTTTTGGTCCAGATTGCGGCCGATGAAGACCAGCCGGCTGGAGCGTGGCTCGTCCGGCTTCCACGGCCGCTGCAGATCGCCTTCCAGCAGCATATGCACGGCCTGGAAGACCAGCCGCCGGCTCTCCCCCTTCACATCGATGATGCCCTTGGCGCGCAGGATGTCCTGCCCCTGCGACTGCACGACATAGGCGAGCCAGTCGCTCACCTTGCCGCCATCCATCGGTGTATGCGAGGTGAGCGAAATGCTGCTGATGCCGGCATCGTGCTCGTGGTCGTGTGCGTGATGATCGTGGTGGGCATGCGCGCAATTCTCGTCATGCACATGCCCGGCTTCGCCATGCGCGGGCTCAAGGAAGTCGGGCTCGAGCGAGACGATGCGGTCGATGTCGAAGCCGCCGCGTCCGAGCACCTTGTCGAGCGCCACATTGGAGCGTTGCGCGCGATGGATCGGCGCCAGCGGGTTGAGCTTGCGCAGCCGGGCTTCGATCTCGCGCAATTCCTGGTCGGTGGCAAGTTCGGTCTTGTTGAGCACGATCTGATCGGCGAAGGCGATCTGCTCGGCGGCTTCACGGCTGTCGGCCAACCGCCGCAGGATGTGCTTGGCGTCGACCACCGTCGTAACGGAATCGAGAGCGGTGCGCTCCTGCAAAAAGGAATCGACAAAGAAGGTCTGAGCCACCGGCCCGGGATCGGCCAGCCCGGTCGTCTCCACCACGATGGCGTCGAAATTCCCGCGCTTTGCCAGCAGGCCGTGCATGGTCTTGATCAGATCCCCGCGCACCGTGCAGCAGATGCAGCCGTTATTCATTTCGAACAGTTCTTCGTCGGTGTTGAGGATGAGATCGTTGTCGATGCCGACCTCGCCGAATTCGTTGACGATGACCGCGTATTTACGGCCATGGTCTTCCGTCAGGATGCGGTTGAGCAAGGTGGTCTTGCCGGCGCCGAGATAGCCGGTGAGCACGGTTACGGGAATGCGTTCGGTCATCGTGTCCTTCGGTCGGGGAGCTGCGGAAAGCTACATATAGTGTCGGCCCGGCACCGCGTCACCGCCCGGACCTCGACCGGTCCGGATAAGACCGGCCGGGCAGAGGGCGCCCGGCCGATCTTGAGGCTTAGGTGTCCAGCCAGGGCATCAGCGAGGCATGGATCACGTCCGGCACGCCCTTGCCGCCGACCGAGCGGATGGCGAGATCGACATCCTTCAGCCCGAAGCGATGGGTGGTGATCTTCTCCAGCGGGAAGCGATGCGAGGCGAGCTGCGCCAAGGCCAGCTCGCAGGCCTCATAGCTGTGGCCGCGGGCGCTGTGCATGGTGATGAACTTCACCGTGAATTTCTCCAGCGGGAAATTCGGGAACTGCGCCATCTCGCCCTGCACCACGATGGTGCCGGCCTTGCGCTTGAGCGCCTCGATGCCGAGCAGGATCGGAATGGTCCCGGCGCCAGCGGTGCAGTCGAGCGACACGTCGACGCCCTTGCCACCGGTGATCTCCATGATCCGTTGCAGCGGGTCCTCCTTCTGCACGTCGATTACATGATCGGCGCCAAGTTCCTTGGCCACCTTCATGCGCGCGGCGTCCTTGGAGGTGCCGGTGACGATGATGAGCGAGGCGCCGGCCTGCTTGCAGATCACGGTCTGCGACAGGCCCTGCTGGCCGGGACCCTGGATGAGCACGGTGGAATTGTATTTGACGCCGCCGTCGAACAGCGACCATTCGACGCCATTGGCCATCGGCGTGACCAGGCCAGCCAATTCCGGCGTGACGTTCTTCGGCACATGGTGCACGACGGCATTCCAGGGCAGGTAGACATATTGCGCGAAGCCACCCCAGAGGTGAGGGGCCTTCTTGGCTGACGTATAGCCGTAGCGGATGGCGTCCGGATTGGTGCGCCAGTTGGTGTTTTCGCAATGGCGGTATTGACCCTTGTGGCACCACTCGCACTTGCCGCACATGACATAGTGCTCGACGAAAACAAGGTCGCCTTCCTTGAAGCCTTTGCGGCGGGTGAATTCGCGGCCGGCCTTGGCGATGACGCCGATGTTCTCGTGACCCATGATCACCGGATCGTCGGTCGGCGGATGGGCGTAGAGCTTGACGTCGGTACCGCAGATTCCGGCGACCTCCACCTTCATCAGCGCGGCATCCTCCGGAATATCCGGCATCGGAAATTCCTGGATTTCGGTCTTGCTCGCACCGGTCCGCACCGCCGCCAATACTTTCTCTGCCACTGAAGAAGCCTCCGTTAGAACTGCATAATCGGCGCGCACTCTAGGACCCAGCCAAAGGGGGTCAAGCGCCAATTTCCGTGTTATCTGGCCGATTCCGGCTATATATAAGCATCGTTCCGGCCAATGCAGAGCCGAACGGCAGGAGACCGGATGGAAGCGGCATCATCCTTGAAGCTCGGCTCGTTGAAAAAGAGCCCGCAACACCTGGAGGCCGCCGACCGGGTGAAGGAATGGACGCGCGAACGCTTCAGCCTGCCGGAAGACGCCGCGATCCTGGTCACTGAACTCACCTGCACCATCCAAGGCTGTCCACCGCTGGAAACCGTGGTGGCCTTCTGGTCCGACCACAAGACGCGGCATGATTTCAAGATCTTCAAGCCGATCGAAGAGATCGTCCCCGACGACCTGCCCCCCGCCTGGCTGAAGAATTCTCTGATTTCCGAGGACGACGGCATTACCTGCGATTGCTGCTGAAAAGTCGCTCGTCCCAACGAACCGCCTATGCACAAGGCTTCGGCGGGTCGCGCCCGTGTCCGCCGGAGCTTCAGCGAAGGCGAAAACGGGGGAGCCAGAACTCCACCTCATCCTGAAGAGACGGGCCTCTGTGGTTCGAGACGCGTGCGCGGACCCTCCTCACCATGAGGAAAGGTTGGTGGCTGCTCGCCCCCGTCTCGACGCCCGCCGATATTCCGGCTTATAACCAAGCCGCATTTGCCATCCCGCTTTATTCCACCCGGAGCGCAGCCCACCCATGGCCGGACCCAAGCTGAAGACCGTCACCCGCACCCAAGGCAACAACAAGGCTTTCAAGGAAGGCACGGTTAAGCCGAGGACCTTCGAGCCGGAATTCGAGGAGGTGAATCCTCTGATTGCCGCCTTCCGCCGGATGGTGCGCGGCAGCGAGTTCGACGTCTGCGAGCTGGCGATCACGACCTATATCTGCGCCAAGGAGCACGGCAAGAAGATCACCGCCGTGCCGGTCTTTCTGGTGCGCGGCTTCCACCACGGCGCCATTTTGGTCAACACCAAGGCCGGCATCCGGACCCCGAAGGACCTGGAAGGCAAGAAGGTTGGTGTAGCGCGCGGCTTTACCGTCACCACCGGAGTCTGGGTCCGCAGCGTGCTGCATGACGAATACGGCGTCGATCTCAGCAAGGTCACCTGGGTTCTTTCCGGCGATGAGCATGTGGCGGAGTGGCAGCGGCCGGCCAATGTGGTTCCGGTTCCTGAAGGCAAGAAGGTCGAAGACATGCTGATCTCCGGCGAATTGGTCGCCGCGATCGGCGTGGATGTCGATCATCCGGACATCAAGCCGCTCATTCCCAATGGCGAACACGAAGGACTGAAGGCCTTCACCAACCGCGGTCATTTCCCGATCAACCACACGGTGGTGATCAAGGACGAGCTGATCGAAAAATATCCCGAGCTCGCCGCCGACGTGTTCAACGCCTTTGCGGAGTCGAAGCGGATCTATGTCGAGAAGCTGAAAGCCGGCCAGATCGAGAAGCTGACCGATGCCGACAAGACCGCCAAGGCCGTGATGGATGCCAGCGGCGGCGCGGATCCGCTGCCTTACGGCATCGAGCCCAACCGCAAGGTGCTGGAGGATCTGATCCAGACCGCGCTTTCCCAGCGCATCATCACCAAGCCGGTTGCCATTGAAGACCTGTTCGCGCCGTCGACCCGCAACCTCAAGGGCTAGCCGCCGCGCAACCGTAAGAGACCAGCCTCATGATCATCGATATTCACGGCCATTACACCACCGAGCCGGCGGCGCTCTTCGCCTTCCGCGACAAGCAGCTTGCCGGCCTGGCCGATTCCGCGCGTAAGCCGACCACCACCGACCTCGGCGTCAGCGACGAGCAGCTGACCCAGAGCGTTCAGCCGCAGATCAAGTTCCAGACCGAGCGCGGCAGCGATCTCACGATCTTCTCGCCGCGCGCCGGCGGCATGGCGCATCACGTCGGCACCGAGGAGATCAGCAAGGTCTGGAGCCGGGTCTCCAACGACCTGATCCACCGCATCTGCACGCTGCTGCCGGACAATTTCGTGCCGGTCGGGCAGTTGCCGCAGTTTCCCGGGGTCTCGCCGAAGAACTGCATTCCGGAGCTGGAGCGGCTGGTCAACGAGCTTGGCTTTGTCGGCGTCAACCTCAATCCCGATCCGTCCGGCGGCTACTGGACCGATCCGCCGATGATCGACAAATACTGGTATCCGCTCTACGAGAAGCTGGTCGAGCTCGACGTGCCTGCGATGATCCATGTGTCGTCGTCCTGCAATCCGAACTTCCATCACACCGGCGCGCATTACATCAACGGTGACACCACGGTGTTCATGCAGTTGATCCAGGGTAATCTGTTCAAGGATTTCCCCACGTTGCGCTTCGTGATTCCGCATGGCGGCGGCGCCGTGCCGTTCCACTGGGGCCGCTATCGCGGCATTGCGCAGGACATGAAGCGTCCGGTGCTCACCGACTATCTGCTGAAGAACGTGTTCTTCGACACCTGCGTCTATCATCTGCCGGGCATCGAGCTGCTCACCAAGGTGATCCCGATCGACAACATCCTGTTCGCCTCCGAGATGGTCGGCGCGGTCCGCGGCATCGATCCGAATACCGGCCACTATTACGACGACACCAAGAAATACGTCGATCAGGTGAAGAGCCTGAGCGAGGCCGACCGCTACAAGATCTTCGAAGGCAACGCCCGCCGCGTTTATCCGCGCCTCGACAAGCTGCTCGAAAAGCGCGGCAAGCCCGGCAAGAAGGTTTGATCTTTCCAAGGAGACTGAATTGGCTACTCTTCCCCGCCTCAACGGCTTCATCCGCGCCTTCGAATCCGGCCAGTGCGCATTTTCAACCTTCGCCGCCTGCAGCCCCGATATGGCGATCGACTTGCAATCCTCGAAATACGACGGCGTCATCTTCGAAGGCGAGCACCGGCCCTGGGACATCCAGGCGCTGCGCGACTCGCTGCAATATCTGCTCAACCGCGGGCAGATCGCGGCGGCCGGCAACGTTGCGCCGCAGATCACGCCGACCGCGCGGATTCCCGCCAACGGCGTGGAGAAGAACCAGTTCCTCGCCAAGCAGGCGCTCGACATCGGCTGCTACGGCGTGGTCTGGCCGCATGTCTCGACCGTGGAGGAGGCCTATAACGCGGTCGCCGCCTGCCGCTATCCGCGGCTGAAGGACAAGCCGCTTTACGAGCCGGCCGGCATCCGCGGCGACGGGCCGATGATAGCGGCGCGTTATTGGGGGGTCACCCAGCCGGAATACTACGAGCGCGCCGACGTCTGGCCGCTCAATCCCAAGGGCGAGATTCTGGTGGTGATCCAGATCGAAGATACGTTGGGCCTGAAGAACCTGCCCGACATGCTGAAGAACGTGCCGGGGATCGGCGTGGTGATGATCGGGGAGGGCGACTTCTCGCAGGAGATGGGCATCCCGCGCCAGACCGAGCACAAGATCATGATGGACATCAAGGCCGAGCTGCTGTCGATCTGCAAGCAGCACAATGTCATCGCCGCGCATCCGCATGTGGAGGCGTTCAACGCCGAGCAGGTGATCGCGGAAGGCTGGCGTTATCTGTGCTGCGGCGCCCCGCGCAGCTACGCCACGCTGGAAAAGGCCCGCGGCATCGCCGGGCGCGCTTGAGGCCAACGCAAACCTATTCCCGTCCTCAGCTGAGGAGCGCCATGACATCGTCCGTGCGGCAAACGCGCCGGCGCGCGAAGGACGGGGACGGCTCGTGCAGCCCATCCTTCGAGGCGCCCGGCTTCGCCGGGCTCTCAGGATGAGATTGGTGTTGCGCGCGTCGACAGAGGCGCTTGCCCGCGTGTGCTGCTTTGTCTTATTATCTTTTAAAGTGAAACTGCGTTCCGCATAACGGAACGCCATTCGCCCCCCGACAGGAACTCATTCGATGCTGAAGAAAGAACAAAACGATCTGGTATGCGCGACCGGCCCGGCCACGCCCATGGGCCAGCTTTTCCGCAGCTACTGGCTGCCGGTGCTGATGGCCGACGAGCTGCCGGAAAACGAATGCCCGCCGGTGCGGGTGAAGATTCTGTCCGAGCGCCTGCTCGCCTTCCGCGATACGGCTGGCAAATACGGCCTGATCGACGAATTCTGCGCCCATCGCGGCGTCTCGCTGTGGTTCGGCCGCAATGAAGAGAACGGGCTGCGCTGCCCGTATCACGGCTGGAAATACAACACCGAAGGCCAGTGCATCGACGTTCCCTCGGAAGCGCCGGAGAGCGGCTTCTGTCAGAAGATCAAATTGAAATCCTATCCGCTGGTGAAGCGCGGGCCGGTGCTGTGGGCCTATATGGGACCGCCGGAGAAGCAGCCGCCGCTGCCGGAATGGGAATTCGCCATGGTGCCGCCGGAGCAGGTCTACGTCTCCAAGCGCGTGCAGGAATGCAACTGGCTGCAGGCGATGGAAGGCGGCATCGATTCCAGCCACGTCTCCTTCCTGCATCGCGGCGATTTGGGCCACGATCCGCTGTTCAAGGGCGCCAAGGGCAACGAATACAATCTGAAGGACATGCGCCCGGTGTTCGAGGTGGTGGAGAGCCAGGGCGGCCTTTACATCGGCGCGCGCCGCAACGCCGAGAACGGCAATTACTACTGGCGCATCACGCCCTGGGTGATGCCGTGCTTCACCATGATCCCGCCGCGCGCCGACCATCCGGTGCACGGGCATTTCTGGATCCCGATCGACGACGAGACCTGCTGGGCCTGGAGCTATGACTTCCACCCCACGCGCAAGCTGAGCGAGCGCGAGCTCAACGACATGAAAGAGGGCTTGGGCATCCACTGCAAATACGTGCCCGGCACTTTCCGTCCGCTCGCCAACAAGGACAACGACTACATGATGGACCGCGCGGCGCAGAAGGCGGGGCGGTACTACAGCGGCATCGCCGGCTTCGCGATCCAGGATTCCTCCTTGCAGGAGAGCATGGGTCCGATCTGCGACCGCACCAAGGAGAACCTCGTCTCCACCGACAACGGCATCATCATGGCGCGCCATCGCCTGATGCGCGCCGCGAAGGCGCTGGTGGAGAAGGGCGTCACGCCGCCGGGCGTCGATCCCGAGCACCAGAAGGTGCGCTCGGCCTCGATCGTGCTCAAACCCGAGCAGGCCTTCAAGGATGCGGCGAAAGACGCGCTCACCTCGCAGCTCGGCAAGTCGCACGCGACGGTTTAGCCTGCGCCCTGGCTGCCCATTACGTCGTCATGGCCGGGTCCCGGCCATCCACGTCTTGGATGATGTCGGGAAAGCACGTGGATGCCCGTCACAAGGCCGGGCATGACTAGAAGAGAAGGCCATGCCCGACTTCGTTCCCACCCACCGGCTGACGGAAGAAGCCAGCCTGAAGATGATTGCGGCCGGCGTCGCCAAGGCCAATGAGCTCGGCTGCAAGGTCGCCATCGCGGTGGTCGACGCCAGCTGCCGCATGATCGGCTTTCTGTTGATGGACGGCGCCAAGCACTTCGCCATCATCACCACCCAGCGCAAGGCGATCACCTCGGCCTCGCAGAAGCAGCCGACCGGCTACGCGCCGGAGGAGAATGCGCTCAGCATGTCGGTGCGGATGGGCGACTTCACCAATATCCCCGGCGGCTTTCCCATCGTGGTCGACGGCCAGGTGATCGGCGCGGTGGCGGCCGGCGGCGCGAAGATCGAGGAAGACGTGCTGGTGGCGAAAGCTGCGCTGGCGGCGCTGAAGCTGCCGGGCTGATCCGCTCATTCCCGTGCGCGGCTAATCTGCCGTCCGTCTCGCCAAGGCCAGATTGACCGCACCGACCACGCCAAGCGCAGCAAACATCGCGATCCAGACCATGGTGGCGGGCGCGGTCCACGCCAGTGCCGGCCGTTCGAGATTGGCCAGCCACAGACCAAGGATCGCAGCCGCGCCCAGGATCATCTGTGCGAGGCCGAAGGCGACAAGCTCGTAACTTGAGGCGGCGCGCGCCAGCAGGTAAGCCCCGAGCCCGGCGGTAATGAAGATCGCGCTATAGACCTGCGCGTGAAAGACATCGACACGCCAGGGCCAGAAGCCGGCCGCCCATTGCGGCGCAACCAGCAATGCCAGGCCGTAGCCACCGATCGCCACGGCCTGGGCGATGAAGAATAGCCGCGACGCGGGCGAGGCCAAGGGGCGGCCGGGATGCTCCAGCGCGCGATGGGTCCAGACAAAAGCAGCGGCGACCAGCGCGGAGCCGACATAGACAAAGAACCAGCCCCACGGGCCTTTGCGGCCGAAATCGAAGCGGTCGAGATGCCAGAGCGACACGATCGACACCAGCGCAGTGAACGAGACCGCCATGATCAGGATCAGGCGTCCGGGGGACCAGCGGTTGATCACGCCCAGCATCAGGATGGCTGCCAGCTCGGCAGTATAGAAGGCGCCGAGAAAGCGCGCGTTGAACGGCGTTAGCCGCCAGGGCCAGCGGTGCGAAATAAGCGCCGGATAAAGCAGCAACAGCACGCCGCCCGCTAGCACGAGAATGACGACGGCCGCGAACACGCGCACCAGCGGTGACAGTTTCGGATTGTCCTGCACGATGCCCCTCTCAAGGGCAGCAAACATAGCACGGGCAGGGATGGATTAACTGCCGACCTTATCCAAAAACTCCATCACCCGCTTCGCCGTCACGTCCTCGGTCTGCTGCTGCACCGGCACGTCCCAATATTCCGCCTTCGGCAGGCATTCTTCCAGATAGCGCGCCGCCGACGTGGCGTGGAAATTGTCGCGGCCGGGGACGATCAGGGCAGGGATGTCGAGCCGCATCAGATCCTCGGGCTCGGCGCCGGGCGCGGTATCGCGGTCGAACAGCGTGCGCGCCATCGAAGCCACGATCAGCTTGTAACGCTCGAGGTCCTGCTTCACATACGTTTCCGCAAAGGCCTTGTCGGTCTTGAGCACCGACGCCCAGGGGCCGCCGCGCGGATCGGCATTGAACGGCTTGCCGTCCTTGGCGATGAGATCGGCCACGCCCTGCAACCCGTTCTGCGAAACGTAGGCCAAATGTTCGGCAAAGCGCTGGTGGCTGGAGATCCGGTATTTCGCGCCGCCCACCGGCCAGTAGAGCACGAGCGAGAGCGTCGTCTGCGGCTGCAGCACGCCGAAGGCGGCGGCGCAGGATACGCCCATGCAGCCGCCCATGATGTGGGCCTGCTTGAAACCGAGATGGTCGAGCAACCCCTTGCCCTGCGCGACATAGTCCGCCCAGGTCACGCGCTCCACGCGCCCACCCGACTGGCCGCATTCCCGCCGGTCGAAGGTGATGCAGGTGTAATGCTTCGGCAGGTGATCGAGGAACTTCACCTTGGCGTAAACGCCCTGCGTGCGCCAGGTCTCCATCGCCGCGTTGAAGCCCGCTGGCGAATACATCAGCAGCGGCGGGCCGGAGCCCAAGACTTCGTAGCGCGTGTTGATGCCGTCGAGGGTGGCAGTGGGCATGATGCGTCTTTCCGAAATTGCAAGGCTGGCTGCATTCTATTTCCCTCATCCTGAAAGGGGAGGGTCAGGGAGAGGGTCTATTGTTGAAATATCCCCACGCGCTCGCTTTGCGAGCGACCCTCCCTTTTCAAGGGGGGTGAAGAAAAAGCCCGCAAGCTACCCCTTGATCTGTTTTCCCGCGCGCACGTCCTCGATCAGCGCCTTGAAAGCCTCGAGACTCAGCTTCGCGGTGTTGACGTAAGTGTCGGCCTTGGAGTCGAGCCATTTCGCGGACGATCCGTTGGCGGTCTGCGCCAGCCGCACGCGGCCGTCGAGCCAGGGCCCGCCGCCGAAGCCGCCGATCACCGGAATCTTCACC
>DASSPI010000184.1:0-4633 GCA_035699705.1 Xanthobacteraceae bacterium
GCATGCTTTGCAAAGGCGGGACGGCTTTGTTATATGCCGGGTGCATCACGGCATGCCGAGCATCGTTCCCCGGTAGCTCAGTGGTAGAGCAACCGGCTGTTAACCGGTTGGTCGCTGGTTCGAATCCGGCCCGGGGAGCCACTATTTTTCTGTCCTCATTCGAGAAGACATACGGGTGGCTGGCTCTCTGTTGCGCGACGCGCACGCCTAACCCTCAGAACCATGCCGCCTGAGGCGATGGCTGAACGCCGGCGCGGTCAGTTCACCTCCACCCGCATCGGCATGCCGCCCTTGGGAGCCAGCGAGACGCGGGAGACCGGGGTGGGCAGATGACGGGCCTTCAGGCGGAAGCGTGCGCCTCGGATCAGCGTGGCGAGCACGGCGGTCGCTTCGATCATGGCGAAGGACGCGCCGATGCAGGTGCGCGGCCCCGCTCCGAACGGCATGAATTGGGTGCGGGAGATCTTCGCCTCGGCTTCGGGCGTGAAGCGGCTTGGATCGAAGCAATCGGGATCGCGCCAAATGCCGCGATGGCGGTGGAGCGCAAAGATCGGAATATTGATCAGCGTTCCCGCCAGTATCTGCTGTCCGCCGAGTTCGAGATCGGCGGCCGCATGCCGGGTGATTGAGGGAACCGGAGGATAAAGCCGCAGCGCTTCCTTCACCACCTGCTGAGTCAGCTGCAGACGATCGATATGCTGGGGACCAATCGGTTCGGCTCCGGCGACGGTCTTGATTTCATCCCTGAGCTTCTCTGCCCATTCCTCGCTCTGCGACAGCAGATACAACATCCAGGTCAGCGCCTTGGCCGTGGTCTCATGGCCGACCATCATGAATGTCAGCAGCGAATCGCGCAGCAGGTCCGCGCTCATCGGTTCGCCGGTCTCCGGGTGCTTCGCCTCGCTGAGCCGGCCGAACAGGTCATTGCGGCTGGCGGGGCTGGCTTTGCGTGCGGCAATCAGCTCAGCCACGCTCGTGCGCAGGAATTTTTCGGCGCGCAGCATGCGCCGGCGCCCAGGATGCGGCGCCCACCACGGCAGGTGGAAAAACCGGTAGACGAAGGTCCAGGAAATCGAGCCGAAATAATCGCCGCTGGCCCGCTCGATGGCCCTGCCAATATGCTCGTCTCCTCCGGGCAACACGGTGTCGGAAATGACGCGGAAGGTCAGGCGGGTCATGTCCTTGTCGATCGATCGGTATCCGCCCGATGCATCGTCCGACCATCCCGCCAGCATGGCCTCCGCCGCGCTCGACATCGCCGGCACATATCTGAGCAGTTCGGCGTGACGGAACAGCGGTGCAGCCATCTGCCGCTGCCAGCGCCATTCGGCGCCTTCCGACGTCAACACGCCTTTGCCTCCCAGGGGACCCAACACGCGCTTCTGCAGCGGCGTGATCGGAAACAGCTCGCTGCGGTCGAGCAACACGTCCTTGATGAGGGCGGGATCGTTGACCCAGGCCACACGGCCGACGCGGCGGCCGTATTGGACGATCTTCTCCCGGTAGACCGCATCGGGAATGACCAGCAGCGGATTGCTGATGAACTTGATCAGGAATGGAAACAGCTTCAGCGGATCCGACGGGGCCTTCACGGTCGAGGGATAGAACGGCGTGGGAATGCGCCGAACGGCCTCGCTCAGATCGACGTCAACTACCATGCTCACGGGCAATCGCTCGCTCACTTAATGCCAAAACGGCGGACGTAGATCGGCTGGTTGTGGACCCCCGCTCGCCCTGAAGGATATGCGGTTTTCAGGGGGCGGGCAAATTTCCACTGGGCGCCGATGGCGCCTATTGTGCACAGGGAACCGCTCGAAACGGCGCCTTCCGAACGTGCAGTGCCAGCGCCTGGGCGCGTGCGCAGACGCCCGCCGCTCAGCGGCCTACCCTTTTGAGATCATAACTGACGACGATGCCGGGAAGCCCAATCGTTATCTTCATGGCATCCCGCCTGCGGTCATCCGTGAACTCGAGTCGCTGCAGTTCGTATTCAACCCGTTGGACCGTATAGCGCCCTGACCCGTCGGAGACGCAGGAAGGGGTGCTTATCACGGCGCTGGTGCCGCCGTTTTTCGGGATGATGGTCCTGACCGGCACCATCACTTTCTGTCCGTTTTCCACGGTCGTTTTCTTTAGAAAACTCCTGTCGCAATTGCCTACATCGACGACACTCATTGACTTGCCGATGCTCTGACAAAAGGGGAAGAAAGGGTTCGCCGGGGAGAACTGCGCGTTGTGACGGTATGAAAGCGTCTGCGCACCACCTGAAAATGACTCTTTCTGTAAAGAGAAAAATCTGACAGTCAGCGATCCAGAACAGATGGCTGGCCCAGGTCCGACGGAATGGAACGTCCCGCGCCAGTTTGAATTCTGAATGACGGACAGGGCATGATTGTAATACCCAGAGCGCGACCGAGTGTCTTGCGCCTGAGAGACCGCCACACTCCAGATCAGAACAAAGACCAATCCGGCAAACAGCTTCATTCGGTATTGCTTTCCACTGGGCTTCCGCTTCGCTCAATCGTAAGCGCATTCTTGCTGGCGAGGAAATAGCCTATGAGCATAATGCCTCTCCGCCCTCGCCCGGAAATCCAGTCATGCCCCTGTATGTCATTGCCTTCCCCGATTTCGACCCGGTGCTGATCGAGGTCGGGCCGTTCGCGTTCCGCTGGTACGCGCTCGCCTATATCGTGGGGATCTTCGGCGCCTGGCTCTACGCACGCATGCTGGTGCGTTCGGAGAGGCTTTGGGGCGGGCCGGCGCCGCTGACCGCGACGGATTGCGACGACTTCGTTCTCTGGTGCGCGCCTGCCGTGATCGTCGGCGGCCGGGTCGGCTACGTGTTGTTCTACGATCCGGATTTCGCCGCCCACCCGTTCGAAGTTTTCCAGCCATGGGCGGGCGGCATGTCATTCCATGGCGCCCTGCTCTTCGTCCTGCTGGTTGAGGTGGCATTCGCGCGTTGGCGCAACATCCCGTTCCTGTCGCTCACCGACATTGTCTCCGCGGGCGCACCGATCGGGCTTTTGCTCGGCCGTCTCGGCAATTTCATCAATGGTGAGTTATGGGGCCGCCCCACCGACGTGCCTTGGGCCATGGTGTTTCCGGACGCCGGACCTTCACCGCGTCATCCAAGCCAGCTCTACGAGGCGGCGCTGGAAGGGTTGGTGCTGTTCGTGGTCCTGGCTGTTCTGATCCGGGCGGGCGCCCTCCGGCGGCGCGGTACGGTTACCGGTGTGTTCGCGATCGGATACGGTCTCGCCCGCATCGCCTGTGAGTTCTTTCGCGAGCCTGACGAGCAGCTTGGATTTATCTGGGGTGGTCTCACCATGGGCATGCTGCTGACGCTGCCCGTGATACTTGTCGGCATCGGGATTCTGATATGGGCGCGCAGAACCGAACCGGCGTCAGCGCTCATCGGCAAATAGTCTGCCTATGCGCGCTCACGACCTGGGATGCGGCGGATCCGGGCGCGAAAAATCGGCTCCCCGAGTATGGATTCGAACCATCGACCTGACGGTTAACAGCCGTCTGCTCTACCACTGAGCTACCGGGGAACAGCGTCGGCATCCTGCTTGTTTCGAAGCGAATGTGCGATGCCTTGTCGGTGTTAAGCTTACCAGGCCGATTTTTGTGAATCGTGAAGCGATCAGCGCGCGGCGTGTGCCGCGCGCTGATCGCTGGGACGACGTTCTTGACGTAGCGGCTCGCGCTATCTGTTGCGGTTAGCCCGCTTCTTAAGTCCGCCATCGTGCCGGGTAAAGCATCCGGGTGAGCAGGATCAGGATGCAAGCCCCGATGAATCCGGCAACCAGATAGCCGAGCCAACCGGGCCCGCCGATCCGCATGCCGAGCAGGCCGAACAGCCAGCTCGCGATGCCGGCTCCGATCACCCCCAGAATGATGTTGGTGATCAAGCCCATGTTGCTGCGGGTGATCTTCTCCGCGAGCCATCCGGCAATGCCACCGATAATGATCGCAGCTATCCAGCCGATCCCTGCGTCTTCCATGGGTCCCTCCGTTTCGAAGATAAGCCGAAAGGAATAAAGCCGCAGATCGTCAAAAGGTTTCACCCACGCGACCGCAGCCGCAGGGCGTCCAGGGCTATCAGCCTGTTGATCTCAACCCGTAGGCAGGACACGCGCGGCGCGGCGGCGTGCGCGTGTCGCGGCAGCGATGACAGCCGCTTCCTGGCCGCGGCAGGTAACGGCTTCGTCAATTTCGCCGGCTTGAATCGGCAGGGAAGCGAGCCGACATTTGCTTGGGTGACACCGGATGGAGACCGCAATGAAGATAGTCGTTGCCGCGGCGGCGCTGGCGGTATTTGCCGCTCCGCTCGCTTTCAGCGCCGGCCAGCAGGCCCAGGCGCAGAGCTATACGAAGGAACAAACCAGCACGCAGAAGGTGAAGAAGGCGAAGACCCAGAAGCGCGTCGTGCGCTACGGCTCGCCCTACAGCACCAATCCGGCGCACGATGTCTATGTGAACGGCGTCTATGTCGGCTCCGATCCCGATCCGCGCATTCGTTGGAGCTTGAAGCGGGAATACTGCGAGGATTCGGTCGACGGCTGCGGGATCCCGTAAACTCGCTAACCATGGCCACCTCCTGATCGCGGGCGGCCTTGAAAAGACC
>DASSPI010000185.1:0-40979 GCA_035699705.1 Xanthobacteraceae bacterium
CTCAGCTTCGCGGTGTTGACGTAAGTGTCGGCCTTGGAGTCGAGCCATTTCGCGGACGATCCGTTGGCGGTCTGCGCCAGCCGCACGCGGCCGTCGAGCCAGGGCCCGCCGCCGAAGCCGCCGATCACCGGAATCTTCACCGCCTTCACCACGGCGGGTCCGGCGAGCGGGCCGGAATTGGTGAAATCGAGCATTGCCGCGCCCTCGCGCTCCAGCGTCAGCGCCTCCGCGACCAGCTGTTTTGTCATTTCGGCCGTCGCCTGCGTGCTGGCGGAATTCTGCGCGCTGTAAGGGATGCCGTATTTCATTGCGGTCTGCGGCGTCAGCCCGAACTGCGGCATCACCGGAATGCCGGCGCGCGTGAGATCGCCGACCGCTTCGGGATAGCCCGCTGCGGCATCGAGCTTGAGCATGTCGGCGCCGCCTTCCTTCACCAGCTTCACCGCGGTCTTCATCAGGCTGTCGCGGCCCTCCTGCAGCGGGCCGAAGGGAATGTCGCAGATCAGGATGGCGCGCTTGACGGCGCGGCGGACCGCCTTGCAGAACACCAAAATCTCGTCGACCGTGACTTCGAGCGTGTTGTTGTGGCCGAGCAGATTGGCGCCCACGCTGTCCCCGATCACCACGAAATCGGCGCCCGCGCGCTCCGCGATCAGAGCGGTCTGGTAGTCCCACAGCACAAAGCCGGCGCTTTTCTTGCCCTCCCGCTTCATCTGCTGGAGCGCGGGGATGGTAACGGGTTCGTCGGACGCCATGGATTTTTCTCTTTCGTGCAAGGCTTCGCCGGGCGCTGGTATTTGGTTAATGCATGCGCGCGCGCATAAGACAGCACGCCGCCCCGGGTTTCAAGCCGCCTGCGTGCCGGCGGGAAAGGCGCAACTCCGGGGATAGCTCGCCCGTTTCCCTGCTTGCAAAGCTCAAAAGTGCTAGTTTTTGGTGCTGATTCCTCAACTCAGCCATGTCCCCGTGTAGGAACGCATGAGCCGGTGGCTCGTTGACGGAGAGGGCGCGCAGGCATCAAAAGAGGTGGCATGTTCGAGACCGTAAAGGCCCGCCGCGCGCGCGAATCCGGAACGTCCGACGCGGCGCAGCTGCGCGATGCCATCCTGGCGAAACTGACCTATTCCCTCGGCAAGGATGCGCCGCATGCGGGACCGCATGACTGGTTCATGGCGACCGCGCTCGCCATTCGCGACCGGGTCATCGACCGCTGGATGCGTTCCACGCGGCAGACTTATGCCGAGCAGAAGAAGCGCGTCTATTATCTCTCCGTCGAGTTCCTGCTCGGCCGGCTGCTCTTCGACACGCTTGGCAATCTCGGCATCACCGAAACCGCGCGCGAGGCGCTGGCGGAGCTCGGGGTGGACATCGAGGAGCTGCGCGCGATCGAGCCCGACCAGGCGCTCGGCAACGGCGGGCTCGGGCGGCTCGCGGCCTGTTTCATGGACAGCATGGCGAGTCTCGCGCTGCCCGCTTATGGCTACGGCATCCGCTACGACCACGGCTTGTTCAAGCAGCATATCAGCGACGGCTGGCAGCACGAAGTGCCGGAGGATTGGCTGGCCTTCGGCAATCCCTGGGAGTTCGAGCGCCCGGAGGTGATCTATCAGATCGGCTTTGGCGGCGCGGTGGAATATATCGGCGGCGACGACGAAACCGCGCGGGCGCTATGGTATCCGGCCGAGACCGTGCGCGCGGAAGCCTATGACACGCCGATCACCGGCTGGCGCGGACGTCACGTCAACACGCTGCGGCTGTGGTCGGCGCGCGCCAACGATCCGATCCATCTCTACGCTTTCAACCAGGGCGATTTCCTCGGCGCCATGGCGGCGAGGGCGAAGGCGGAAGCGATCTCGAAAGTGCTGTATCCGAGCGACGCGACGCCTTCCGGCCAGGAGTTGCGGCTGCGGCAGGAATATTTCTTCACCTCCGCCTCGCTGCAGGATCTGGTGCGCCGGCATCTGGACCAGTTCGACAGCCTTTCCTCGCTGCCGGATCACGTCGCCATCCAGCTCAACGACACCCATCCGGCGATCGCGGTGGCCGAGCTGATGCGGCTGCTGATCGACGACCACGAATGCTCCTGGAACGAAGCCTGGCGCATCACCACCAATACCCTGAATTACACCAATCACACCCTGCTGCCGGAGGCGCTGGAGAGCTGGCCGGTGGAGCTGATGACCCGCCTGCTGCCGCGGCTGATGCAGATCATCTACGTCATCAACTGGGATCACCTGAAAGCCGCCGAGCAATCGGGCGTGTTCGATCCCGCCAAACTTGCGGCCGTATCGGTGATCCAGGAAAACGGCGACAAGCGCGTGCGCATGGGACATCTCGCTTTCATCGGCTCGCACCGGATCAACGGTGTTTCCGCGCTGCATACCGATCTGATGCGCAAGACCGTGTTCCGCGATCTCGATGCCCTGCGGCCCGGCCGCATCGTCAACAAGACCAACGGCATCAGCTTCCGCCGCTGGCTGCAACGCGCCAATCCGGCGCTGACGCAGCTTCTGGTGGATACCATCGGCGAGCGTATGCTGGACGATCCGGAGGCCATGCGGGCGCTGGAAAGCAAGGCGGACGATCCGGCATTCCAGCGCGCCTTCGCCGAGACGCGCCTGCACAACAAGGAGAACCTGGCGCGCTGCATCCGCAATCAGGTGGGCATCCGGATCAACCCGGCGGCGATGTTCGACGTGCAGATCAAGCGCATTCACGAATACAAGCGCCAGTTGCTCAATATTCTGGAGACGGTCGCGCTCTACCAGGCCATCCGCAAACAGCCGCATGCCGGCTGGGTGCCGCGGGTGAAGATCATCGCCGGCAAGGCGGCCGCGAGCTACGCCCGCGCCAAGCTGATCATCAAGCTCGCGCATGATGTCGCCCGGGTGATCAATTCCGATCCGCTGGTGGGGGAAAAGCTCAAGCTTGTGTTCCTGCCCAACTACAACGTGAGCCTGGCGGAGGCGATCATCCCCGCCGCCGATCTCTCGGAACAGATTTCGACCGCCGGCATGGAAGCGTCCGGCACCGGCAACATGAAACTCGGGCTCAACGGCGCGCTCACCATCGGTACGCTTGACGGCGCCAATATCGAAATTCTGGAGCAGGTCGGTCCTGAGAACATCTTCATTTTCGGGCTGACGGCGGACCAGGTGGCGGCCAAGCGCCGCGCCGGGATCACCGGCCAGGATGCGGCGGCCGCCTCGCCGGTCCTGATGGCGGTGCTGGACAGCATCGGCAGCGGGGCGTTTTCGCCTGACGACAAGGACCGCTTTCACTCGCTGGTGGATACCGTGCTGGTGCCGGACCACTTCATGGTGGCGGCGGATTTCGAGGCCTATTGGCAGGCCCAGCGCCAGGTCGACTGGCTGTGGCGGGAGCCGCCGGCCTGGTGGAAGGCCAGCATCCTCAATACGGCGCGCATGGGCTTTTTTTCGTCCGATCGCGCCATACGTGAATATGCACGAGAGATCTGGGGCATCGGGGAACTTGGGTAACGGGCAGGCAAATGCAGACGCTCTTCATCGGCCAGAGCTATATCGATGTCACCTTCCTCACCGATCACATGCCGACGGGAGACGAAAAATACGTCGCGCAGGACTATGCCATCTCCTTCGGCGGCAACGCGGTGACGGCGGCCTTTTGCTGCGCCAAGCTCGGCATCAAGCCCGACCTCCTGTCCACGCTGGCAAACGATTGGCTCGGGCGCATGTTCTCGGACATGGCGGCGAAATACGACATCCGCCTGCATCCGCGCTATGTGAAGGAATCGTCGCTGTCCTTCATCATGCCGAATGACGGCAAACGCGCGATCGTGCGCTGCCGCGACGACCATTATCTCAGTTCCTTTCCCAAGCTCGACCTCGCCGGATGCCGCGCGCTGCATATCGACGGCCACCAGCCCGACGCCGCGATGTTCTACGCCAAGGCCTGCCGGGAAGCCGGCATCCTCACTTCGCTGGACGGCGGCGCCGTTCGTTCGAATACCGACGAGCTCCTTGAATACATCGACGTGGCGATCGTGGCGGAGCGCTTCTGCGAGCAGAAGGAATGCTCGCCGGCGCAGATCATCGACTATCTGAAGAGCCGCGGCTGCCGCATCGGCGGCGTCACCTTGGGCGAGCGCGGAATTCTCTGGTACGACGAGACCGGCACGGTTCGTACAACGCCGGCTCTGCCGGTTCCGAAGGAAAAGGTGATCGACACCAGCGGCGCCGGCGACGTGTTCCACGGCGCCTATGTCTATTCCTACCTCACTGACCCGAAGAAGAAGTGGGAAGAGCACTTCGAGTTCGCCCGGCGCGCCTCGGCCTACAAGATCCAGCATCTCGGCAATGAGGCCGGTCTGCCGACGCTGGACGATATCCGCAATCTGCCCTTCGCGCCGGAGGCGTTAGCGCCGAGCCGTCCGCGCATCGTCTCGTCACACTAGCTCCGCCGACACGCAAAGCAGCGGACGCGCCGCAGCGCCTAATATTCGTACGGCTTTCTCAGCTCCGGCACGAACATCATTCCGCCGAGCCCGTGCTTGTCCAGCTCTCGCTTCCCGTCGGCCAGGACCGGGGCGCCGGGACGCATATGGCTTGGAATGACAGTCCGCAGCTTCGGATTGTTGGTGCTCATGAGCTTTGCGACCTGGGCGAATTCGGGCGGATCGCCGGTGAGTCCGAGGATCGCCAGATCGGGCTGGTAGGTCGCAGCGTAGAATGGGAGACCTCCTGCCAGCGTTGAATGTCCGTTGTAGAAGACGGTGAACCCGTTCTCGAATGTGATGAAGAACGACGCGGCGGGGCCGCCGTCCGCGCCGGTCGGCAGCGTGTTGTCATGGTCGCTCGGACCGATTTTGAACGTGATGCCTTTCAGGACGAAGCGGTCGCCGACGCCGGCTCGCCTGAACTGCTCCTGCTTGAGCCCCTTGTCGGCGATCAGCCAGCGTCCCAGCGGACCGGGTGCAATAACCGTTGCGCCGGACACGGCTGCGATTTCGACCGGATTTCCCATGTCGTCGTTGTGAGCGTTCGGAACCAGGATGAAATCGGTCCGCGCCAGGTCGTTCAGCGGCACGGGCCCGTCCGGGTTGCCGAGCCAGGGGCTGGTAATCACCACCACGCCGTTCGGCGAAGTCAGCCGGTAGAATTCATGCCCCAGCCATTCCAGCTTTACTTTTCCCGGCCCGGCCGTTGGCGTCTGGGCGACGCTGGGCGAGGCCGCGACAAGACCCGCGGCAAAGAGAGCCAACGTCAGAATGCGTGCGATGGAACTGATGCCAAGCATGTGCCTTCTCCCGCGCCCAAATATCAGGGGCGCCACTCAAGATTGACGGGCCATGACCCGGGCTCGCAGGCGCCAGGCCTATCCGCTCCGCCAAATAACACCGCCAAGAGTAGTTTCTTCCCGTCCGCGCCTTGGTTCGGCGTTTAAAACGCCTGGGTTTCCGCGGCGGCCCAATCGACCACGTCCTTCAACGCGCTTCGGCGCTGCCGCCCGCCGGCGCGCGCCTTCTGGAAAATAGCGATCTGCCGGTCGGCACTGGTGCCATCCTTGATGATGCCCTGAAGGTGCAGGATTTCGTCCTGGTGGCCGAGCGCATCGATGTCCTCGGCGATGAAGTCGAGCACCTCGTTGAGCCAATCGGTGGTGTTCATCGGCTGGCGGCGAAACGGATCGACAAAAGTGGCGGTCACGCCGTAACGCTGGGCATGCCATTTATTCTCCACCGTGATGGCGCGGCCGACGCGGTCGAAGCCGGCATTGAGCGCGCGGTCACGGTCGAGCGCGCGCACCAAACAGCGATAGAGCGCCGCGATGGCGAGGCCGTCCTCCAGCTTCGTGCAACAGTCAGCCATGCGCAGCTCGATGGTGGGATAGCGCAGCGACGGCCGGATCGCCCACCAGATATAGCTCGCGTCGGGAATGATGCGCGCCCAGGTCAGCGCGGACACGAACTCATCGTAATCTTCCTTGGTGCGGAACAGTTCCGGCAGTCCGCTGCGCGGCAGCTCGTCATAGGCGGCGAGACGATAGCCGTGCAGTCCGGTCAGATGTCCCTGCCAGAACGGCGAGGACGTGGAGAGCGCCAGCAGCAGCGGCAGATACGGCGTCAGCCGCATCATCAGGTCGACGCGGGTGTCGGGCTCTGGCACCTCGACATGCACATGCATGCCGCAGAGCATGTTGCGCAGGCCGATCATCTGCAGGTCATCGAGAATGGCGTCGTAACGCTGGCTTGGAGTCACCGTTTGATCGGGCCAATCGGCAAGCGGGAAAGTGCCCATGGCGGCGATGCCGAGCTTTTGCGCGGCGGCTTCTTCCGCCAGGGCGCGCCGATAGCCCGACATGGTATCGCGTGCCTCCTGCATGCTGTTGCAGGGCGGGCTGATCGCTTCGATCTGGGACTGCAGCATTTCCGTCGTAACGCGGTCGCCGAGGCGTTTCTTTGCGGCGGCGATGAATTTCTTGTTGGCAGTCTTCACCGCGCGCCGCGTCTTCGCGTCGAAAACGAAATATTCCTCTTCGATCCCGAAAGAATACATGGCGAGGACAACGGCTGAGAGGAAAGCGGGTTCCGCAAAGAAAGCCCGTGGCGGCCGGGCGCCGAATCGCAACGTGCATTCTACTCAATGTCGGGGTGATTGTTTGCGCCGGTCAGCGCATGGTCGGCATGATGTAATCGGCCCCGGCGCGAATCCCGGTGGGCCAGCGCGACGTGACGCTTTTCAGACGGGTGTAAAATCGCACGCCTTCGGCGCCGTGGATGTGATGGTCGCCGAACAGCGAATGCTTCCAGCCGCCGAAGCTGTAGAAGGCCATCGGTACGGGAATCGCCACGTTCACCCCGACCATGCCGGTCTTCACGCCGCTGACGAAGGCGCGGGCGGCGTCACCGTCGCGGGTGAAAATCGCCGCGCCGTTGCCGAATTCATGATCGTTGACGAGCTTGAGTGCGTCATCGAATCCGGGCGCGCGCACCACCGCCAGCACCGGTCCGAAAATTTCCTCTTTGTAGATGCGCATTTCGGGCCGCACCTGGTCGAACAGCGAACCGCCGAGAAAGAAACCGTCTTCATAGCCTTGCAGGCGGAGATTGCGGCCGTCGACCACCAGCTCGGCGCCTTCCTTCACGCCGAGATCGATATAGCCCTTCACCTTGTCGCGATGGGCGGCGCTGACCAGCGGCCCCATTTCGGATTCCTTGTCGGTGCCGGGCCCGATCTTCAGCGCGCGCACTTTCGGCGCCAGCTTTTGAATCAGCGGGTCGGCCACCGCCCCGACCGCGACGGCTACCGAGATGGCCATGCAGCGTTCGCCGGCCGAGCCATAGGCGGCGCCCATCAGCGCGTCTGCTGCCTGATCGAGATCCGCATCGGGCAGGATCACCATGTGGTTCTTCGCGCCGCCCAGCGCCTGCACGCGTTTGCCGGCCTGTGTGCCGGTGCGATAGACGTGCTCGGCCACCGGCGTGGAGCCAACGAAGCTGATGGCGGCGATGCCGGGATGGGCGAGGAGAGCATCGACCGTGTCCTTCGCGCCGTTGACGATGTTAAACACGCCCGGCGGCGCGCCGGCCTCGGTGAGCAATTCCGCAAGGCGCATGGAGCAGCCCGGCACCTTCTCCGACGGCTTCAGGATGAAGGTGTTGCCGCAGGCGAGGGCGACCGGGAACATCCACAGCGGCACCATCGCCGGGAAGTTGAACGGCGTGATGCCGGCGCAGACCCCGAGCGGCTGCCGCAGTGAATAGGCATCGATGCCGGTGCCGACATTCTCGCTGAATTCGCCTTTGAGCAGATGCGGAATGCCGCAGGCGAATTCGACGACTTCCAGCCCGCGTTGCAGTGAGCCTCGGGCGTCGGACAAAACCTTGCCGTGCTCGGAGGTGATCAGGCGCGCCAGTTCATCGGCGTGTGTCTCGATCAGCGCCTTGAAGCGGAACAGCACGGCTGCGCGGCGCGGGGCGGGGGTTGCCGCCCAGGCGGGGAAGGCGCGGGCGGCCGCGGCGACCGCCTTATCCACCTCCGCGGCGGAGCCGAGCGCGACCTGCTTGGTGATCTTTCCAATGGACGGATCGGTGATCGGGACGCAGGCGCTGCCCCCGGGCACGCGGGAGCCCTCGATGAAGTGGCCAAGTGTTTCCATCCGCTCAGTTTATGCCGGAGTGGGAAGGGCTGCTAGGCGCCAAAAGTCGGAGGGCCGAGCGATCGTGTCAGTGGAAATTGCGGCCCTTCGGCATCGCCGCTTCGACGGGGCCGGGGAGGAGGGCCGGCAGCGTCGGCTGATCATCCGACAGGGTGCGCAACAGCGGCGACAAATCCTCGAAATGCTCGGCGACGATGTGGATCACACCCTTCTCGTTCTGCAGCACGCCGGTGACGCTGACGAGGCGGCCGCCCATGACCACCGGGCGGTATTGCTCGAAGGTGCGGGGCCAGAGGATGGCATTGGCGATGCCGGTTTCGTCTTCCAGCGTCATGAAGATGGCGTTGCCGGTGCCAGGACGCTGGCGCACCAGCACCAGGCCCGCGACGGTGACGCATGGCCCCGGCTTGAGCGAAGGCAACAATTCGTTGCGGAGGATTTTGCGCGCATCGAGGTGGTGACGCAGGAAAGACACCGGATGCGCCTTCAGCGACAATTCGAGATGGCGATAATCCTCCACCACCTGCTGGCCAGGCGGCATCGGCGGCAGATTCGCGTCGGGCTCAAGTTGCGGCATGGCCGCGCGCGCGAACAGCGGCAGGTCATCGCGATCTCCGGCCCGGCGCAGCGCCTTGATCGCCCACAGCGCATCGCGGCGGCTCAGGCCCAGGGAGTTGAAGGCGTCGGCATGGGCCAGCGTCTTCAGCGCCTTCGGCGGCAGGCCAGTACGTAGCCAGAGATCGCGCACGGAATCAAAGCCCGCGCCGCGTACGGCTTCGATTCGCTTCCCCCAATCTTCGGAGAATCCGGAAATCTGCCGCAGCCCCAAGCGCAGGGCATGCGTGGTCCAGATGTCGCCGCGCTGGGATTCGTGGCGTGAGTGTACGTGTTCCCGTGCTGAAGCGTCCGGCTCCAGCGTGCAGTCCCAGTTGGATCGATTGATATCGACCGACCGCACCTCGACGCCGTGTTCCTGCGCATCGCGCACCAATTGCGCCGGGGCGTAGAAGCCCATCGGCTGGCTGTTGAGCAGCGCTGCGGCGAAGACGTCCGGGAAATGGCATTTGATCCAGGATGAGGCATAGACGAGATTGGCGAAGCTTGCCGCATG
The DNA here is from genome assembly GCA_035699705.1 of Xanthobacteraceae bacterium. Taxonomy (GTDB): domain Bacteria; phylum Pseudomonadota; class Alphaproteobacteria; order Rhizobiales; family Xanthobacteraceae; genus CANKHA01. The sequence continues at coordinate 9,251 of DASSPI010000185.1, forward strand.
GCTTTCGGGAAAGCCGTAGCTGCCGAAACCCTCGATCTGGTTCCAGCAATTGGTGGCGAAGGCCGGATCGTAGCCGCGCGCGGTCATGCCGTTGATGAATTTGTCGCGGAATTTGCCGATCGTGCCGACCCGCTTAAAGGTCGCCATGGCGCGACGCAGGCGGTCGGCCTCGCCCGGCCTGAAACCCGCGGCGACGATGGCGATGCGCATGGCGTGCTCCTGGAACAAAGGCACGCCCAGCGTCTTCTCCAGCACGCCTTTCAACTCATCCTTGTCGCCGTGCTCGGGCGATGGTCCGGGAAAGACCGGCTGGATACCCTTGTCACGCAGATCCTCGCGCCGCCGCAGATAGGGATGCACCATGTTGCCCTGGATCGGGCCGGGCCGCACGATCGCCACCTCGATAACGAGATCGTAGAATTCCTGCGGCCGCAGCCGCGGCAGCATCGACATCTGCGCCCGGCTTTCGATCTGGAACACGCCGATGGTGTCGGCGCGCTGGATCATCGCATAGGTTCGCTTATCCTCGTCCTGGATGGCGAGGTTGCGCGCCACGCCATAATGCGACTTGAGGAAATCGAAGCTGCGCTTCAGGCACGACAGCATGCCGAGCGCCAGCACGTCGACCTTGAGCAGGCCTATCGCCTCTAGATCGTCTTTTTCCCATTCGATGACCGTGCGGTCCTCCATCGCCGCATTCTCGATTGGCACCACTTCGTCAAGCCGGCTGCGGGTGATGACAAAGCCGCCAACATGCTGGGAGAGGTGGCGCGGCGTCTCGATTAATTCTTCCGCGAGCTTCATGACCTGTTTCAGTCGTGAATCCGAGGGATCGAGCCCGGCGCGGCGTGCTTCCTTTTCCGAGACGCCGCTGCTCGCCCATCCCCAGAGCGTGCTCGCCAGGGCGGCGATGCTGTCTTCGGACAAGCCGAAGACCTTGCCGACCTCACGCACGGCGCTGCGCCCGCGATAGCAGATGACCGTGGCGGCAAGGCCGGCGCGCTCGCGGCCGTATTTCTCATAGATGTGCTGGATCACCTCCTCGCGCCGCTCGTGCTCGAAATCGACGTCGATGTCGGGCGGCTCGTTACGCTCCTCGGAGACGAAGCGTTCGAACAGGAGATCGATTTTCTGCGGCGAGACATCAGTGATGCCGAGGCAGTAGCAGATGATCGAATTGGCGGCCGAGCCGCGGCCCTGGCAGAGAATGGGATCGGGTCGGCTGCGGGCATATCTGACGATCTCGTCCACCGTCAGGAAGAAGGGCGCATAATTCAGCTTGCCGATCAGCCGCAATTCTTCGTTCAAGGCGTGCCTGATCTTGGGATGAGTGCCGTTCGGAAAGCGTTTCTTGAAGCCCTCTTCGGCGAAGGCAACCAGCGCTTCCTGCGGCGTGGCATAGCCCTGCCGCGTCTCGTCGGCATATTCGGTGCCGCGCAATTCTTCGAGCGAGAATTTGCAGCTGTCGAGGAAACGTACCGTCTCGCTCACCGCCTGCGGGAAGAGATGGAACAGGCGCGCCATCTCCCGCGGCGGCTTCAGGTGCCGCTCGGCGTTGCTTTCCAGCCGCCGCCCTGCCGCCTCCAGCGTCAGGTGCTCGCGGATGCAGGTGACGACATCCTGCAGCGCGCGGCGCTCGGGCGCGTGATAGAGCACGTCATTGACGGCGATCAGCGGCACGAAGGCCGGCTCGGCAATGGCGGCAAGGCGCTTGAGCCGGCGCAGATCATCGCCGCGATAGAGCATGCCGGCTGCAAGCCAGACGGCCTTCTTTGACGCCGCCTGTTTCAGCTGCAGCAAGAGCGCCTGCAGCTTGTCGGCCTCGATCCGCCCCGGCGGCATGACGATGAGATTGAGCCCTTCGACGAATTCCAGAAGGTCGGCAAATCGCAGGATGCAATCGCCCTTTTCCGCGCGGCGCTTGCCGAGTGAGAGCAGGCGTGTCAGCCGCCCCCAGGCGGCGCGGTCGTGGGGATAGGCGAGGATGTCCGGCGTGCCATCGGCAAAGGCGAGACGGGTGCCCACCGCGATCTTCAACCCGGGCAGTACGTCCTTGAATTCGTCATTGATCTGCTTGGCCGCCACATGCATGCGCACGACGCCAGCCACGCTGTTACGGTCGGCAATGCCGATGCCCGCGAGACCAAGGACTTTTGCCACTTTGACCAAGTCTTCCGGATGCGAGGCACCGCGCAAAAAGGAAAAATTGCTGGTGACCGCCAGCTCGGCATAAGCCGGCGGCGACGCGGGGTTCTGCTTCCGCGTCTTGTCCGTACGTAACGCAACGACATTCTCACTCACGCAAACAATCCGTGCAGGTACCATGTGGGTTTATCGGGATTTTCGGGTTGGCCGATTTCCCGCTCGAACAGCCCTTCGCGGTAGAGCCACATGCGCGCGCCGTCGCGGCTCTCGACGCGGAAATAATCGCGGGTGAGCTTGTTGCCTTGCGCATCGCGCCACCATTCCATGGCGATGCGCTCCGGCCCTTCGACGCGCGCGACCTCATGCAGCACGCGCCGCCAGCGGAAGCGTACCGGCGGGCCGTCCGGTACTTCGGCGATGGCTTCGATCTGTTCCGGGCGCTGGAACAGCCGGATGGGACGCACGGGGGCGAGCGAATCCATGTGTTCGTCATTCTGAGGAGCCGGGCGAAGCCGGGCCTCGAAGGATGCCGCCGTCGCCCTTCGGGGCTCGCGGCCTTCAGCCGCTCGCACCTTTGGATTACGGCCCGCATGTGCCGGCACAGCGGCGACGGCGAATTCCGGAATATGGGTGTTGCGCGGCTCAAGCCGGGCGATGCGGCGCAGGCCGAAGCGCGCGCCGAGGCGGTCGATCAGATGCGCGAGATCGGCGTCCTCGTCGCCGCCGGCCAAGCCGCTCTGCTGCGGATCGAAACGTTCGGTCACCAGCGCCGAAAGTCGCAGCATGTCGAAGCCAAAGCCGGGATCGCATTCATCGCCCAGCACGGCGAGCCGGTCGGCGAACAGCCGCCGCACCCGCGCGGGATCGCGCAGGGGCGCGGCGGTGCCGAGCTCCAGCCGATGCACCTTGCCGTCGGCGCGGAACAGCGCGACCTGCAGGAGCCGCGCGCCTTCTCCGCGCCGCTCCAGCACGCGGTCGAGCTCGCGCGCCAGCTGCTCAATCGTGCCGAGCACGTCCTCTTCCCGGCCGATAGGGTCGGGAAAGCGCCGTTCCGCCAGGGCGGCGGGCAACGGCAGGCGCGGCGTGATCGGCTCGTCCTCGCGGCCGAGCGCCTGATCGATACGGCGGACGAAAATCTGTCCATAACGCGCGGCGAGCGGCGCCCGCGGGCGGTCGATCACATCGGCGATGCGCTGCAAGCCGACCTGCGCCAGGCCGGCGACGGTGTCGGCATCGGTGCGCAAGGCGACGAGCGGCAGCGGCGCGAGCGCCTCGTGCGCTTCGCCTCTGGCGACGATCGGCGCGCGGCCATAGCGCGCCACGGCCCAGGCGCAGCCGACCGTGTCTGCAACCGCCACGCTCGCCTGCAAGCCTTGCCGTGCCAGCCGTTCGATGAGATCGCGGCAGAGCGCCGCTTCGCCGCCGAAAAGATGCGCGCAACCGGTGATGTCGAGCAGCAGCCCATCTGGCGCATCGAGCCCCACCAGCGGGGTGTAGCGGTCGCACCAGTCGGCGACGGCTTCGAGCAATTTGGCGTCGGCATGCGGATCGGCATCGGCGGCCGCCAGTGCCGGATACATGGCGCGCGCATCGGCCAGCGCCATGCTCGCGATGAGGCCCAGGCGCGCGGCGGCATTGTTCATCGCGGTGATCCGCAGCGCGGATTTTACCGAGGCGACGACAACGAGCGGCGCGTCATCCGGCGCGGATGAGCGGCGCGCGATTCGATCGGTCGACAGTCGCTTCAGCCACAGCGACAGATAGCGGCGCGAAGACGCGTGCATGGTGATCCCATTCGATGGTCCAGCGGCCGAGTGGGCCGCGGCGGTTCTTCAGGAGCGAGAGGATGAAAGCGGTGCGGCCCAGGCCGTCGAAGGCATCGGGCTGGCTCGGCGCTGCGGTGATTTCCCAGCGCGTCGCCGCCGCGCTCGGCTCGGGGGAAAGGCGATGGCGCAGCAGCAATCCGAGCCCGCCGACCTCGCGTGCAGCGAGAGTGAGACGCCGCGTGGCGGTGAGATCGGCGGCGGCGCCTTCGTCGGTCAGCTCGGCGACGATGGCGGAGAGGACGCGCGACTTGAGCCCTTCCTCCATCGCCCAGAGCACATCGGTGGGGCGCGCCACACGCAGCAGCAGAGCCTGCTGCATGGGCAAGCCCAGGGCGGTAAGGCCTGGGCCATACAGAGCGCCCGCCTCCATGCTGGCAAAATCAGGCTGGATCCAGAGGATGGGCTTGCGTGGGCCGGCGCGGGCGGCGAGCGCCAGCGCGAAGCCGGCGGCGGCACCGAGATGCAGCGCTCCGGCGGGCGCCAGCTCATGCAGCGCGCCCAAGGCGAGCCCGCCGCCCAGCGCCGTGTCGACAGGCCCGGCGCCGAGCGGCAGCACCCGTCCGCCCGTTTCCAGCGCGGACAGGTCGCTCCCTTCGATTTTGGCCACCGCCTCGCGCAGACGGCTGAGGGTGGCTGTTTCGGCAGCTGGCATACCGTGTTCCTGTTTTGTTCCCATTGATTCCGCGCCGGGAGCAGACTGTCAAGGAGGCAGAAAATATTGCGCTTCTTCAGGGGGGTGCCAGGAAGCGGAACTTCATCGAGTGTTGTCATTGCGAGGCAGGCAGTCCCCCCAGCGATCCCGCTGGAGGAAGTACTACCTTACCTCCTCAACGCGATGGCCGGGACAAGCCCGGCCATGACGAAGAATTCCTACTGGTTTGGAAACTCACTCGTTCGCGGGCTTGCGCTCTTTCTTCGCGCGCTCGCCGGTGAGGAAGTATTTGCCCTCCACCGCCCATTGCGCTTCCTCGCGGTCGCGCTCGGACCAGTCACCCAGCTCATAGCCGAACCAGGGCTTGCGCGGGGTGAGCGGCGGATATTGCAGCTGCTCCCAGATTTCCTTGGCGCGGTCCATGTATTCTTTGCGCGGCAGCGACACCGGCGGATAGGCGAAGGGCTGCATGGCGTTGATCAGCAGCGCCGAGCCGAACACCTGCTGCACGTGGCTGTTGTCGACGCCGTCCTGGTTCGGCGGCGCGCCGGACGGATCCAGCCCGACGGCGCGGTTCGGCAGCATCACTGAATCGCGATGCGGCTGCATGCGATAGCTCAGCGCCCAGATGATCGATTCCGGATCGTGGATATCGATATCCTCGTCCACCGCGATGACGATCTTGCCGACCATGGTGTTGCGGCCGGCGATGGCATAAAGCGCCTGCCAGACCATCGAGAGATTGCACTTCTTCATCTGGATCACGATGAAGCTGTCGACCGCGATCTCGTGGCAGGAAACGTCGACCACGTCGGCGATGCCGCACTGGTTCTTCAGATAGAACAGATAGGCATTGTCCTGGCCGATCTTCTTCAGCTTGCTGCTCTCGCTTGGCGGCATCTGGGACAGGATGGCGGTGAAGATCGGGTTCTTGCGGTGGGTGATCGCGGTCACCTCGAACACCGCGTTATAGACGCGGCCGCCCATATAGCCGGTGTATTCGCCGAAGGGCGCTTCCGGCTCGACATATTCGGTCGAGATATGGCCTTCGATCACCAGCTCGGCATGCGCCGGCACCGTGAGGTCGATGGTCTTGCACTTCACCACTTCCAGCGGCTCGCCGATCAGGCTGCCGGCGACCGCGTATTCCTCCACGCCATAGGGAATGCGAGAGCCGGAAAGATGCGTAAGCACCGGCGGGCCGCCGATCACCAGCGCAGCCTCCAGCGGCTTGCCCATCTTGCGGCACAGGTCCCAGTGCTTCCAGCCGTGGTTGCGCGGCGAGATGAACATGCCCATGCGGTCGGCGGCTTTCACCTGACCGCGATAATTGCCGACATTGATCCAGCCGCTTTCGGGATCCTTGGTCACCCAGTTCGAGGCGGTGGTGTAGGGGCCGACGTCGAAGCCGGGCGTCGAGATCGGGATCGGGAATTCCTCGATGCCGCCGTGCTCGAGCAGGTTCTCGCCCATATGCACTTCTTCCTGCACCGAGCCGTGCTCGACCAGCTTGGGCGGCGTCGGCTTGGCCTGCGCCTTCTGCCAGCGGTCCTTGATCTCCGACACCTTGCAGCCGAGGCCGAGCGAATAGATCTCCGTCGAGCCGGCATAGATGCCGACCGCGACGCCGCCCTTCAGGCTCTCGCCCCGCGCATTGGTGACGTTCTCGAACAGGAAGCCGGTACGTTGCTCTTCCTTCAAGCCGCGGAATTGCCAGCGCACCAGCGGCATCAGCTCGGTGTCCTTGTTGATCGGGATCGTGACGCGCCGCAGCAGTTTCTGCTGGTCCAGCTTTTGCAGATGCGTGCGCAGATCCTGCAGGTTGGTCTTCACCTGTATGCGGTCGTCCATCTTAATATCCTGTCACGTTATGATCTGATGCGTGCACGGCGGCGGCAGCGAATTCCCCTCTCCCGTGGGGAGAGGGAGCACGTCCGGTGCCGCGGCGATGCATTACCACCTCATTTGCCCGCGGGCTTGCGTTCCTTCGCGGCGCGCTCGCCGGTCTTGTGATATTCGCCCTTCACCGCCCATTCCGCTTCCTCGCGGTCGCGGTCGGACCAGTCGCCGAGCTCGTAGCCATGCCACGGCACCCGCGGGGTGAGCTTGGGCAACTGCAGCTCTTCCCAGATCTCCTTGGCGCGTTCCATGTAGGGCTTGGCCGGCAGCGACACCGGCGGATAATTCCATTTGCGGGTGGCATCGATCAGCATCAGCGAGCCGAAATTCGCCTGCTGCGTCATGTTGCGGATTTCCGCCTGCGGCGGCAGGCCGGAAGGGTCTAGGCCGATGGCGCGGTTGCCGAGGATCTTGGTGTCGCGGTCCGGCTGCGTGCGGTAGCTCATCGCCCAGATCACCGATTCCATATCGTTGATGTCGATGTCCTCGTCCACCGCGATGACGTATTTGCCGGAGGAGGCGTTGCGGCCGGCGATGGCGTAGAGCGTCTGCCAGACCATCGACGGATTGCAGCGCTTGAGCTGCACCACGGCCCAGCTTTCGAGCGCGATCTCGTGGAAGCTGATGTCGGCCACGTCGGGCAGGCCGCAGTGGTTGCGCAGGAAGTACAGATAGCTGTTGTCCTGTCCCATCTTCTTCAACATGCTGCTTTCGGAGGGCGGCATCTGGCTGATGATGGAGGTGAAGATCGGGCTCTTGCGGTGGGTGATGGCGGTGGTCTCGAACACCGCGTTATAGACGCGCTCGCCCATATAGCCGGTGAACTCGCCGAACGGCGCTTCCGGCTCGAGATACTCGGTGGAGATGCGGCCTTCGATCACCAGCTCGGCATGCGCGGGCACATGCAGATCGACGGTCTTGCATTTGACCAGCTCGAGCGGCTCGCCGATCAGCGCGCCGGCGACGGCATATTCCTCCACGCCATAGGGCGTGCGCGAGCCGGAGAGATAAGTCAGCACCGGCGGCCCGCCGATCACCAGCGCGGCCTCGACGTATTTCTCGCCGCGCTGGCGCATGATGTCCCAATGCTTCCAGGCGTGTTTGCGCGGGCCGATGAAGACTCCCATCTTGGTCGGGCCTTTCACCTGGCCGCGATAATTGCCGACATTCATCCAGCCGATTTCCGGGTCCTTGGTGACCCAGTTGGACGCGGTGGTGTAGGGGCCGACGTCAAAGCCGGGCGTCGAATTCGGAATCGGGAATTCCTCCAGCCCGCCGTGCTCCAGCAGCTTGTCGCCCATGTGGATTTCGTCCTGCACGGTGCCGTAGTCGACGACCACCGGCTTGAGCGGCGCGGCCTGCGCGGCCTGCCAGCGCTTGCGGATGTCCTTCACCTCGCAATTCATGCCGATGGCATAGATTTCCGGCGAGCCGGCATAGATGCTGACCGCCACGCTGCCGCTCAGTTTCTCGCCGCGCGCGTTGGTGACGTTCTCGAACAGGAATCCCTTGCGCTGATCCTGCTGCAGGCCGCGGAACTGCCAGCGCACCAGCGGCATCAGCTCGGTATCCTTGTTGATCGGCACGCTGATGCGCGTGAGCTTGTCGTGCTTCTGGAGGTTCTCCAGATGCGTGCGCAGATCCTGCAGGTTCGGTTTGGTGTCCACCTTGACGTCCATTGCTCTTTATCCTGCTTTACTCGGCGGCTTCGCGCAGCGGCGGCAGCGTTTCCAGTTCTTTTTCATAGGCTTCCGCCATGCGCGAGGAAACGCCGTGGGCGGCGATTTCCTTTTCAAACAGATCGCGCACCACCTGCGGCTCGTCGGCGTAGTCGATCTGCGAGCCGCCGAGCCGGCGGCTGATCCAGGAATAGGGCACGCCCTGGGAGTTGCGGATCGAGATGTTGCGGAAGGCGAGATAGCGCGCGGGCGTCGTGCCGGTGTTGAAATGCTGGTGATACATGCCGGCGGGCGGCACGATCAGCGTGCCGACCTCCCAGTCGTAGCGCTTCGGCTCCTCGCCCTCATGCCACATCAGCGAATATCCCTCGCCGCTGAGCACGATCACGAAAGCGCCGGAGCCGTGCGCATGCGCCCGCTTATAGGTGCCGACCGGGAATTGCGAGATGTGGCTCGGCAGCGCGCCGCGCGCCATGTTGAAACGGATATGCCCGCCGCCGCCGCCGCGCGAGGCCGCGGTGATCAGCGGAATATTGACCGCATCGGCAACAAAGTTGGTCGTCAGCAGAAATCCCTTCTGCTCACCTTTGGCGCTGAAATAGTCGGGCTCGCCGGAAAAGCGGGTCTTGAAATCGTGTTTGTTGTTGAAGACAAAGTCCGGCTCGCCGAACAGGTTGAGCACCTGCGGGCAATAGGTCACCGCGACATAGCGCGCCGGCGTCTCACCCGAACCGTTGAAATGCCGATGCCAGCAATTCATCGGAATCGCGAAAATAGAATTCTCTTTCCACTCGAACGTCTGGCGGTCGCCGGCATCGTTCCAGATCGTGGTCGAGCCGCGCCCGGACAGGATCAGGATCATCTCGTCGAAGATCTGCCGCCGCGGCCTCAGTTCGCCGCCGGCCGGGATTTCGCAGACATAGGCGTCGTTGGTGGTGCGCGTGCTTTCGTGATTGAGGAAGACGGCGCTGCCGCCGCGCTCCGCCCATGGCTTTAGCTCGATGGTCCGCAACTGGCGGACATACATCGCGGGCTTGATGTCGAGGCCCTGGCTGCGAACCCAGCGCTCGTAAGGCGTATCTTTCTCGGTCGCGAATTTCTGCGCGAGTTCGTCGGAGACAACGGGACTCTTGGACATTCACGCTCCCTGCAACGTCTATCGTCGTGCCGCGTTATTCGGCCGCGGAGCGGGAATAGATCGACTCGTCGATATATTTGCCCATCTGCGACTGCACGCCGGTCTTGCGGATTTCTTCCAGCCAGATGGCGTGGATGCGCGGATCCTGATCGGCATATTCGACCTGCGCGCCGCCTTCTTTCAGGCTGACGTCGCTGCGGCGGCCTTCCGAGCCGATGCGGCGTTCCAGCACGATCGGATAGCGCTTGCTGCCGAAACCGAGCGCCAGGTAGCGCGCGGGCTTCTGGCTGGTGTCGAAATGCTGATGGAACATCTCGTCCGGCGGCGCGAACACCACGCCGTGCTTCCACTCCACGCGCTTGTAATCGCGCTCGCCGTGATACCAGAGCAGGCTGTAACCGCTGCCGTGCACGAACAGCACATGCAGGCCGGGGCCGTGGCGATGGCCCTTCTTGTAGGTGCCGACCGGCATTTCGGAGACGTGCGCGCCGATCGAGCTTTCGCTCAGCAGAAACTGGATGTTGGACGAGCCGGCACCGCGCGCTTCCCAGGCCTTCAGCTCGAAGGCGCCGAGGTCGGGCACGAAATTGGTTTCCCACAGATGCCGGCCGGGGCGGATCGAGGTCATCTCGCCTTCGCCGGCGTAATAACCCGCGGGCGAGTTGCGCTCGGGGAACGGATAAGGATTGTCGAAGAAGAACTTCTCGTTGTTGAGAATGTTCATCATGATCCGCAGGTCGTTGCCGGAGGCGAGCCGTGCCGGCTTTTGACCCGAGGCGTTGAAGATGCGGTATTTGCAGTTCAGCGGCGGCGCGAACAGGCTGCGCGGGCCCCACTCGAACGACTGCTTGGTGCCGTCCGGCAGTTCCACGACCATGCTGCCGTTGCCCTCGAGCACATAGAAGATCTCGTCGAACATATGCTGCTGCGGCGCCGAGCTGCCGCCGGGCGGCACTTCGAGGACGAAAATCGTCATCCAGTCGCCGCGGCCATAGAGATGCACGAAGGCGCCGCTGCATTTGTCGCCGAGCCGGGGCCAGGGGCCGACGTCGCATACCGTCAGGTCGACGCCGAAATCCTCATGGATCGGAATGCCTTCCTTGGCGGTCCATTCGAGATAGGGGTCGAGCAGGAATTTCGGTTGCGCGTTCATGCCAGCTCTTTCTGGATGCGGGTCTCGTCGAAATACTTGCCCATCTTGGAGGGCACGCCGGTCTTTGCCAGTTCCTGCAGCCAGATCCTGTGGATGCGCGGGTCCTGGTCCTCATAGTTGATCTGGATGCCGCCTTCGTTCACCGAAGCTTCCGGCTTGTTCTTGCGCTCGACCTTGCGCGCCAGCACCGGATAGCGATGGCTGCCAAGCGAAACGGCGAGATAGCGCGCCGGCTGCGGACCGGTGTTGAAGTGCTGGTGGAACATGCCGTCGGGCGGCGCGAAGACGAAGCCGTGCTGCCATTCGTGGCGCTCGAAGTCTTCGTCGCCTTCCTTCCACATCAGCGTGTAGCCGGAGCCGTTGATGGCGAAGACATGCGCGCCGGGCCCGTGGCGGTGCCCCTTCTTGTAGGTGCCGACCGGCATCTCCGAGATATGTGCATGCATCGGGCTGTCGGCCAGGATGACCTTGATGTTGCGGCTGCCGGCGCCGCGCGCTTCCCATTCCGGCAGCTCGAAGGAGCCAAGATCGGGAATGAAATTCGTCTCCCACATATGCTTGCCGGGTGCGAGCGGGAGGAAATCGCCTTCGCCGCTGTAATAGGCGTCGCGGCCGACGCGGTTGGGGAAGGGGGTCTTGTTGTCAAACAGGAAGGCTTCGTTGCGGTAGACGTTCATCAGAAAGGCCAGGTTGCTGGCCACCGCGATGCGGGCGCCTTCGCGGCCGGAAGCGTTGAACAGCCGATAGGGCGCGTTCAGCGGGGGCGAGAAGAGCGAGCGCGGGCCCCATTCGAAGCTCTTGCTGCGGCCTTCGCCGATTTCGATGGTGGCGCTGCCGCTGCCGGACAGAACGTAGAAAACCTCGTCATAGAGATGGCGCAACCCGTCGGTGCGCGCGCCGGGCGGGATATCGATCACCTGCAGCGAAAGGAAATCGCCGCGGCCGCGCAGATGCACGAAGGCCGCTTTGCAGCCGCCGCCGAGCCGCTGCCAGGGCGCGGTCTCGATGGTGTTGAGGTCGACCGCGACGCCTTCGATGACCGGGATACCCTGCTGCTTGCTCCAGTCCAGGTAACTATCGATCAGATAACGCAGCGCGGCGTTGTCGATGGCCATTCTCTCCAGTCCTTTATATCCAGCGGCTAGTGTCCGTAATCCGAAGTTCGCCCCATTTCGCCGCACACGCCTAGCGAAGTTCGGATTCCAAGGACACTGGTAAACCTAGAGTTCTAGTGTCGTTTGGTTGAGAAATTCGCTTGAAGACCTGCGGTAAGAAAGAGCGAATTTCTGAACCACGACACCAGGCAGCATAATGCCGCGTTCTAGCAGGCAAAAGCAGAATTTGAAATCCATTTCGATTCTGTCCAGAATGGAAGATTGCCTGCCGTATTTTGCCGGCCGGCCGTTAATATGCTTCGGGTCGGCGGCAAAGGCGAGACGGCAGGAAATCACGGAAAACGGAGGAAAAATGCGCAAGTTGCTGTTGGGCGGTCTCGGGATCTGTGCGGTCCTGCTGGCGGCGGGACAACCGGGCCGTGCGCAGTCGCCGGAGGAGTTCTACCGGGGCAAAACCGTTAAGTTCATTGTCGGCTCCAATACCGGCGGCAGCTACGACACCTACAGCCGTTTGCTCGCCCAATTCATGGGCCGCCACATCCCGGGAAATCCCACGCTCGTGGTCGAGAACATGCCCGGCGCATCGGGTGTGAAGTCGGCGCAATATATCGGGGAGATCGCGCCGAAGGACGGTTCCGTGTTCGGCATGTTCAACCAGAGCATGCCGCAGCGTCAGATGTTCGAACCCGATCAGGTTCAATTCGATCTCTCCAAATTCAGCTGGATCGGCGCGATGAACACCTCCACCACCGTATTCATCACCTGGCACAGCAGCGGGGTGAAGACGCTGGAGGATGCGAAGAAAAAGGAAGTGGTGATGGGCGCGTTGAGCGCCACCGGCGGAAACTCGGTCTATCCGCTGCTGATCAATGCCTTCCTGGGCACCAAGTTCAAGGTCGTGCTCGGCTATCAGGGCGGCAACACCATCCAGCTCGCGATGGAGCGCGGTGAGGTCGATGGCCGCGCCGCCGTGGTCTGGTCCGGGCTGAAGGCCGGCTGGCCGCACTGGATCGCCGAAAAGAAAGTCAACGTCCTGCTGCAGACCGGGCTGACCAAGGAGAAGGATTTGCCGGACGTTCCACTCTTGCTCGATCTCGCCAAGACTCCGGAGGAGAAAGCGATCTTCCGATTTGTTTCGAGCGACAGCGCGATCGGCTTTCCGGTCACCGCACCTCCCGGGATTCCAGCCGACCGGCTGGCCGCGCTGCGCAAGGCCTTCTCCGATACGATGAAAGACCCGGAATTCTTGAAGATCGCGACCGAGCGTAAGCTCGAGATCGAGCCTTCCAGCGGCGAAGAGGTGAAGAAGGTGGTCGAAGACCTGATCAGCACGCCGAAGGACGTGATCGCCAAGATCAAGAAAGGTCTTGCCGAGGCCGAGGCGGAAGCGAAGCAAGCCAAGAAATAGGCGGTTTGCCGAAAATCCCGCTCAGCGGATCGCGCTATCCGTTCTGCTCTTCGCGGTAGAGGCCAATCGCGCGCAGCACCGGGATGTCATGCACCGAGAACAGGATCGCATCGCCGCTCTTTGAACGGTTGTGATGCTGATGCCAGGTCCAGTTCGGCAAGGCGAAGCAATCGTTTTGCGACCAGGCAAGCTCCTGTCCATCAACCACGGTGGTGCCTTCGCCGCGCAGCACGAAATAAACCGCGCTCGAGGTGCGCCGGCGGCTTGCCGTCGAAAAACCCGCCGGCAGGCTTTGCACCTGGCAGCTGAGCGTCGGCAGGGCCGGGCCGCCGGAATCGTCGAGATATTCGTAGAGCCGCCCGTCGGAATTCGAGAGCGGCCGCGTCTTCAGCTCCGGCTCCACGTCCTTCCAGCGGTAGCGCTTGCGCGCATGCGGGCTGGTGGAGACGGCGGCGGGAGGCTGATCCTTGCTGGCGCCGGGCTCGTAAAAAGCCTGGTTGAGAGCAAGCACGAGGCCGACATCGAGCACATCGAGCCAATAGGCATTCTGCGCGGATTCATTGTGGTGGTCGTGCCAGGCCCAGTTCGGCGTGAGCACGAGATCGTAATCTTCCATCACGCAGCGCTCGCCGTCCACGACGGTGGAGAGCTTCGGACTTCCCCGGATGATGAAACGCAGTGCCGCGATGCTGTGGCGGTGAGCCCAGGCGGTCTCGCCGGGCTGGATCATCTGCACGCCCATGTTCAGCGTGTGCGTGGTGCCGCGCGGCAGGGCGGGGTTCTGGAAGATCAGGCTGCGGCGCGCCTGCATGGCTTCCGGCATGACCCGGCCGGCCTCCTCGAGCAGCGCGGTGACTTCGCTCCAGCGCCAGAGCGCCGGCACGCCCGCGGGCTTCGGCCCTCCGATCGCGCGCTGCAGGAATTCTTCCGACTTCCATTGCCCGCGCATATGCACGCCGGCCAGCTTGGCGTCGAATGCCTCAAGAGGCTGCATGCCCTTCCTTAAAATTCGAAATCGGTATCGGTTTTCAAAATAGGAGCGCGTGCTGGACATGTCCAGCGACGTCGTTGCCAGCGAAAGCGCGCTAAGTGTTGTGATCGCCGTTGGAGAAGCCAAGCCGGCGGGACAAATCGGCGGCGGCGCGTTTCAACGCCGTCGCCGGCTTGCCGGAATAGCTGGTGTCGAATCCGATGGCAGATACCACGCCGAGGCAAAGCGCCAGCCGGCCATTCGCGCCGAAAACCGGCGCCGCGAGCGCCGCGATATTGGGTGTCTCCTCGCCGAGACCACGGCCGAGTCCATGCCGGCTCACTTCGGCCTGCATCGCTTCGATGCTTTTGGCCGAGGTCCGCCCCTTGGGAGACAAAGCAAGCTCCCGTTCCACAAACGGACCGGTCTCGGATTCCGGCAGATACGTAAGAAAGACTCGGCCTGACGCGCTGCTGAGCAACGAGAGATTGCGGCCTTCACGCACGCGCACGGCGGACACCAGCCCCGCCTGCTCGCAGCGGATGACGGTCGGCCCGTTGGTTCCCCAGACCACGATGAGGGCCGCAAGGCCGGTTTCGTCCGCCAGCGGCGCCAGTGCCTCGCTGGCGAAACGCACGGCGTCCACCCTGCCGAGCGCGGCGACGCCGAGCTCGACGATCTCGGAACCGAGGTCGTAATGTCCGGAGATCGCGCTGTGCTCAACCAGGCGGGTATTGGCCAATCCGAGCAGATAACGATGCGCACGCGGCGCCGACATGCCGGCTGCGGACGCGATTTCGCTCAGCGTCGCCGGTCTTCCGAGCGAAGCAATCACGCGCAGAAGCGAGACGGCCACGACGATAGAACGGTTGCCGTGACGCGGCAGGCCTTTTGCTTTCGTCTTGCTTTTGGTTTTTTTGGAGGGGGCGGGCCCGGCCATCACTGTGCCGCTTGCGTGAAAAACGCGATGAATTCTTGATCACTTTGCCCCAGCAGACCGGTGCCTGCAACAGTTACCGCTCTGGACTTTAGATGTAAAAGCTGCGATTATTGAATTTCGTAATTGATGTCGAATTTTGAAAAACCCGGTTCGCAGGGCCGGCGATGGGGCAAACCGAACGAGATGGCAGAATACGTTGTTGGCAAGATTGATGAGATCCCGGAAGGGAAGGCCATTGCCGTGGAAGCGGGTCGCCGCACCATCGCGATTTTCCGCGTGGCGGGAAAACTTTATGCTGTGGCCAATCGTTGTCCCCACAAGGGCGCATCGCTCTGCGAGGGCAAGGTGGTGGTGGAAGACGGCATTGTGCGTTGCCCCTGGCATCACTGGAATTGGCAACTCGGCGATGGCAAGCTCGAAGCCGATCCGCGCCAGACGCTGCGCACCTATCCGATCGTCCTTGATGGCGAGGATGTGGTGGTAACCGTTTGAATGGCGACAAGTCGCCGACCCGAGAGATCGACATGAATATCGTGACCAACCCGAACCGCCAGCCGGCCAAGCGCGTCAAACCGAATCCGATCGATCCGCGCGCGCACAATTACAAGGTCGTGGACACGGATTTCCATTTCATTCCGGACTGGCAGGTTTTGCGGAAGTTCATGAAGGAGCCGTTCCGGACCGAGCTGACAAAATATCCGCCGGTCGGCGGCGACTACACGCCGCAATATGCCATCGGCATCGAAGGCACCGGGCAGGAGACCATGGGTCGCGCCGGCACGGCGGCGGAAGTGCTGAAGGTGATGGAAGAGATCGGGGTCGAGACGGTGATCCTGAGCCCGGGGTTCCAGCGGCCGCAGAGCATGTTCCATCCCGCGATGCTGGCGGCGGTCGCTTCCGCCTATAACGACTATCTCGCCGCCGAGGTGCTGCCGGTCACGCCGCGCCTCAAGGCCGAGATCATGATCAGCCACCGCGACCCGGCCGCCGGAGCGGCCGAGATCGCGCGCATGGCCAAGCATCAAGGCTTCGTTTCGGTCTATACGGAATTCGGCGGCAATTACGAGCCGATCGGGACCGCCAAGCACGATCCGATCTATCAGGCGGCGGTCGATAACGACCTCGTCGTCACCTCGCATGTCGGGACCTTCTACCAGCAGATGACGCCGCTGCACCAAGGCACGCGCACCTGGTCCGAACTGGTCGGGATCTCCGCCGTCTCGATCTCGATGGCCTATGTCGGCAGCATGATTTTCCAGGGCCTGTTCGACAAATTTCCTTCCCTGCGCGTGATCATCAAAGAAGGCGGCTTCTGGTGGCTGCCGGAATTCATGGCGCGTTCGGACGACTACTATTTGAGCCATCCGGGCGACATCAAGCTTACCGAGCGCAAGCTGGAAGCCGGCGAGCAGTTCCTGAACAAGCTGCCGAGCGAATATTTCGACAGCAATATTCGCTTCTCCAGCCAGCCGGTATGCTTCCCTCGCGATCCCAAGCATTTTAAGATGCTGATGGAGTTGTGCCGGGGCGAGGACATGCTGCTCTATTCCTCGGACTGGCCGCACGCGACATTCGATCCGATCAATTGGGCATTCGATCCCGCCATCTCGGAAGCGGGGCGCAAAAAAATCCTCGAGGACAACGCGAGGAACTGGTTCAGACGGCCGATCTGAAATTCGGCTGGAGGGGAAACGAGGGTGGGATGGGTAAGCCAGTCGAGGTTGCGCTTGCGACCGTCGCCGCAGCGACGTTGCAGTTAGGACTCGTCGCAGCGCAACTGAACGAGAAAGCCGTTCTGGCTCGCTTGGATTCAATGAAGTTCTGACGCTGACCGCCTTGCAGCGCGACGGTAAGTCGTTTGCGAGCTTAAAGCTGTATGCGCCAAAGATGCGGACGCCGCCGGGGACAAGTCTGGCGGCCGTGGGGAATGGGAAATGCTTGAGTTTCTGAACGTCTTTCATCCCGCCGACATCGCCAAAGGCTTTGTCGGAGTCACCGCGCCGTTTCCCCTGCTGCTCATGTTCCTGGGTGTGATCGTGGCGAGCTTCTTCGCGGCCGCGCCGGGCATCGGCGGTCTGCT
Source organism: Xanthobacteraceae bacterium (assembly GCA_035699705.1). Taxonomy (GTDB): domain Bacteria; phylum Pseudomonadota; class Alphaproteobacteria; order Rhizobiales; family Xanthobacteraceae; genus CANKHA01. The sequence goes on from DASSPI010000185.1 coordinate 26,256, forward strand.
GCTGCTGTCGTTGCTGATGCCCTATGCGATGACGCTGGATCCCTTCGCCTTCATCGCCTTGATCTTTGGCGCCGCGACGGTCGGCAATACCGCAAATACCTTCACCTCGGTGCTGATCGGGGTGCCCGGCGGCTCGGGCTCGCAGGCAACCATTCTCGACGGCTATCCATTGGCGAAGATGGGGCAGGCCAACCGTGCGCTCGGCGCGGCCTTCTTCGGCTCGCTGGTCGGCGCCTTTATCGGGGCGCTGGCCTTCATCATCTCGCTGCCGTTCTTCAAGCCGCTGGTGCTCAGCCTCGGCTCGCCGGAATTCCTGATGATGGTGCTGCTGGGCCTTTCCGCGGTGGCGATCCTGGGCGGAAAGCAGCCGGTGAAGGGCCTGATCAGCGCCACGGTCGGCATGTCGATCGCGCTGATCGGCACCGATGCGCGCACAGCCATCGAGCGATTCACCTTCGGCACCAGTTATCTGTGGGACGGCGTCTCGCTCATCATCATCGCCATGGGCATGTTCGCCGTGCCGGAGATGGTGGACATCTTCCGCCGCAAGACCAGCATCGCGGAAATGGAGCCGCTGAAAGGCGGCCAGCTGGAGGGCGTGAAAGACGTCTTCCGGCACTGGTGGCTGGTGGTGCGTTCCAGCATCGTCGGCGTCTGGGTGGGCGTGCTGCCGGGCCTCGGCAGCTCAGTGGCCGACTGGTTCGCCTATGCCCATGCCATGCAGACCGAGAAGAACACCGAAAATTTCGGCAAGGGCGATATTCGCGGCGTGATCGCGCCGGAGAGCGCCAATAACGCCAAGGAAGGCGGCGACCTGATTCCCACGCTGCTGTTCGGCATTCCGGGCGGCAGCTCGATGGCGATCATCCTGATCGGCATGACGGCGGTCGGCATCCAGCCGGGCACCGCGATCCTCACGCATCAGGCGCCGTATATGTACGGCACGATCTGGACGCTGGTGATTGCCAACACGGTGGCGACGCTGCTGTCGATGATTTTCGTCAAGCAGTTCTGCAAAGCCTGCATGGTCCCCTATTACTACATGATCCCGTCGGTCTTCCTGTTCTGCATCGTTGGCGCATACGGCAACGAGCTGGACATGTACGACCTGGTCACGCTGCTGATATTCTCTGCGCTGGGCATCATCATGCGCCGATATGGCTGGCCGCGTCCGCCGTTGCTGGTGGCGGTCGTGCTCGGCGCGCAGGTGCAGCAATATCTCTGGCTGTCGGTCGACCGCTACGGCCTGGAATGGATGACCTTCCCGAGCGTCATCGTCCTTGGGCTGCTGATCGTGGTGACCGTCGCCTATCCCTTCATCCGGAATTACATCCAGAGCCGGAAGATGATGGACATGGACGTGCTGCATGAGCTCGTCCGCTCGCAGGAAAAGGGCAGCCTCGTCATCGGCACCGCGCTGATTGGGATTTTCATCTTCATGATCGTGATGGGGACGAAGTGGCCGCTGCGCGCCTCGCTGCCGGTTTATTTCATCGCCGGACTTGGCCTGTTCCTGACCTCGATCCAGATCGTCCGCGACATTATGACCATGCGGCAGCTGAGGCTGGCTGGGCAGGCCGCGGTGCCGTTCACGCGGGCTGAAAACATCCTGGAGTTCCGCGCCTGGCTCTGGCTGGCGGGCCTGGTCGCCAGCTGTGCCGTGATCGGCTTCCATCTGACCTTCGTAATATACCCGCTGGTCTTCGGCTACATTTATGGCGCGACGCTCCGGAACTCGCTCTATATCTCGGTCGCCGGCGTCCTGCTGGTATTCGGGATTTTCGATTATTTCGTCGGGGCGGTATGGCCCAACCCGATCGACGACTTCATCGGCGACGGCCTGCTCAATATCCTCAACAGTTTCCTCAACCTGTTTCGAAGTTGACGGCCGGCAGGGGTCGGATGCATAAATCGAAACACATTCATGTTTTTGCATAAAGCGCCCGTATGCTATGCTCGGGCGAAGCCGCGACCCAGTGCAGGCGCTCCGATCCGGAGGGACCGAAGGCCGGGTAGGGCGCGGGCACAGGCGCAAAAGATCAAGGGCGCGACGTCGGGACAACGACGCACACGCTGAATTCAGGGAGAAAGCCATGTCGTCAGGAGTACAGACCACCTTGAGGAGCGCCGCTTTTGCTCTTCTCTGTGGAGGCGCCTTGCTGGCCGGCACCGGTTTCGCCGGCGCGCAGGTTTCCTTCAAGGGCAAGACCATCGACGTCATCATGGGATCGGCCGCCGGCGGCGGCACCGACGGGACCACGCGGCTGGTGGGCTCCTACCTGGAAAAATACCTGCCGGGTAATCCAACCATGCGGTACCGCAACATTCCTGGCGGACATGGCACCAAGGGTTTGAACTTTTTCGCCAAGGCCAAGCCGGATGGTCTGACCTGGGCCGGCGGCTCGAGCTCGCATACCGACCCGCAGGCACTGCGCAAGAGCGTGGTGGAATACAATCCGACCAAGTTCCATTTCTTCGGCGGCGTCTCGCGCGGCGGCTCCATCGTCTTCATCCGCAAGGAAAAGCTGAAGGACCTCACCGACAAGTCCAAGCCGCCGGTGGTCGTCGGCGTGCTCGACGGCAATCGCAGCTGGGAGCAGATGATCACCTTCGGGAAAGAGCACCTGGGCTGGAACATCAAATTCGTCGTCGGCTATCCCGGCACGAGCTTCATGCTGCTCGCGGTGCGCCGCGGTGAAACCCACATGATGGGCACGTCCAATCTCTCGCTGCTGAAGGAGATGTTCGCCACCGGCGACTTCGTCGGCCTGGCGCAGCTGGGCGGCGGCGAGAGCGGAGCCAACGACGAAGCGCGCAGCGGCTTCGAAAATATCCCGCCTTTCCCGAAGATGATGGAGGGAAAGACCTCCGGATTGCCGCAGGAAGCCTTCGAATTCTGGACCGCGCTCAACGACATCGACAAGTGGTATGCGCTGCCGCCGGGCACGCCGACGGCGATCGTCGACACCTATCGCGCGGCCTGGGCCAAGATGATGAAGGATCCGGACTTCCTCAAGCAAGGCAAGACGCTGTTCAGCGAGGACTTCCAGCCGATGCCGGGCGAGAAGCAGCAGGAGCTGGTGCAGCGGACGGCTTATCCGCGCACCGAGATCGTCGCTTATATGGATGAGCTCAAGATCAAGCACGGGCTGCCGGCCGAACCGCTCACCGACGAGGAACTCGCCAAGATGGCGAAGGAGAAGGGCTTCGACAAGGCGGATGTCCCGGCGGTGAAGGCCAAGCTGACCGCGGTCGGCAATGGCGGCCGCGAGATCGAGTTCTCCGTCGACGGCAGCGTCAAGAAACTGGATGTCAGCAGCAGCCGTACCAACGTGACCATCGCCGGCCAGAAGGTGCCGCGCGACCAGCTGAAGGCGGGAATGGAGTGCAGCATCGAGTTCATGGGCGACGCCAAGGAAGCCAACGGAGTTCGGTGCAACTGATCGTTCCGTAGTGGGTCGGGGGAAGCCGGCGCCCTGAAAACGGGCGCCAGTTTTTAAGGGGCAATAACGAATCTTCGGGGGCAACGTCCCGATACAATCAAGGAGGAGTCGAGGAATGGACCATATTCACTTTCCCTATCGCTCATCGAGCCACTTGGCTCTGATGCATGTGATCAATGAAACGGGCGCTTGGGAACGGAATGGTCTCCAGGTCGAATTCGACAAGATCATCAGCCGCGGCGATGCCCACGATCTCGTCCCCAAGGGCGAGGTCGAGTTCGTATCCGGCAATCACGTTTCCACCTATGCCGCGCGCGCCAAGGGCGACACCTGGCAATATCTCGGCCAGACGGTGAGCAAGAATAACCTCTTCCTGATCACGCGCCCGGACGCCGGCATCAACAAGCTGGAAGACGTCCGCGGCCGCAAATTCGGCAACCGCGGCCGGCATCCCGGCCTGAATACCTGGCTCTATCTGAAGCAGGCCGGTCTCAATCCGGATACCGACCAGGTCGAGCTGGTGACGGAAGTGCGGGACGAAAGCCCGGATGGCGCCAAGAAAGTGAAAGGCAAGAGCCTCCTCAACATGGTGGCCGACAGCGACGTCGACGCCGCCTTCGTCAATCAGCCGCGCACCGAACAGGCGCGCCGCATGGGCCTGAAGGTGATCGATATTCCGGCCCAGGACATGATCTTCTTCATGACCGTTTCGTCATCGGCGAAGATGGTGACGGAGCGTCCGGACGTCGTGAAGCGCGTGCTCAAGTCGGTGCTGGAAGGCATCGCCTATTTCAAGATCCACCGCGACGAGACGATCAAGATTCTGATGCAGAAGCATAAGAAAGAAGGCGATCTCGATCTCGATATGGCGACCAAGGTTTACGACGATCTCGCACCGCGGCTGGAGCCGAGGCTCTATCCAAGCCTGCCCGCGGTCTTCAACGTCTATCAGGAGGCGTTGAAGCAGGATGAGAAGAACGGCGACGCTGCGAAGATCCATCCGCTGGCGCTGTGGAACATGAACTTCCTGCGCGAGATCGACGACAGCGGGTTCGTCAAGAATCTCTACAAGGATCATCCGCACCTGCTGAACGGACATGGGGGCTAGCGCGTGATCCCGAAAAAGCCTGTCGCGGACTTGATCCGGGATGGGAACCGGTTTTCAGTCTACGCAATCTGCGCAAGCTTGATTGCGCCGCAAAATCGCTATCCACTTTTGCCGATCGCGCGCTGACGGGGCCGGCAGAAAAGCGGTCCGCAAGAGGCCGCAACCGCCACGTCCCGAACTAAAGGGAGGGCCGGTTAGATGCTGAAAGTGAGTTCTGGCCGCAAGGCTGCCGTCCTGGCCGGCCTTGCGGCGCTTGCTTTTGCTCTTCCTGCCAAAGCGCAGGAAGTTTCCTTTGCCGGCAAGAAGATCGACATGTTCATCGGGTCGTCGCCGGGCGGCGGCACCGACCTGTCGTCGCGGCTGATCGGCGACTTCGTCGCCAAATATCTTCCCGGTAAGCCGACCATCGTCTACCGCAACATTCCCGGCGGGCAGGGCGTCAAGGCGCTGAACTATTTCGCCACGCAGGTGAAGCCCGACGGTCTGGGCTTTGCCGGCGGCAGCCAGGGCCATTTCGATCCGGCCGGTCGAAGCCAGTCGGCAATCGAATACGATCCGCTCAGCTTCAACTATATCGGCGGCGTCAATCGCGGCGGCACCGTCTTTGTCTTCCGCAAGGAAGCGATCGAGCGGCTCAGCAACCCCGGCGCCAAGCCGGTCGTGGTTCCGGCGGTGGCCGGCGCCAGCACCGGTCCGCAGATGGCGCTCTGGGGCAAGGAATATCTCGGCTGGAACGTCAAATTCGTGATCGGCTATAGCGGCACGCCCGCCATGATCCTGGCCGCCATGAACGGCGAGGCGGATTGCATGGCCTCATCGAGCACCGCGCAGCTCAAGCCGTTGCTGGATAATCCCGCCTTCGCGGCTTTCACCCAGCTTGGCGACCTGAACGAGAACGGCAAGTTCGTGCCGCGGATCGCTTTTCCGAACACCAAGGTGTTCGCCGACCTGATTACGTCAAAGCTGTCGGCCAGCGACGCCGAGATTCTCCTGGCCTGGCTGCAGACCCAATACATCGACAAATGGTTCGCGCTGCCGGCCGGCACGCCCGAACCCGTGCTGCAGGCCTACAGGACCGCGTTCAACCGGGCGGTGCAGGATCCTGAATTCATCCGGCAGGCGAAGTTGCAGTTCGGCGAGGATTTCGGCTCTACCTCGGCGCAGAACATGACCAATCTCGTGCATGGCATGGTGAAAAACGCCGGGCGCGTCGACAAGCACATGAAAGCAATGCGGGAGAAACATGGCCTGCCGGCCGAATGAGCAGCCGGAGGCGATCGAGCAGGGGAGCGCCGCGGTCGGCGGGCAGCCGGCTTGAGTTCAGCAACCTGACAAGCTACGACCGAACGCCGGATAACAGGCACACGCGTGCGCAAAAATCATCTGACGGAGGAAAGCAATGGGGATCGAGATCATCAACCCGAAAGAAGTCGCCTTCACCAACAGGAAGCGCACCGTGTTGATGAGCACGCGCAAGCTGCACAGCTGGCTGATCTATTACGAGCCGGGCCGGCGAGACGAGATGCATTGCCATAACGGCGACCAGACCTTTCACATGATTGCCGGCGAATGCACCATGTCGTTTCCCGACGGCGGCAAGGTGGTGATGACCCCGGGCATGTCGGCGCTGATCACCGGCGGCTCGTTCTACCAGCTCGACAACACCGGCGACGGGCCCATGGTGATGATGGGCACGCGCTCCGGCCACAAGGATGCCAACCAGCACATCCTTTACTCCACCCGCGAAAACAAGCGCGCCAAGAAGAATGCGGAGTATGCTGCCGCCCACGGCCAGCCGGTGGAATGACTGCGGCGAAAAGCGCCGGCTCGATACGGCGACCTGCGGGCCGCCGCATGCGACTAACAACGCACTTTTGGCCTTTTCGGCAATCCGGTAACATTCGTCCGGAACAGGCAATAACCCATTGAAAGGCTTGAGTATGCGGAGAAAATTGCTTGCCGTGACGGCGCTGTTGACGCTCGCCGCAGGGCCCGCCGCCGGTCAGGGCAAACCGGTCAAGATCGGCTTCATCAGCACCTTCAGCGGCCCGACCGCCGTGATCGGCAACGACATGCGCAACTCGTTTGAGGTCGCGCTCGATCATCTCGGTCGCAAGATCGGCGGCCAGCCGGTGGAGGTCATCTATGAGGACGATCAGCAGAAGCCGGAAGTCGGTGTGCAGAAGACGCAGAAGTTGATCGAGTCCGACAAGGTCGATTTCCTCGTCGGTTATATCTGGTCGAACGTGCTGCTGGCTTCGCTGCGGCCCGCCGTCGACTCCAAGACCTTCCTGATCACCGCCAATGCCGGGCCATCGCAGCTCGCCGGCGAGTTGTGCTCGCCTTACGTCTTCTCCACCTCCTGGCAGAACGATCAGACGCCGCAGGCGATCGGCCACTACATGAACCAGAAGGGGGTGAAGACCGCCTTCCTGATCGGGCCGAATTATGCCGCGGGCAGGGACATGCTCTCCGGTGTGAAATTCACTTTCAACGGCAAGATCGTCGGCGAGGAATTGACCAAGTGGCCCGACCAGCTTGATTTTTCCGCCGAGCTGTCGAAGGCGCGGGCGGCCAAGCCGGATGCCATTTTCGTCTTCTATCCCGGCGCAGCCGGCGTGCAGTTCCTGAACCAATATGCGCAGGCCGGCCTCAAGGGCCAGATCCCGCTCTACACCGCCTTCACCATCGACGAGACCACGCTGCCGCGGCAGAAGGAACTCGCGCTCGGCGTGCCCGGTGCGCAGCAGTGGGTCAACGACCTGCCGAACGAGCAGAACAAGAGATTCGTCGCCGACTACAAGGCCAAGCATAAAACCGGGCCTTCCTTTTACGGCGCGCAGGCCTACGATGCCGCCAGCCTGATCGACTCGGCCGTGGCAGCGGTGAAAGGCGACACCAGCAAGAAGGAAGAGATGCGCAAGGCGATGGAAAAGGCGAATTTCAAATCGGTGCGCGGCAATTTCAAATTCGGTCCCAACCATATGCCGATCCAGAATTTCTATTTGCAGGACGTGGTGAAGCAGGGCGAGGAATACGTGCTGAAGACGGTCGCCACGATCGTGGAAAACGATCAGGATCGTTACCAGGCGAAATGCCAGATGAAGTAACGGCGTAAGGCGAAGGACGGCACGGCGCACGGCTTCGCCGGCCGTCCTTTGCCAGCAAGGGAGGAGTGGCGCCTCCGCGCGCTTTCATCGCCATGTGGCTCCTTTTCATCGAGCAATGCCTGAACGGGCTGCAGTTCGGCCTGCTGCTGTTCCTGTTGGCCGCCGGGCTGACGCTGGTCTTCGGCATCATGGACCTGGTGAATCTGGCGCATGGCTCGCTTTACATGCTGGGCGCGTATTTCGCCGCCACCTTCGCCGCCTTGACCGACAGCTTCCTGCTCGGCGTGCTCATGGGGCTCGGCGCCACCCTCATCGTCGGCATGATCGTGGAGATGGTGGCGATGCGCCGGCTCTATGGGCGCGATCATCTCGACCATGTGCTCGGCACCTTCGGGCTTATTTTGTTCTTCAATGAATTGGTCCGGCTGGTCTGGGGGCCGGGCGGCATGAATCTGGTGCCCCCGGCCTTCCTCAACCGCTCGATCGAAATCCTGCCGGGCGTGCCTTATTCGGCCTATCGCTTCAGCATCATCGTGGTCGCGCTGGCTGTCGCGGCGCTGCTCTATGTCTTGGTGATGCGCACGCGCATCGGCATGCTGATCCGCGCCGGCGCGTCCAACCGCGAGATGGTGGGAGCGCTCGGCATCAACATCAATCTGCTCTACACGCTGGTCTTTGGCCTCGGCGCCGTGCTCGCGGGCCTCGCCGGCATCATGCAGGCGCAGATCCAGACCGCCTATATCGGCATGGGCGAGAATATCCTGATCGTCGCTTTCGTGGTCATCATCATCGGCGGCATCGGCTCCATCCGCGGCGCGCTGGTGGCGTCGATCTTCGTCGGCCTGGTCGATACGCTGGGCCGCGCTTTCCTGCCGGATCTGCTCAGGCTTTTTCTCAGTTCCGCCGCCGCCTCGACCGCCGCCCCGGCGCTGTCCTCGATGCTGATTTACGTCTTGATGGCGGCGGTGCTGGTTCTGCGCCCTGGAGGGCTGTTCCCGGCGGCCAGCCGATGACCGGGTTTTTCACCGCGCGCAATATTTTCATTGCGGCGCTGGTCGCCTTCCTGCTGGCCTTGCCGCTTTACACCGGGCTGAGCGGCAACAGCTTCCTGCTCACGCTCTTCACCCGCATCCTCATTCTCGCGCTCGCCGCCACCAGCCTGAATCTGATCATGGGCTTCGGCGGCATGGTTAGCTTCGGCCATGCCGCTTATCTCGGCGTCGGCGGCTACGTGGTCGGCATCCTGGCCTATGAGGGAATTGCCTCAGGCTTCGTGCAATGGCCGCTGGCGATCCTGATCTCGGCGCTGTTCGCGCTCGCCATCGGCGCCTTGTCGCTGCGCACGCGCGGCGTCTATTTCATCATGATCACGCTCGCTTTCGCGCAGATGGTCTATTACGTCGCCGTCAGCCTCAGCCGCTACGGCGCCGACGACGGCCTGACCATCTACCGGCGCAGCCAGTTTGCCGGATTGCTCGAGCTCTCCAACCGCACGGTGTTCTACTACGTCTGTCTCGCGCTGCTGCTCGGCGCGATTTATCTGGTCTGGCGGCTGGTCAATTCGCGTTTCGGCATGGTGATCCGCGGCGCGCGCTCAAACGAGCGCCGCATGCGCTCGGTCGGCTTTCCCACCTATCGCTATCGGCTGGTCTGCTTCGTCATCGCCGGGGCGCTGTGCGGGCTGGCCGGGGCGCTGCTCGCCAATTTCACCAATTTCATCAGTCCGGCGATGATGCATTGGACGCGCTCGGGCGACCTCATCGTCATGGTCGTGCTCGGCGGCATGGGTTCGGTCTTCGGCCCGACCATCGGCGCGGTGGCACTGCTGGTGCTGGAGGAGACGCTGCCGCTGCTGATCGGGCGGCTCGGCTTTCCGCTGTTCGGCGAGCCGGCCCTGCGCGCGGCGGAATATTGGCAGATCGTGCTGGGGCCGATGCTGCTGGCGGTCGTGCTGTTCGCCCGCGGCGGCATTTATGGCGCACTGACGAGGGCCGACCGTGGCTGAAACGCTGCTGCAGATCGATCGCCTGAACAAGCGCTTCGGCGGCGTGATCGCCTCCGACGAGGTCTCGCTCGATATTCCCGAGGGCGAGCTGCACGCGGTGATCGGGCCGAATGGCGCGGGCAAAACCACGCTGATCGGCCAGCTGGCCGGTGAGCTCGCGCCCGATGCCGGACGGATCATCTTCGCCGGCGCGGATGTCACCGCGCTGCCGGTCTGGCGCCGCAGCCTGCTGGGGCTTGCGCGTTCGTTCCAGATCACTTCACTCTTTCCGGAATTCACCGCGCTGGACAATGTCGCGCTTGCCGCGCAAGCCCATGCCGGTCATTCCTTCCGCTTCTGGAAAGCCGCGCGGGGGGAGCGCGGGCTGCGCGAGGCGGCGCGGGCGGCGCTCGACCGCGTCGGCATGCTCGACCGCGCCGAGGCGCAGGTTTCCCGCCTCAGCCACGGCGAGCACCGGCAGATCGAGATCGCGATGGCGCTCGCCACCGCGCCGCGCCTGCTGCTGCTCGACGAGCCGATGGCGGGGCTCGGCCCGAACGAATCCGCCCGCATGCTGGCGCTGCTGCGCGAGCTCAAGCGCCAATACACCATCGTCTTGGTCGAGCATGATATGGAAGCGGTCTTCGCGCTGGCCGACCGGCTCAGCGTGCTGGTCTATGGCCGCGTGATCGCCACCGGCGCGCCGGAAGCGATCCGGGCGAATGCGCAGGTGCGCCAGGCCTATCTGGGCGAGAACGATGCCGCGGGGCTGGCCGATGTCTAACGCGCTGCTGGAACTCAGCGAAGTGGAAACGCGCTATGGCCTGAGCCAGGTCCTGTTCGGCGTTTCGCTCGCCGTCGGGCGCGGCGAAGTCATCACCCTGATGGGCCGTAACGGCATGGGAAAGACCACGACCGTCCGCTCGATCATGGGGCTGACCCGCGCGAAAGCGGGCTCGGTGCGTTTCGACGGCCGGGAAATCCGCGGGCTGGCTTCATTCCGGGTCGCGCAGCTCGGCATCGGCCTGGTGCCGGAAGGCCGGCAGATTTTCCCCAATCTCACGGTGAGGGAAAATCTGGTGGCCGCCGCGGCGCAGCGATCCCACGGCGCAAAACCGTGGTCGCTGCCCCGCGTTTACCAGCTCTTCCCGCAACTGGAAGCGCTGCAGGACCGGATGGGCATTCAGCTCTCGGGCGGCGAGCAGCAGATGCTGGCGGTCGGACGCGCGCTGATGACCCATCCGCGCCTGCTCATTCTCGACGAGGCCACCGAAGGCCTTGCGCCGCTCATTCGGATGGAAATCTGGCGCTGCCTTGCCCAGCTCAAGGCAGAGGGACTCTCCATCCTGATCATCGACAAGAACGTGGAAGCGCTCATCCGCCTTGCCGACCGGCACTATCTGATCGAACGCGGACGCATCGTCTGGAGCGGCAGCTCGCATGAGCTGGCCGCGGCGCCGGATATCCAGCACCGTTACCTGGGGATCTGAGTATCCAGCAGGTGCGCCTTGCGGCCGCCGCGCTCGATCGAGTGCGGCGCCTCGCCCTGCGCGATCAGGTCCTTCGCCAATTGCAGACAGCGCTGCGTCAGCATGGCGGCGCCTTCCGCCAGTTCCTTGGAGTCGCGCACGACGTCCACATTGCGCTCCATGTCTTCGGCCGACCAGCCGCGCGAATGGGCGATAAAGGGAAATTGCGGGAAGATGAAGCCGAGCTCGGCGAAGAAGCCGAGCATCTGTCCCGCCACCGCCTGGATATTGTCCTGGCCGCCGACGATGATGAAGCCCGCGACCTTGTTGCGGATCAGCACGTTGTTGCGCAGCGTGATGGCGTTCTGCACGCAGTTCAGCCGCTCCGCCATCTTGAAATAGAGCGAGGAGGCGGCACCCCAGCGGATCGGCGTGGCGACGACGACGGCGTCGGCCCAATGCACCAGCGCCTCGTAGACGCGGTCCATCTCGTCATTCGGATCCATCTGGGTGATCGAACACGGCCAGGTGCAGGCTTCGGCGGCCTTGGAATAATAGCCTTCGCAGGTCCGGAATTTCAGCTCGTTGAGCTTGATCAGCTGCGTCTCCGCGCCAAGCTGCTGGGCCTCTTTCAACGCATGCATCAGCAGATGGTCGGAGCCGGAAAAGCGCGGATTGGCGGCGTCCATCGCGGTGGTGGAAATTCCCACAAGGCGCGGCGGGCCCGGACGGCGCTCGACCTTGCGTTCCAGCGGATGCGGCGCATGCGGCTTGGCGTTGCGCTTGCTGGCATGGGCGAGATCGACCAGCACACGCCCGTTTTCGGTCTTCACCGGGAAGGACGGAACGCGGTCCTCCTCGAAGCCGGGCTCGCCGAGACCGCTGCAGCGATGGAATTTCCATCCGTGCCAGGGGCACGAGATATAGCCGCCCTCGTCGAGCCGGCCGTCGCTGAGCGGGCCTCCCGCGTGATTGCAGGTGTTGGAGACGACGCCGAATTGCCCATCCTTGAAGGAGATGGCGAGCGCGAGATGCCTGACCTGAAGGCGCTGCAAGGGCAGCGCGGAAAGAACGTCCGCAGCGCCGATATCTACCCAGGTTTCATCGCTGGCCATGACCGCCCCCTGATTCAGCGCTGCCCTGCCGCATGATAAGTCAGCTGGTGGCCTGCGGCGCGCCGCGGCTTAAGACATTTACGATCGCGTCGGCAGCGGAATGCAGGGCCCTCCAGTGCGATGCGCTCATGCTTCCCGCCTCTCTGATCGGGCGGCCGCCGCGGCCGCCTTCTTCATCCGGCGCGCCGGTGGGAAGGTTGCGCCGCCAGGCGGTGCCTAGAACCGGAAGATCGCGCTGCTCGTGACCTGGTGATTGACGAACGTGTCGAAGGCGACGTTCGAACGGTTGTCCTCGTATCGGTAATCGACACGCAGGTCGGCGGTGTCCCATAGCAGCTTGGGAAAGATGACCGCCACGGCAGGGATGTAGGTCCTGTCCCGCCGCAAGACCGGAGTGCCGCTTGCTAACCTCGTGATGTCGGAATACTCGCGGTAACTGGCCGACATCGATGCCCCGACGACGATCCAGGGCGCCAACGGGCGGTAATATTCGCCGCGCAGGCCGGTTTCCCAATAGCGGCCGGGCTGGGTTTCTTCAAAAGGAAGGTTCAGTGGTGTGCCGGCGATGTCGCTCCAACGGAACCACGGCATCACGGCCACAATGTCGTTTTTCTGCAGCACGCCGATAAAGCCAAATCTCTCCGAGACGTCGGCATAGATGCCATCGGACCCGCCGTAGAATTCATCATAGCCGCGGTGGCCTATACGCAGCCGGCCGGTCTGCACGCCGTTCCAGAAGCCGCTCTCCAGGGTGAAGGCCGCGACGATCTCTTCGTAAAGCTTATGCTCGCCATACAGCGCGGCGCCGCCGCCGACCGCCGTATGCAAGGCAAATTGCGGCGTCACGTCCCATATCGGGCCCGTCACCGCGCCGGCCGCCGCGTAGTTCACGGCGTTGCCTTGGTCGCGGTAAAATTCGCCGATGGCGCTGCCGACGGTACGCCAACTCACGTCGCCGAACCTGCGCTCGTCTCTCACCTCCGCGCGCACGAGCGCGAGCCAATCGGACTTGTCGTGACGCGCATCGCGCGCGGGGTTGGACTCCCAACCACCGCCCAATTCAAGACTGACACGCGTGCTATCGGGCTGCAGCTTGCGGACGATGCGCCGGAATCCCTCCTGCGCCTCATAATTCAGCGGACTGTTGACCGTAACGCGCTCGTAGGCGGAGAGCGCTTTCTTGAGCTCGCCTTTTTGCTCGGCGAGCCGGGCGTAACGCAAGTTCAGTTCGATATTTCCCGGGTCCTTGAGAATCATCGCGTTGAGATCGGACAATTCGTCAGCGCGGCTCTCGCCAATCAAGGGCAGGGCCAACAAGGACAAAAGAATAATGCTGAACGCTGTTCGCATCTGTCGTGCCGGCGCAATGCGGAGCATCGGCCGGTAACCCCCCAGATTTACCACATCCCAGCTTAACGCTAGCATCTCACGGCCGCAGGCGAAAGCCGCAGGGGGCTGGACGCATGAACAATAGGGATAACCTGGAGACCGTAACGGCTGCTAACGTACTCCAAGTTCGCAACAAGTCGGCGGTTCCGATGTCGTCCGCGTCCTTAGGAGGCGGCCAGCCGCCAGAATAGCAGGCAGGCCACCGGACAAAGGAAAACCTTGCAGTTCCCGTGGTTTACTTTCTCCTGCTTTTGCCGTGCTTTCGATTTGCCTGGACCCGGAATTACTGTTAAAAAACTCTAAAGCTGGGGCGCTGCACGTCAGATTTTTTAGCGGTATTCCTATTCCAGCGCGCGCAGCGTGGCCGTCCATTTGGCGGGAAGCAGGGCAAAATGCGGCGTCGGGGGGCATGGCTCGGGACGGTCTCGTCCCTTGTGATTGCGGGATATCTCCTGCAATCACCTTCAGCTTATGCCGACAAGATCGGCGTCGCTTCGGCAGTCAATCAGCGCGTCGAGGGAGTAAACGGCGGCGCCACCCGGACCTTATCGGTCGGCAGCGACGTGTTTACCAATGAGGTCGTGCGCACCGGCGACGACAGCAATGCGCAACTTCTTTTCCGAGATCAGACCAGCCTGAGCGTCGGCCCCGGATCGGAGGTCAGGCTCGACAAATATGTATTCGATCCCGCGAGGGGCGCCGGCGAGGTTGTCCTCAATGCAACCAAGGGCGCGTTCCGGTTCATTTCCGGCGTCCAGCAGTCGAGCAGTTATCAGATCAAAACGCCCGCCGGCACGCTTGGCGTTCGCGGCACGATTTTCGATATCCTGCTCGAGAATGACACGCTGACAGCTATTCTTATTGACGGATCCATGTTCGCGCGGACGTCTGATAACAAGACAATCGAGCTCAGCATAAAGGGAGACGGCTTCGTCCTTAACCGGGGCGGTCAGCTTCGGTTTCAAAAGTTTGACTTGAGCAAGATCAAACCGGGTAAGGGCGTGGCTACCAGCCAGGCCAATACAAATAACGAAAATACGACCGGCCAATCGAACAACGACGGACAGAACTTTACTCCGCCGGCCAGGCCATCGTCGCCGCCGCCA
>DASSPI010000186.1:0-22649 GCA_035699705.1 Xanthobacteraceae bacterium
CGCGTCGCCGACGCCGCCGAGGCGGAATCGAAGAAGAGAAACATGAACATGGCAATTGCCGTTGTGGAGCCATCCGGAGACCTCGTCTATTTCCTGAGGATGGACGGCACCCAATATGCTTCGATCAAGATTGCGCAATCCAAGGCCGCATCGGCTGCGCTCTTCCGTCGTTCGACCAAAAGCTTCCGGGATCGAGTTGCCCAGGGCGACCTGTCTCCGATGGCATTAGAGGGCGCGGTCGCGTCCGACGGCGGGGTACCGATCGTTGTGGGCGGCAAGATCATCGGCGCGATCGGAGTGTCCGGCGGAGCGGACGATGCGGTGGCGCAGGCCGGCGCCGACGCGTTCAAGTAAGCAAGAGGGACTGGGCGTTGCCACCTGCCGGGCGTGAAGCCAGGCAGAGTCTTCTCTCGTCGGCGGCTGAGCTAAAGCGTCGGGCTCCAGGGCACCGGAATTTCGCGGTAGCCGGTCGCGGTCTTCTCCACATAGGCCAGCGCCGGGAAGGGATAATGGAATCCCTGCACCATCATCTTCTCCGCCGCCAGCATGTCGTAAACCTTGCGGCGTACCTCTTCGGCCATCTTCGGATCCTGATCGAAGGAAGCATGCCAGCCCGGATTGCGCACGAAAAGCTGCGGCAGGTTGGTGACGTCGGCCTGCACAAAGACCTTGCCGGAGCCCGATGCGATCAGGTGCGAGGTGTGGCCCGCCGAGTGGCCATAAGTCGCCACCGCCGTGATCCCGGGGGCGACTTCCTTGCCCGCCTCATAGGGCGTCACTTTCCGGCCGAGGGCGTCGAACACCCGCTTTACGTTTTGGAAAATCTCCTGCATGCGGCCGGCGGGCGCGCGGCTCATCTCGCCTTCGTCGGTGAAATATTTCCATTCCGCCGCCGGCACCAAAATCTCCGCATTGGCGAAGGCCGGCTTGTTGTCGGCGGTCAGCAGCCCGTTGATGTGATCGGTGTGGAAATGCGAGATCACCACCATGTCCACCGCATTGCGGTCGATGCCGGCGGCTTTCAAGTTGTTCTGGAACTGGCCGGCAGCGCCTTTGCTTCGCTCGAAATTGGCCTCGCCCGTTCCGGTGTCGATCACGATCAGCCGGGAACCGGTGTTCACCACGACCGGCGAATAGCGGATGGTGACCTTGTCCTTCTCCATGAAGGCGGCCGCCAGCGCGGCATTCACGTCTTCTTTCTTTGCGTTGAGAATGAACTTGTCGTCCAGCGGCCGCGTCGTCGCGCCATCGGTGACGACGGTGATCTCATAATCGCCGACCTTGTAGCGATAGAAGCCGGACGCCTGCGTGCCTGCCGGCGGAGCGGGTTTCAGGTGAACCATTTAAAAATATCGAATCCGAAATCGCCGAAAATCAAAAGCACCCAGGCCCAGACAAATGCCGAGGTGACATTGGCGATCTGAAAGTGCCAATAATTCATCTCCAGAATCCCCGCGATCAGCGGCACCGAAGCCCGCAACGGTCCGAAGAAGCGGCCGATGAAAATCCCCAAAACTCCCCAATGCTCCATGAAGGCATGGCCGCGCGGCAGCAAGTCGGGATGTTTCGACAGCGGCCAGACATGCGCGATCGGCTCCTTGAAGGTGATGCCGACCCAATAGGAGAGCCAGTCGCCGGCGGCAGCGCCGAGCGCCGCGGCGACCAGAATGGGCCAGAATGGAATCCCGGACGCGTTGATGAGCGCGCCGATGCCGACCAGGATCGCCCAGGCTGGAATGAACAGGGAAACGAACGCCAGGGATTCCCCGAAGGCGAGCGCAAAGACAATCGGCGGACCCCAGATTTGATGCTCGCGGACGAAGCCGATGATGTCCTGCGCGAAAGTGGCAAATGTCATAACGCCCCCGGCGATCCCCGCTTCTGTCTAGCCCGGACGAGCCGAGCGCGCCAGAGCGCGGCCCGTTTGCTGCACATTCTTTTAGCCGGGTAAGGTGGCTTCCTCGGTCGGGAAGATATGGTTGATAACGATCATCGTGACGATCAGGATCGGCACCGCCAGCAGCGCCCCGACGGGCCCCCATAGCCAGGTCCAGAACACCAGCGCCAGAAAGACGGTCAGCGGATTGAGCAACAGATGCTTGCCCATCACCGCCGGCGTGATGAAATGGCCTTCGAGCGTGGTGAAGAACAAATAGAGCAGCGGCGCAACAAGGGCTTGCCCCAGCGTCGGAAAGGTCACCAGACCGGCTGCCAACAGCACCACTTCCATCAGCAGAGCGCCGAGATAAGGCACGAAATTGAACAGGAAGGCGAGCACGCCCCAGACAAGCGGATTGGGCAGGCCGACGGCATAGGTGACCGCAATAGCCATGATGCCGACGAAGAAATTGATCACGGTAATGAGGCTCAGATAACTCGTCAGGTTGTGCTCGGCGTCATTGAGGATGCGCAGCATGCGCAGCCTGGACTCGCGATGCTTGAAAAACACCACGAGCACCTGGCGCAGCTGCGCGCGGCCGATCAAAAAGAAAAACAACGTGCCGAAAAAGATCACCAGTTGCCCGATCGCCGGCGTCACGAAGGCTACGGCCGGTTGCAGGACCGATACGAAGCTGAAGGCCACTTCCTGCTGATCGCCGGTTTTGGGGAAAAGCGCGTTGCGTATTTCTTCCAGGGCGGCGATGGGTCGGTCGAGCACCGCCAGCTTTTCCCTGATGATCTGCCCGAGCTGCGGCCCTTTCCCAACCCACTCCACCAAAGGAGCCGACAGGAGCAGGACCAGACCATAGAAGATCGCCACCACCAGCAGCCACAACACGATCGCGCTGAGGAAGACCGGGATGCGCACCTTCGCCGCCAAATTGGACAGCGGGCCCAGCATCATCCCCAGCATGAAGGCCGACACGACCGGCAGCAGAATCGGCCGCGCATATTCGATGGCGGCGATGAGGGCGAAGAAAAAGAGTCCGATGATGGCGATCTGCCCGGAGACGCGCCACATGCCCTCGAATTTCTGCAAGGGTTGCGGCTCGGTGAGGACCAGCGGAAACTGGCGCTTGCCGACGGACTTGATGAAATCCACAATTATCTCCGGGACGGGCTCGCTGGCGCCGCACGGCGGCGCGACCAAACGCGGCTGATAACGATTAAAGGGCTGTTTGGTTGCAGAAAATCGCCACTATTTTCACCTAGTTCCGCATGTTAACGGCGCCGTAATCACGATCCTTTTGCGTTCGTGGCATAGTCTGTCACCTGATTCGTCCTCTCCCCTTCCGTCCATCGGTCCAGCCATGGCCAAAGCAACAAAAAGCAAAACCAAAACCGGCGACCTCTTCGGGGCCGTGGAGCCCGCGCGCAAGGCTTCCGGGCGCGCCGTAGCTGCACGACCGGCAAGCCGCGGCGCGGAATCCGGCTATACCGCGCGCCACATCGAGGTGCTGGAAGGGCTCGAGCCGGTGCGCCGCCGCCCCGGCATGTATATCGGCGGCACCGACGAGAAGGCGTTGCATCACCTCTTCGCCGAAGTGATCGACAATGCCATGGACGAGGCGCTCGCCGGCCATGCCACTTTCATCGAAGTGGAGATGGAGGCCGACGGTTTTGTCAGCGTCACGGATAACGGGCGCGGCATCCCGGTCGATCCGCATCCGAAATTCAAGAACAAGTCGGCGCTCGAAGTCATCATGACGACGCTGCACGCGGGCGGCAAATTCGACTCCAAGGTCTACGAGACCTCCGGCGGCTTGCACGGCGTCGGCGTCTCTGTCGCCAACGCGTTGTCGGAGCGGCTCGAGGTCGAAGTCTGGCGCGAGCAGCAGCATCACCGCATGGTGTTCGAGCGCGGCGCGCCGAAGGGCAAGCTGGAGAAACTCGGCCGCGTGCCGAACAAGCGCGGCACCAAAGTGCGTTTCCGTCCCGACCCGCAAATCTTCGGGCCAAAGGCGGCGTTCAAGCCGCAGCGCGTCTTCAAGATGGCGCGCTCCAAGGCCTATCTGTTCGGCGGAGTCGAGATCCGCTGGACCTGCGCCAAGGAGATGCTGCGCGGCGTCGACGATGTGCCGGAGCAGGAGACCTTCCACTTCCCCGAAGGGCTGAAGGATTTCCTCGCCGCCGCCATCCACAACGATACGCTGGTGCATCCGGATATCTTCACCGGCAAGGCCGGCAGGACCGGCAGCCATGGGGCGGTGGAATGGGCGGTGGCCTGGACCGCCGATGCCGACGGCTTCGTCTCGTCTTATTGCAACACCATCCCCACCGGCGACGGCGGCACGCATGAATCGGGCTTGCGCAGCGTGCTCACGCGCGGGCTGAAAGATCACGCCGAACGCATCGGGCAAGGCAAGCGCGCCGCTGCCGTTACCAGCGAGGACATGATGGCCGGCGCCGCCGCCATGCTGTCGGTCTTCATCCGCGAGCCGGAATTCCAGGGCCAGACCAAGGACCGCCTCGCCACCGCCGAAGCCACCCGCATCGTCGAGCAGGGCATCCGCGATCCGTTCGACCACTGGCTGGCGGGCAATCCAAACCAGGCCGGCAAGCTGCTGGATTTCGTCGTCGAGCGCGCGGAAGAGCGCCTGCGCCGCCGGGCGGAGAAGGAAATCTCGCGCAAGACCGCGGTGCGCAAGCTGCGGCTTCCCGGCAAGCTGGCGGATTGCAGCAATACCGGCGCCGAAGGCTCGGAGATTTTCATCGTCGAGGGCGACAGCGCCGGCGGCTCCGCCAAGCAGGCGCGCGACCGCGCGACCCAGGCGGTGATGCCGCTGCGCGGCAAAATCCTCAACGTCGCCTCGGCGACCAAAGACAAGCTGATGCAGAACCAGCAGCTGGCGGATCTGGTGCAGGCGCTCGGCTGCGGCACCGGCGTGCATTACCGCGACGAGGACCTGCGCTACGAGAAGGTGATCGTGATGACCGACGCCGACGTGGACGGCGCGCATATCGCATCCCTGCTGATCACCTTCTTCTACCGCGAGATGCCGAAGCTGATCGACGCCGGCAAGCTCTATCTTGCGGTGCCGCCGCTCTATCGCCTCACCCACGGCGCCAAGACGGTCTACGCGCGCGACGACGCGCACAAGGCCGAGCTGTTGAAAAAGGAATTCCACGCCAATGCCAAGGTGGAGATCGGCCGCTTCAAGGGTTTGGGCGAGATGATGGCGAGCCAGCTCAAGGAAACCACCATGGACCGGCGGAAGCGCACGCTGCTGCGGGTCATGTTGCTGGCCGACGACCGTGAGGACACCGCGGATTCGGTCGAACGCCTGATGGGCACAAAGGCGGAGAGCCGCTTCGCCTTCATCCAGGAAAAAGCCGAGTTCGCGTCGGAAGAATTGCTCGACGTGTGACGTTAAACGCGGTGCTGGCGCTCAGCCATCGCCATGAACATCACGCCGCCGACGCTGAGCGCTGCCAGGCACCAGAACACCACTTCCAGCTCGGCGACCAGCAAGAGCAGGCCCATCGCCGCGGGCGCGAGCGATTTCGCGACCTGCTGGATCACCCGATCAACGGAAATGACGCCGCCGCGCAAAGCCGGCTGCGTGTTGCGCGTCAAGAGGCTCTTCTGCAGCGGCGAGAGCAAGCCGCCGGCCATGCCGAAGACAAATACCGCCGCCCCGATCAGCCAGAGCGGCGGCTGAAATGGCAGGATGGCGAGTGCGAGCGCGCTCGCCCCGAAGGCTACAACCAGAAAGCGCTCGGTCGGCATCCGCTTGTGGATACGGCCGACGCTGATGGCGGTGACGATCGACCCGACCGAGGAGAGCGCGACCAGCCAGCCCGCGGTCGCCGCGCTGGCGCCATAGCGCAGCGCGAGGAACAGCGAGAAATAGGTGAATAGCCCGTAGTCGAGGAAGAAACGGATGAAGCTCGTCGCGAAAGCCGTGCGCAATTTCGGCTGGCGCATGGCGAAAAAGGTCTGCGCGAAATACTGCCGCAGGGTTTCGCCGCCGGGACGGGCGGTCTCCGGCATCCACAGCCAGGCCGCGATGCCAAGCGGCACGCAGAACAGAAACGGCGCAAAAGCGAGCCGCCAGCTGATCGCGGCGAGGAATCCGCCCAGGATCGGCGCGCCGATCATCGCGATGCGGTCGATCACCACCTTCCAGCCCTGGCCGTGGATCTCGCGCTCCTCCGGCAGCAGTTCGCTGATCAGGATGATGGTCAGTCCGGTGATGGCGGAAAAACCGATGCCTTGCAGCACGCGCAGGAAGAGAAGCCAATGGAATGACGGCGCAAGCGCGCAGGCTGCGCCCGCGATGCCGTACAACATGAGGCCGAGGATCAGGATCAGCCGGCGGCTGTGGCGGTCGCCGATGACGCCAAGCACCGGCGCCAGCACCACCGCGGGCGAGGTGAAGGCCACCATCACCAGCCCGATCTCGGACGCGTTGATCTGCAGGTCGGCCGCGATCACCGGCAGCACCGGATAAAGCAGCGAGGAGCCCGAACTCGCCGCCACGCTGGTCGCAAAGGTGATGGCGAGCGGGGCGCGGTAGTCGGGCAATCCGGATTGGGCGGTCGGGCGAGCGTCCATGCGGTGGTGATAATGCAGATGGCGGCGCACGAATAGAGCCGGCTTTATTCCAGCGGCAGCCCGACATAATTCTCCGCCAGGGCCGTCGCCGCCGCGCGTGAATTCGCTACATAATCCAGCTCCGCGAGCTGGCGGCGATAATCGAAATCCCGCTCGAAGCTGAAGCGATGCAGGAGCTGCGTCATCCACAGCGAGAAGCGCTGTGCCTTCCACACCCGCCGCAGGCAGGTCGCAGAATAAGCGTCGAGCCGCTCGCTTGCGCCGGAAGCGTAAAAGGCATCGATCGCGCGCGAGAGCACCAGCACGTCGGCGAGCGCCAGATTCATGCCCTTGGCACCGGTCGGCGGCACGATATGCGCGGCGTCGCCGGCGAGGAACAGCCGGCCATGCTGCATCGGTTCCGCCACGAAACTGCGCATCGGCGTGATGCCTTTCTGCAGGACCCTGCCTTCGGTGAGCGCGCGGGTGCCGTCCAGCCGCGTGCGCAACTCCTGCCAGATCCTGTCGTCAGGCCATTCGTCGAGGTTTTCGTCCGGCGCGCATTGCAGGTAGAGCCGCGAAACCGTCGGCGAGCGCATGCTGCAGAGCGCGAAACCGCGCGCATGAAAGGCGTAGATCAGCTCCCGCTCCGGCGGCGGCGCTTCCGCCAGGATGCCGAGCCAGGCAAAGGGATAATCGCGCTCATAGGGGGTGAGCGTGCCGGATGGGAAGCTCGGGCGGCAGATGCCGTGAGAGCCGTCGCAGCCGGCGACGAAATCGCAGGAGATTTCCTTCTCCAAGCCCGCCTGCCGGAAGGTGATGGTCGGCCTCTCGCCATCGAAGCCGCGCAGGCGCACGTCCTCGACCTCGAAGAAAATCTCGCCACCGTCGGCCAGCCGCCGCGCGATCAGATCCTTGACGATCTCCTGCTGTCCGTAGATCGCGATCCCCTTGCCGACCAGACTGCGGAAATCGAGATGATGCAGCGCGCCGTCGAAGCAGAGAAAGATGCCGTCATGCCGCATCGCCTCGCGCTGCAGGCGTTCGCCGACGCCGGTCTCCACCAGCAGGTCGGCTGTCCATTGTTCGAGCACGCCGGCGCGCACGCGCTGCTCGACATAGGCGCGGCTGCGGCTTTCGAGCACGACGGTTTGAATGCCACTGCGGTGCAGCAAATGGGAGAGCATCAGCCCCGCGGGGCCGGCGCCCACGATTCCGACTTGCGTGCGCATCGCCGCTTCTCCCGAAAAGCTAGCCATAAACGGGCGATGGGCGGGACGAAAAGGGATGACGCCCGGAAAGGCTGGAACGTTCGCCTCGCCCGCTCGGTTTCCCGTCCGGGACCGGCGCATGGCTAGGGTGCCGCCTATGCGCCGAAGCGCTTGACTGGCCGCGGCTTTCGGGCAACTAGGGATGCAAAATCAGCCCGCTCCGGCCGATCAAGACCCTAGCCCCAGTAGAGGAAGCGCTTCGCCATGCATGAAGTCACCAGCAAGGCCCATTGGCATGAACCCTCCGGCGGACGGAAAGCCGGCTTCGGCGATTTCGGCCGGCCGAAAACGCCTTATGACGAGTTCATGGAGGCGGAAGAGATTCCAATCTTCCGCGGCGTCGGTTGCAAACGCACGCAGGACCTGCCGCTGAAGCCGTGGAAGCGCACCGGCGGCCGCGGCTCCTACATCCAGCTCTACGGCACGGAAGGCAAATGGGGCTGCTACGTGGTCGAGGTGCCGGGCGCCGGCGCGCTCAATCCGGAAAAGCACATGTACGAGGAGATCTTCCTTGTGCTCGAAGGCCGCGGCACCACCGAGGTCTGGCTGGAAGGCGACAACAAGCGCCACACCTTCGAATGGCAGAAGGGTTCGATGTTCTCGATCCCGATGAATGCCATGCACCGCATCGTCAATGCGAGCTCGAGCCCTGCCCTGCTGCTCAGCGGCACGACAGCGCCGAACGTGCTGAACATGATCAACAACGTCGAGGCGGTGTTCAACAATCCGTTCCGCTTCACCGACCGCTTCAGCGGCGCGGACGACTTCTACAAGTACAAGGACGACGTCGAGCCGGATCCGGTGCGCGGCCTCGCCATGCGCCGCACCAACTTCATCCCCGACGTGATCAATTGCGATCTGCCGCTCGACAACCGCCGCTCTCCGGGCTGGCGGCGCGTCGAGCCGTTCATGACCAACAACCAGTTCTATTACTGGATCGGCCAGCACGAGAACGGCCGCTATTCCAAGGCGCATGCCCATACGTCGGCTGCGGTGCTCGTCTGCCTGAAGGGCAAGGGTTACACCTACACCTGGCCGGAGCGGAACGGCGTGACGCCGTGGAAGGATGGCAAGGGCAGCGAGGTTCAGCGCGTCGATTATGAATTCGGCGGCATCGTCACCGCTGCGCCCGGCGGCGCGCGCTGGTATCACCAGCACTTTGCGGCTTCCAAGGACCCGCTGCGGCTCAGCGCCTGGTTCGGCCCGTTCAATCCCGGCCGCGAGCCCGGTCCGCCCGGCGAAAAGCACACCGACTATACCGGCCGCGACATTCCAGAGGGCGGCACCGCCATCCCCTATTGGATGGAGGATCCGTATATCCGTCAGGAATACGAAGCGCGGCTCAAGGCGGAAGGCGTCGAAAACCGCATGCGTCCGGAATATTACGACAAGAACTACAAGGGCCCGCTGCCGACGGAGTAGTCGGGCCGTTTACTGGTCGTGCCCCGCGAAAGCGGTGCGTCCAGTATCAATCAATCAGTCATGACGATGACTGGATCGCCCGCCTGCGCGGGCGATGAGCCGAGAGAGAGCGAATGCCAGTCGAAGAAACCGAAAGCGGACGAATCTACTTTTCCAGCATCGGGCGCACGCTCGAAGGCGAGGATGAAATCTGCATCCTCAGCGTCGGCGTCGATATCGGCTCGTCGACCTCGCATCTCGTGTTTTCCCGTATCGTGCTGGAGCGGCTCGACAGCCGCTATGTCGTGACCCAGCGCGAGACCTTTTACCAGTCCGACATCCTGCTCACGCCCTACACCGCCGCGGAAGAGATTGATGCCGAGAAACTCGGCGCCTTCATCCAGCAGCAGTATAAGGACGCCAATGTCGATCCGAACGAGATCGACACCGGCGCGCTGATCCTCACCGGCGTCGCGGTGCGCCGCCGCAATGCGCGCAGGATCGGCGAGCTGTTCGCCGGCCAAGCCGGCAAGCTCGTCGCGGTCAGCGCCGGCGACAACCTGGAAACCGTGATGGCGGCCTATGGCTCCGGCGCCGTCGCCCGCTCCATCCGCGACGCATCGACGGTGATGAATGTCGATATCGGCGGCGGCACCTCGAAGATCGCGGTTTGCGCCGACGGCAAGGTGATCGGGCTGACCGCCATCGACGTCGGTGCGCGCCTGGTCTGCGTCGATGCCGACGGCAGGATCAACCGCATCGAGGAGGCCGGCCGCCGCTTCGCCGCCGCGCTCGGCCTCGATCTCAAGCTCGGCGATGCGTTGCCGCCGCAGGCCGCGCGCGAACTGGCCGCCCATATGGCGGACCGCCTGTTCGAGGCGATGCGCGGCGCATCCCCGGCGGAAGGCGGCACGCATCTGCTGCGGCTCGATCCGCTCACCTATCGCGGCAAGGTTGACGAGGTGACTTTCTCCGGCGGCGTTTCCGAATTCATCTACGGACGTGAAAAGAATTCCTTCGGCGACCTCGGTCCGCTGCTTGCCGACGAGATCCGCAAACGCGTGGAAGCCTGGGTGTCGCGCATCGAGACTCCCGACCAGGGAATCCGCGCCACCGTGATCGGCGCCTCGCAGTATACGACCCAGGTCAGCGGCAGCACGATTTTCGTCTCGCCGCTGGAAACCGTGCCGCTGCGCAACGTGCCGGTGATCGCGCCGCATCTGCCGCTGGACGAGGAGATCGACGCGAAAGCGGTGGCGGCCTCGGTCACATCCGCGCTGAAGCAGGCCGATCTCGCCCAGGGCAAAAGCCCGGTCGCGGTGTTCGTGCCCTGGCGCGGCTCGGCGACCTTCCAGCGCCTCGATGCCTTCTGCCGCGGCGCGGTCGAAGGGCTCGCCCCCGTTTTGAGCCGCGGTCACCCGCTGGTGCTGGCGGGAGACGGCGACGTTGGCGGCCTGCTCGGCATCCATCTGCGCGAGGAGATGCGCCTGCCCAACCCGATCGTGTCCGTCGACGGCCTCGAATTGAAGGAATTCGACTTCATCGACATCGGCGGGATGATGGAGAGTTCCGGCGCGGTGGCGGTGGTGATCAAATCTTTGGTGTTCCCGACCAGTGCGGGCGTAGGCCAGGAGTGGCGCGCGGAACCCGCCCGGCAAGAGGCGACCGCATGATCCCGAAAAAGCCTGTCACGGACTTGATCCCGGGGTAGGACCGTCATCCGATCGCGCGCCCAATGTGGCGGTTTCTTGAAAAACATTAAGTATTAATTCCACTTAATGCACTGCAGCAGCATTGACTTTAAGCCTTTCGGGCTTATGTTCGCTGCGTACGATCGAACATAGATTCGACCGTCGCGCCCCCGCCATTACTGGTCGTCGTTCTCCCGGCGCGGGCCCGGATGGTCCCTCATAGAGGTTGCATGCCCTTTTCCACTCTTGGCTTGTCCGAGAAAGTTCTCGCCGCGATTGGCGCGGCCGGTTATCCCGCACCCACTCCCATTCAAGAACAAGCGATCCCGCACGTGCTCGCCCGGCGCGACGTGCTCGGTATTGCGCAGACCGGCACCGGCAAGACCGCCGCCTTCGTCTGGCCGATGCTGAATCTTCTGGAGAAGGGCCGCGCCCGCGCGCGGATGCCGCGCACGCTCATTCTCGAGCCGACGCGCGAACTCGCCGCACAAGTGGCGGAGCACTTTGCGCGCTACGGCGCCAAGCACAAGCTCAACGTCGCATTGCTGATCGGCGGCGTCTCGTTCGGCGATCAGGATACGAAACTGATGCGCGGCGTCGACGTTTTGATCGCGACGCCCGGCCGGCTCCTCGACCATACCGAGCGCGGCGGATTACTGCTGAGCGGCGTCGAACTGCTGGTGATCGACGAAGCCGACCGCATGCTCGACATGGGCTTCATTCCCGACATCGAGCGTATCGGCAAGCTGGTGCCTTTCACCCGCCAGACGCTGTTCTTCACGGCGACCATGCCGTCGGAAATCCAGCGCATCGCCGATACCTTCCTGCACAATCCGGTGCGCGTAGAGGTCTCCCGCCCCGCCACCACCGCCGCAACAATCACGCAGCAACTCGTCGCCTGCGGCCGCGAGCCGCACGAAAAACGCGAGACGCTGCGCCGCCTGATCCGCTCCGAGATAAACCTGAAGAACGCGATCATCTTCTGCAACCGCAAGCGTGAGGTCGCGCAGTTGCACCGGTCGCTGGTGAGCCACGGTTTCAATGCAGTGGCGCTGCACGGCGACCTGGACCAGCCCGCGCGCATGGCGGCGCTGGAAGCTTTCCGCAAGGGCGAGGCCAAGCTCCTGATTGCCTCCGACGTGGCCGCCCGCGGCCTCGATATCCCGGAAGTCAGCCACGTCTTTAATTTCGACGTACCGCACCACGCCGACGACTACGTCCACCGCATTGGCCGGACCGGCCGTGCCGGCCGCACCGGCATCGCGATCACCATCGCGGCGCCGATGGACCAGAAAGCCGTTGCGGCGATCGAAAAGCTTACCGGCCAAAGCATTCCCTGGGCGGGCGAGCCGGCCCGCTCCGACGAGACCGAAACGCGTGAGCACAAGCACCGCGGCGCCCGGCGTGGACGCGGCGGACAGCCCCCGCAGAAGACAAAACCGGCGCCTGCGCCGGCTGCCGTGACTCGGATCGACGAAGCCCGGCCGCGCCGGCAGGCCGAGCCGAAGCACGAGCAGCGCAACGACGACAGCGACAGCTCGCATCTGCCCGCTTTCCTGCTGCGGCCGGTGCGGGTGAAGGCCTGATCCGCAGCGCTTTCGCTGCCATTTACCCGTCATTCACTCGCCATCCGTAGGATTGGCCCCGCCTCCGGCCCGAGGTTTTTCGGGCCGAATGGGCGTTGCGGCCGCCGCTCTTGCGGCGCGGAGTCAGGGATCATGGGCGAGCAATTAGCGGACGAACACGAACGCACCCTGGCGTTCGCGAAGGTCGCTTTTGGCCAGATCCGGGCCTTGCGCCAGGCCGCTACGCCGCGCAATTACGAGGTCTGGTACACCTACGCCACCGGCTACAACCCGCAGCTCAACCAGGCCATCAACGAGCTCCTGCAGCGCAATGGCCAGGTCACCGACGCCGATCTCGACCAGATTTATGAGGCGCATTTTTCGCCGACGCGCCAGCTGCAGCAGCTGGATCAGGTCGGCTCGCAGGTCAAGGACGAGATCGATCAGGTGATGGCGATGATCGAGGCTGCCGCCGGTTCTGCCACCAGCTATACCGAAAGCCTGGCCGGCATGAGCCAGCAACTTGGCGACACCAAGGACCGTGAGGGGCTGCGCGCCATCGTCGAGAGCCTGGTGCAGACCGCCAAGGACATGGAGATCAGCAACCAGGCGCTGGAAGCGCGGCTGAATGCCTCCAAGCAGGAAATCCATCAGTTGCAGGAGAATCTGGAAACCGTCCGGCATGAAAGCCTGACCGACCCGCTGACCACGCTCGCCAATCGCAAATTTTTCGATCAGGCGCTGGAAAAGGCCTTATCCGACGCGGTTTCCAAGCGCGAGCCGCTGTCATTGATGATGATGGACATCGACCATTTCAAGAAATTCAACGACAGCTATGGCCATCAGACCGGCGACCAAGTGCTGCGGCTGGTCGCCATGTCGGTGAAGAACAACGTCAAGGGCCAGGACATCGCCGCGCGCTACGGCGGCGAGGAATTTTGTGTGGTGCTGCCTAATACCGTCCTGCGCTCGGCGACGACCGTCGCCGATCACATCCGCCGCGCGGTCATGACCAAACAGCTGATGAAGCGCTCGACGCATGAACAACTCGGCCGCATCACCATTTCCATCGGGGTAGCCCATTTCCATGATGGCGACAACGCGCAATCGCTGATCGGACGCGCCGACGCCTGCCTCTATGCCGCCAAGCGTGCCGGGCGCAATCGCGTCATTGGCGAGAACGATCCGGAAGCCACCGGCGCCGCCAGCAAAGTCGCCTAGGTCTTCAGCGTTTTCTTCCGTCTTTTGTTCTTGCCCCGCGCTTTGCCGGCCATCGCCCGCTGTGCTGCTGCCAGGGCCTGCCTCGACCAATGCGCAAGCTCCTGCGGATCGTCGTAGAGACGGTCCGGAATCCGCCAATAAGACATTACGACGCGCCGCTTCCTGGCCTCATAGCTGAACGGGGTAAGGCCCTCCGCCTCGAAGGCGGGAATGCTAAGTTCATCGGCCTTGAGATAGATCACGCCGTCGATGACGATCGCGAATATCGTCTCGCCGGCATAGACGCCGGCGCCTCCGAACATGCTTTTGATGGCGACCGGGCCAAAACCGGCGAACAGCTCGCGGATATGATCGAAAGTGTCGGAGGCGCGCGCCAAGCGCGGCTCAGTGATTGGCGGCGGGCGGGCCGTCGGTGCTCGCCGGCGTCAACTGCACCGATTCCCCACAGCCGCAGGCCGAGGTCTGGTTCGGGTTGTTGAACACGAACTGGGTGGCAAGCTTGTCGGTCTTGAAGTCCATCTCGGTGCCCAGCAGGAACATCACCGCCTTCGGATCGATCAGGATGCGGACGCCCTTGTCCTCGACGACCTCGTCATAGGGGCCCACCTGGGTGGCATATTCCATCGTATAGGCCATGCCGGCGCAGCCGCCGTTCTTGACGCCCACGCGCACGGCGGTGATCGCGCCTTCCGCCTTCGCCATCACTTCCTTGATGCGCGCGGCGGCGGCATCGGTCAGCCGCATCACCTGGGGTCTGGGCCGCAGTTCGGCCATTGCTTCATCCTCTGTCGCGGCGGCAGCGAATCTGCCTGCCATGATGTAATGCTTCCAAGCCGCCACGCAACGTCACCGCATCACGCAACGTCACCACATATTAAGCGTCAGCCGCGCCTCGTCGCTCATGCGGCTCGGGTCCCACGGCGGATCCCAGACCACATTTACTTTCACCGCGCCGACGCCGGGCACGCTGGCGACGGCATTTTCCACCGACTTGGGCAGATCCTGCGCGGCCGGGCAATTCGGCGTGGTCAGCGTCATGTCGACGGTCACCGCCCGGTCGTCCGCGATCTCGATCTTGTAGATCAATCCGATCTCGTAAATGTCGGCCGGAATTTCCGGGTCATAGACCGTCTTCAACGCCGCGACGATGCCGTCGGTCAGGCGCGCCTGCTCGTCCTGCGGCAGCGCCGAGGTTTTCTCGGCAGGCGCAAGCGCCGGTGCCGTATCTTTTATGTCGTCGCTCATGCGAAAAACTCCTGCGCCTTGACCAGGGCTGTGGCAAGGCTGTCGACCTCCGACTTGGTGTTGTACATCCCGAAAGAAGCGCGGCAGGTCGCCGATACGCCAAAGCGCGCCAGCAGCGGCATGGTGCAGTGGGTGCCCGCACGCACCGCAATGCCCGAACGGTCGATCACGGTCGCGACGTCGTGCGGGTGCGCTCCTTTCAGCTCGAAGGAGATGATTGGGCCCTTGTCCCTGGCGGTGCCGAACACCCGTAGCGAATTGATCTCGCGCAGGCGGTCCTGCGCATAGGCCAGCAGCTCGGATTCGTGCGCCCGGATGCGCGACTTGCCGATCGAGGTCACATAGTCGACGGCGGCGCCCAGGCCGACGGCCTGTATGATCGCAGGCGTACCGGCCTCGAATTTGTGCGGCGGATCGCCATAGGTGATGCGGTCCTCGAACACTTCGCGGATCATCTCGCCGCCGCCGTTGAACGGCGGCATGGCCACGAGATGCTCGTGCTTGCCGTAAAGCGCGCCGATTCCGGTCGGCCCGTAAAGCTTGTGACCGGTGAAGACATAGAAATCGCAGTCGATATCCTGCACATCGACGTCGAGATGCACCGCGCCCTGGCTGCCGTCCACCAGCACGGGAATTCCGCGCGCATGCGCGAGCTTCACCACTTCCTTCACCGGCACGATGGTGCCGAGCGCATTCGACATATGCGTGATCGCCACCATCTTGGTGCGCGGGCCGAGCAGCTTTTCAAATTCCTCGAGCAGGAAATTGCCGTCATCGTCCACCGGCGCCCAGCGGATCACCGCGCCGTGCCGCTCGCGCAGAAAATGCCAGGGCACGATGTTGGAATGATGCTCCATGATCGAGAGCACGATCTCGTCGCCGGGCTGGATGCGCGCGCGTCCGAAGGTGGCGGCGACGAGATTGATCGCCTCCGTGGCATTGCGGGTGAAGATGATTTCTTCCCGCCGTGCGGCGTTGAGGAAGCCTTGCACCTTGTCGCGCGCACCCTCGTAAGCCTCGGTCGCCGCGTTGGCGAGGTAATGCAGCCCGCGGTGCACGTTGGCGTATTCCGTGGTGTAGCCCTTGTACATGCGGTCGAGCACGTCGCGCGGCTTCTGCGCCGAGGCGGCGTTGTCGAGATAGACCAGCGGCTTGCCATAGATCGGTTTCGCCAGGATCGGGAAATCCGAGCGGATGCGGTCCACGTCATAGGTGCCGTTGCTCACTGCCGGATGCATCGCGTCAACCCCGCGCCAACAGGTGGGCCGCGACGGCTTCCATCAGGATCTCGCGCAGGCCAGCGTGCTCGATGCCCTCGATCGCCTCGCCGACAAAGGACTGGATCAGCAGCGCCTCGGCCTCCTTTTGCGGAATGCCGCGCGCCTTCAGATAAAATAGCAGATTCTGATCGAGCGCGCCGGCGGTCGCGCCATGGCCGCATTGCACGTCGTCGGCGTAAATCTCCAGCTCCGGCTTGTTATCGGCTTCGGCGCGCTCGGAGAGCAGCAGGGCCTGCGTCATCATCTTGGCATCGGTCTTCTGCGCGCCCGGCCGGACGATAATCTTGCCCTGGAACACGGCGCGGCTGTCGCCGTCGAGCACGGACTTGAACATTTCGCGGCTCTGGCAGCCGACTGCGACGTGATCGGCGACCAGCGTGGTGTCGGCATGCTGGCGCTTCTGCAGCAGCGTCGCGCCGCGGATGGCGGCGACGGTTTCCACGCCGTCGAAGCGCAGGAAAATCTGGTTGCGCACCACCGCGCCGCCGGTGGTGAAGGTAAAGGAGTTGAAGCGGGCATGCGCGCCGACGGCCGCAAGCAAAGTCGATACATGCAGCGCTTTGGTTCCTTCGCCGATGAGCTTGACGTGATCGACATGCGCCCCGTCGCCGACTACAAGCTCCAGCGCCGCGTTGACCTGGTAGTCGGTGTCCGCCGCGCCTTCATGACTTTCGATCAGCATGACCCGGGCGCCCTTCTCGATCACGATCAGCGAGCGCGCGAAAACGGAGGCCGCCGTATCGGGGCCGATGAAGGCCAGATGCAGCGGCCGGTCGACCATCGCCCCCGCCGCGACGTGGACAAATGCGCCATCGCCCATCAGCGCGGTGTTGAGCGCCAGCGCCGCGTCGTCGCTGGCGACCACCTTGCCGAGATGCCGGGTGATGAGCGGATCACCCTTGGCCAGCACCGCCGCCATCGAGCCGATGGTCAGGCCCGTCTCCAGGGCGCCGAGATCGGAAAGCTCGGGAACGAAAGCGCCGTTCACGAAGACAATGCGGCGGCATTCCACGTCGCCGATCGGGCAAGGCGCCGCTTTGGCGCGTGCCTTGGCGGCGGCGTCGGGCGGGGGGGCCAGCGGCTTGGCCTCGCGCATCAGCGCACGCAGGTCGGTATACTTCCATTCCTCGATCCGCCGATGCGGCAGCCCGCGCGCGTCGAAGCTGCGGAAGGCGCTGTCGCGCAAGGCGGCGACCGGTCCGCCGCCCGGCAGCCGGTCCTTGACCGCGGCAAAAGTATTGGCGAGCGAAAGCTCGGCCGCGGTCTTCAAAGGTTTGACTTCGACGTTCATTGGGCCATCCGCAGGCCGCCGTCAGGCGGCTGCCTCGTCCTGATATTGGGCATAGCCGCGCGCTTCCAGTTCGAGCGCGAGTTCCTTGCCGCCGGTTTTGACCACACGGCCCTTCGACAGCACGTGCACGACGTCCGGCACGATGTAGTTGAGCAGCCGCTGATAATGGGTGATGACGATCATCGAGCGCGCGCGGTCGCGCAGGCGGTTGACGCCATCCGCCACGACGCGCAAGGCGTCGATGTCGAGGCCGGAATCGGTCTCGTCCAAGATCGCCAGCCGCGGCTCGAGCAGCGTCATCTGCAAAATCTCGTTGCGCTTTTTCTCGCCGCCGGAGAAGCCGACATTGACGGCGCGGCGCAGCATCTCCTGCTCGATCTCCAGCTTGCCCGCGACCTCGCGCACCCGCTTGATGAATTCCGGGGTGGAGAGCTCCGGCTCGCCGCGGCGCTTGCGCTGGGCATTGAGCGCGGTGCGCAGGAAGGTCATGGACGCAACGCCGGGAATTTCCAGCGGATATTGGAACGCGAGGAAGATGCCCCTGGCGGCACGCTCGTCCGGCTCCATCGCCAGAAGATCTTGGCCGTCGAGCAGCACCCCGCCTTCGGTCACCGTGTAGCCGGGCTTGCCGGCCAGCACATAGGACAGCGTCGACTTGCCGGAGCCGTTCGGACCCATGATCGCATGCACCTGGCCCTTCTCGACCACCAGATCGACCCCGTTCAGGATCTTCTTGCCGTCCACCTCGGCATGCAGGTTCTTGATCTCAAGCAACGGCATAACTTCACTACCTTCTCTGACCTTCGGTCATTTTCCGTCCAGCGACTGGCGATATCTCACACAGCCCGCCATGAATTCCGGCCACGACGGCACCTGCGGCAGCGGATCGGATTTCTCCGGCAGCAGGCTCCAGAGCGCCGGATGATGCCAGCACAAATCCTGCCCGCTGCTGTCGCGGTGCTCACGGATCCCGCGCCGAAGCCGTTTGACCTCGGCAATCAGTTGCTCGCGCGGCATCTGGTCCAGGTCTTCGTCCATGCGTCGCCTTAGCCAACGCTTCCTTCGAGCGAGATCGAGATCAGCTTCTGCGCCTCGACCGCGAATTCCATCGGCAGCTGCTGCAGCACGTCCTTGACGAAGCCGTTGACGACCAGCGCGACCGCCTCCTCGGCCGAAAGCCCGCGCTGGCGGCAATAGAACAGCATCTCTTCCGAAATCTTCGAGGTCGTGGCCTCGTGCTCGAACACGGTCTTGGAGTTCTTCGCCTCGATATAGGGCACGGTATGCGCGCCGCATTTGTCGCCGATCAACAGCGAGTCGCAGTTGGTGAAATTGCGCGCGCCGGTGGCGCCGCGGGTGGTCGTCACCAGTCCGCGATAGGTATTGTTCGACTGGCCCGCGGCGATGCCCTTGGAGATGATGCGGCTGGTCGTGTTCTTGCCGAAATGCCACATCTTGGTGCCGCTATCGACCTGCTGACGGCCGTTGGAAATGGCGATGGAATAGAACTCGCCGCGCGAATCGTCGCCGCGCAGGATGCAGCTCGGATACTTCCAGGTGATGGCGGAGCCGGTCTCCAGCTGCGTCCAGGAAATTTTCGAGCGCGCGCCACGGCATTCGCCGCGCTTGGTGACGAAGTTGTAGACGCCGCCCTTGCCTTCCTTGTCGCCGGGATACCAGTTCTGAATGGTGGAGTACTTGATCTCGGCATCATCGAGCGCGATCAGCTCGACCACGGCGGCATGCAGCTGGTTTTCGTCGCGCGAGGGCGCGGTGCAGCCTTCCAGGTAGCTGACGTAAGAGCCCTTGTCGGCGATGATCAGGGTGCGCTCGAACTGCCCGGTATTCTTCTCATTGATGCGGAAATAGGTCGACAGCTCCATCGGGCAGCGCACGCCCGGCGGCACATAGACGAACGAGCCGTCGGAAAACACCGCCGAATTCAGCGTGGCGAAGAAGTTGTCGGTGCTCGGCACCACCGTGCCGATGTATTTGCGCACCAGTTCGGGATGCTTCTGCAAGGCCTCGGAGATCGGCATGAAGATCACGCCGGCCTTGGCGAGTTCTTCCTGGAAGGTCGTGGCCACCGAGACGGAATCGAACACGGCGTCCACCGCCACGCGCGAGCGCGTGCCGTCCGCGCGCTCCACGCCGGCGAGGATTTCCTGCTCGCGCAGCGGGATGCCGAGCTTCTCATAGGTCCTGAGGATTTCAGGATCGACCTCGTCGAGCGAGCGCAGCGGATTCTTCTTCGGGGCCGAATAGTAATAGAGATCCTGATAATCGATCGGGCCGTAATGGACGCGCGCCCATTTCGGCTCGCGCATGGTCGGCCAATGGCGGAAGGCTTGCAGCCGCCATTCCAGCATCCATTCAGGCTCATTCTTCTTGGCCGAGATGAAGCGGACCGTGTCCTCGGTCAGCCCCTTGGGAGCCTTGTCGGATTCGATATCGGTGACGAAACCGTACTTATACTGGTCGACGTCGATGCGACGGACCTGCTCGACGGTCTCTTGCACTGCCGGCATTCATTCCCTCCACTGCGGGGTCAAGGCCCGCGGGTTGGATCAGTCGGTTATGGTTCGTGTCTCGCGCCCGGATTTTCACCCTTTTGCGATGCCGTTAGGCGGCCAGTCCCCGTGTCCCTTTAAGTAATGCGTCTGCGACCTTAATCCAAGCATCGACGAAATAATCGATTTCAGCCTCGGTGGTGGTCCAGCCCAGGCTGATGCGCACCCCGGCGCGCGCCAGTTCCGGCCCGGCGCCCATGGCCGCCAGCACATGCGAGGGCTGCACCTTGCCGGAGGAGCAGGCCGCGCCCGAGGAGACGGCGAAACCGGCCAGATCGAGCGCGATCACGGCTGTTTCCGCCTTCATCCCGGGCACCGCGACCAGGGTCGTATTAGGCAGCCGGTTAGCATCGGCTCCAAAGATGATGGCCGCCGGCGTGGCGGCCCTGAGCTTTGCTTCCAGCCGCTCACGCAGGCCTGTCATGCGGCCAGCGTCCGCCTGCAGATCGCGCCGCGCCGCTTCCGCGGCGACGCCAAAACCGGCGATCGCGGCCACATTTTCCGTACCTGCGCGCAGCCCACGCTCCTGGCCGCCGCCCCGCAGCGGATGCGGCAGATGCAGCGCCTCCTCCCGGCGCACCAGCGCGCCGGCACCCTTCGGGCCGCCCAGCTTATGCGCGGAGACGGTCAGAAGATCACAGCCTAAGGCATTGATGTCGCATGCTATCCGGCCCACGCCCTGAACCGCGTCGACATGCAGCAAAGCGCCAGCTTCATGTACTACATGAACGACTTCAGAAATTGGTTGAACAACGCCGGTTTCGTTATTCGCGAGCATGACCGAGACCAGCGCCCGCTGCGGCGCCAGGGCGGCAAGCCTGTTCGCCAGGGCCGCGCAATCGACTGTGCCCGCGCGCGTGACGGGGATTTCCTCCAGCGCGTCGGCGAACTGGCCCCCGGCGCGGACCGAGACATGCTCGATCGCCGAGACCAGCAGTCTGTCGTAGCGAGCCCTCTGGTCGCCGGTCTTGATGGCGGGGGTCAGCGCCAGATTATTGGCCTCGGTCCCACCCGAGGTGAATGTCACCAGCTTTGGCTCGGCGCCGACCAGGGCGGCAACCTGTTCCCGGGCGCGCTCGATTAGCTGCCGCGCCGCCCGCCCTTCGGCGTGGATGGATGAGGGATTTCCTGGAACGTCCAGCGCGGCGGCCATGGCGGCGCGCGCCTCCGCCCGCAGCGGAGCGGTCGCATTCCAGTCGAGGTAGATCCGGTCGGTCATGGCGTTATCCAGCAAGCAATTATATCGT
This sequence comes from Xanthobacteraceae bacterium, assembly GCA_035699705.1. Classification (GTDB taxonomy): domain Bacteria; phylum Pseudomonadota; class Alphaproteobacteria; order Rhizobiales; family Xanthobacteraceae; genus CANKHA01. The sequence continues at coordinate 21,261 of DASSPI010000186.1, forward strand.
ATCGGAACCCGGACCGGGGCTGATTAAGCTTGCTTTTTGCCCCCTCGCTCGTGGTAAAAATCCGCCCCTGGCAGACGCCGCAGTCGCGGCGGATTCGGCCGGCGGAATCCAGAATTTAGAATGGTTCTAAATAGTTACGTGCGCCCCGCGCCGCCGTCAAGCGAGCTTTTCTCCAGCGGCGCCTGCGCCATGAGGTTGTGATCGATGCCTGAAGTCATCTTTACGGGGCCCGCGGGAAGGATCGAGGGCCGCTATCACCCCGCACGTCAGAAGAATGCCCCGCTCGCGATCGTGTTGCACCCGCACCCGCAATTCGGCGGCAACATGAACCACCAGATCACCTACCAGCTCTATTACGCCTTCGCGCACCGCAACTTCTCCGTCCTGCGCTTCAATTTCCGCGGGGTTGGGCGAAGCCAGGGCTGCTTCGACCACGGCACCGGCGAATTGTCGGATTCCGCCGCGGCGCTGGACTGGGCGCAGACCATCAATCCGGAAGCGCGCAGCTGCTGGATCGCGGGATTTTCCTTCGGCGCCTGGATCGGGATGCAGCTCCTGATGCGGCGGCCGGAGATCGAAGGTTTTATCTCGATCGCGCCGCCCGCCAACCTCTACGACTTTTCCTTCCTGGCGCCCTGCCCGTCGTCCGGCCTGATCATCCACGGCGACAAGGATGCCTTGGTGCCGCACAAGGACGTCACCGGCCTGGTCGACAAGCTGAAGACGCAAAAGGGCATCGTGATCGACCAGAAGGTCATGCCCGGCGCGAATCATTTCTTCGACGGCAAGATCGAGCCGCTGATGACCTCGGTCTGCGCCTATCTCGACAAGCGCCTCGGCGCCACCGGCCGCAAACCCAGCGCGGCGTGATCGTCATTCCGGGGCGCCGTGAAACGGCGAGCCCGGAATCCATAACCGTCACCGGGAGTATGGATTCCGGACAGTCCGCTACGCGGACTTCCGGAATGACAAAATTGGCTACGCCCCCGCCACCACGCCGCCGGTCAGAGGCCGGGGCGCTCCCGTGGTCGTCGGAAAGGTGATCGGCAGCTTTTTCAGCACGCGCACCGCCAGATAGGCGAAGGCTTGCGCCTCCAGCGCATCCACCGACCAGCCGACCGCGCCGCCCGTTTCCACCGCCGCCGGCGCCAGCTGCTGCCGCAGCATTTTCACCAGAGTCGGGTTGTGCGCACCGCCGCCGGCGACGATCCATGAACGCGGCGGCTTCGGTAGATGCGGCACGATGCGCGCGACCGACGCCGCCGTCAGCAGCGACAAGGTTGCCGCGCCATCTTCCACCGAAAAGGTCGGCAGCCCGACATTGGCGAAGGCGAAGGCATTGCGGTCGAGCGATTTCGGACAAGGCGCCGCGAAGAACGGATGCTCCAG
>DASSPI010000187.1:0-9933 GCA_035699705.1 Xanthobacteraceae bacterium
TGCCTTCAAGGCGCGCTTCGGCGTTGATGTGCAATATATCGGCGGGCCCGCGAGCGCGATGGCGACGAAGCTGAAGGCCGAGCGTGGGGCCGGCATCTATTCCTTCGACGTCACGCTCGCCGGCATCCAGAGCATGGCGCAGATCTTTCACCGCGAAGGACTGCTCGAGCCGATCAGACCCTTGCTCGTGCTGCCCGAAATTCTTGACGGCTCGAAATGGAAGCGCGGCTCGCTCTGGTACATGGATCCCGAGCAGCAATATGTGCTGCGCCTGTTCAGCAGCGAGTCGGAAGAGTTCTCCATCAACACGCAATATGTGAAGCCGGAGGAGATCCGCTCGGCGCAGGATCTGCTCAACCCGAAATGGAAAGGCAAGATCGCCACCCACGACCCGACGGTGCCCGGAACGGGCAGCAATCAAGCGGCGCGCTTCTATGTGACCTTCGGCGAAGACTTCGTGAAGAAGCTGTTCGTCGACCAGCAGCCGGCGATCAGCCGGGATGAGCGGCAACTTACCGACTGGTTGATACGCGGGACCTATCCGATCGTTTTCGGCGCCAATGACGCGCGGATCGAGGAGATGCGCAAGGAAGGCATGCCGCTCGTTTCCATCCATGGCCTGCCGGATTTGCCGGGAACCATCGCGGTGGGGAATGGGCTGGTGGGATTGTTCAAGAACGCACCGCATCCGAACGCCGCCAAGCTGTTCATCAACTGGCTTGCGTCCAGGGAGGGGCTGGAGGTCTATGCCCGCGCTGTGAAATGGTCGCCGACCCGCAATGACATCGAGGAGAAGAGTTTCGTGCCGGCGGAGTCCATTCCCGAGCCGGACGGGAAATATTTCGATCTGTCGGATTGGGAATTCACCGTGACCAAGAAAGAGCAGGCGCGTCGGCGCATCAAAGAATTACTCGGCCGCTAATCATGGATGCGATTCTTTACATCGGGACCGACGCAGGCGTGGTCACCGCCCGCAGCCGCGATAACGCGTCATGGCAGATCGCCGAGCGGGGCTTGCGCAAATGGGAAGTGACGGAGATCGCCATTTCCCCATTGGGTCCCAACAAGATTTTTGCCGGCACGCGCGGCGACGGCGTCTGGGTGAGCGAGGATTTCGGCAAGACCTGGGTCAAGCCCTGCTACGGCCGGCGCGGACCGGGCAAGGTGCGCAGCGTCACCATCGATCCGCACGAGCCGAAGCGGCTCTATGCCGGCTGCGAGCCGATCGATCTTTTTGTCAGCGAGGATGAAGGCAAGAACTGGCAGCGCCTCGAGACTGTGCGCGAACTGCCCTTCATCGATGGGATTTCCTATCCGCTGGCGCGCGTGGAGCCGCATGTACGCGACGTCACCGTCGATCCGGAAAGCCCGGATGTGCTCTATGTTGCGCTGCAGCTCGGTTACATCATCAAGAGCGCCGATCGCGGCCGCAGCTGGACGCTGCTCGATAACAATCTCGACTGCGACGTGCATGTGGTCCTGATCGACCCTTTCGCGCCGCGGCGGCTTACCGTGGCGACCGGAGGGCATGGCTCACGCCGCGGCGAAGCACCCGGACGCGCGCTCTATTTCAGTGACGACGGGGGGGCGAGCTGGACGCCGACGGCAATGAATTTCCAACAGGACTATTGCGTGCCGCTGATCCGCGATCCGCATGACCCGAACCGGCTCTATTCCGCGCTGGCAAGCGGCACCGCCGGCCGCTGGCACAAACGCGACAGCGGCGCGGAAGCCATCGTGATCCGCTCGCAGGATGGCGGAAGAAATTGGCACGCGGCCGGGCAGGGGATCGACGGCAGGCAATACCCGGAGGCGATCGTCGCCGACGCCGCCAGCAACGGGCGCATCCATGCCGGCTGCCGCAACGGCGAGTTTTACACCAGTGACGACGCGGGAGATTCCTGGCGGCGGCTGGACCTGGGTTTGAAAATCGACGATCTGTCCAGCCTGGCGCTGACACACGCGTGAAGCCGCGCCCCGTTGACTGCACCGTTGCGGGGGCGGAAAATTCCCGACTCGGCGCGGAAAAACAAAAAAAGCGCCCCAGGTCTACCGGGAGGAATGTTGCGATGCGCAGGCTTTCCCAAGTTCGTCTTGCCTTGATGCTGGCGGCCGGGTTGGCTGCTCTTTCTCCCTGGCTCGCGCATGCCCAGCAGGTGGGTGAGAAGGACATCGGCGGCGTCGTGACCGGACCGGGCGGGCCGGAAGCCGGCGTCTGGGTGATCGCCGAGACCAGCGATCTGCCGACGCGCTATGCCAAGATCGTCGTAACCGACGACCAGGGCCGCTATCTCATTCCCGATCTGCCGAAGGCGAATTACCGCGTCTGGGTGCGCGGCTATGGGCTCGTGGATTCGGACAAGACCGCCAGCGAGCCGGGCAAGACCGTCAATATCACGGCGGCCAAGGCGCCGAACCCGACCACCGAGGCAAAGGTTTATCCCGCGGCCTATTGGTATTCGATGCTGAAGCTGCCGAGCAAAGACGAATTGCCCGAAAAGGTGACGATCGAACGCTATCTCAACGGCATGAAGAACAATGGCTGCGTCGGCTGCCACCAGATGGGCAACCTCGCAACCCGCACGATCCCTTCCGCTCTCGGCGAATTCAAATCTTCCGAAGAGGCCTGGATGCGCCGGCTCGCGTCCGGCCAGGCCGGCGCGCAGATGGTCAATGCGATCGCGGGGGAGCTTGGCGGCGTGCCGTTCCGTTACTTTGCCGACTGGAGCGACCGGATCGCCGCCGGCGAGGTGCCCGAGACGAAGCCGCAGCGGCCGCAGGGTATCGAGCGCAACGTGGTCGCCACCGTCCGCGACTGGCTTGACGAGAAGCATTATCTGCATGATCTGAGCGGCACCGACCGGCGCAAGCCGGCGGTGAACGGCTATGGCCCGCTCTATGGCGCGCCGGAGCTCTCCACCGACAAGCTTCCGATCTTTGATCCGAAAACCAACACCGCCAGCATTTTCGTTGCACCCGTGCGCGATGCCGATACCCCGAGCGAGAGCCGCACAGCGCCGGCGCAGCCTTCAGCTTATTGGGGCGACGAACGCATCTGGGACAGCAAGGCCAACATCCACAACCCGATGCTGGATGACAAAGGACTGGTCTGGCTGGCCGCGCGCGTGCGCGGAAACAAGAATCCCGATTTCTGCAAGCAGGGCTCCGACCATCCGTCCGCGAAGCTGACGCCGACTGACAGCGCAGGCCGTCACCTCGCGGTGTTCGATCCCAAAAACAAGGAATACAAATTCGTCGATACCTGCTTCTCCACCCATCACCTGCAGTTCGCCTACAACGATCCGAACAACATCCTGTGGACCAGCGGTGGCGGGCCCGTCGTCGGCTGGCTCAACACCAAGATGTTCCTCGAAACCGGCGACTCCGCGAAGTCGCAGGGCTGGACCGCGCTCGTCCTCGACACCAACGGCAACGGCAAGCGCGACGAAGGCTATGTCGATGGCAATGCGCCGGTCGATCCGACAAAAGACAAGCGCGCGATGACAGGCTTCTATGCCGTCATGCCGAGCCCGGTCGATAACTCCGTCTGGGGTTCGTACCGGGCCATGCCCGGTGCGGTGGTGCGGCTCAATCCCGGCGCCAACCCGCCGGAGACCGCGCTCGCGGAAGTCTACAACGTGCCGATGCCGGGGTTCGGCATCCGCGGCGCCGATATCGACCGCAAGGGCGTGGTCTGGGCTTCGCTCGGCAGCGGCCATCTCGGGAGCTTCGATCGCAGCAAGTGCAAGGGGCCGCTCAACGGGCCGACCGCGACCGGCAATCACTGCCCTGAAGGCTGGTCGTTTTTCCAGTTTCCCGGGCCCGGGTTCAAAGGCATCGGCGAGAACAGCGTGGAGTCGAGCTATTACACCTGGGTCGATCAGTGGAATACGTCGGGGCTAGGCGAGGATGTGCCGATCGCCACCGCCAATCTGTTCGACGGCCTGCATGCGCTGGTCAATGGCAAATTCGTCACGCTGCGGATTCCTTATCCGCTCGGCTTCTATGCCAAGGGGCTGGAAGGCCGCATCGATGATCCCAACGCCGGCTGGAAGGGCAGGGGTTTGTGGGTGACGAGTGGCGACCGCACGCCGTGGCATATGGAGGGCGGCAAGGGCAATAAACCCTTGATCGTGCATTTCCAGGTTCGTCCGAATCCGCTGGCGAACTAGAACGAGTAAAGCGAGCGCAGTCGGTCCGGCGAGGCGTTCTCGGTCAGGCTCAGCTGATGGCCGGCCGGCGGTTTCTTGCAGCGCGGATTGGACGCGCTCGAATCCCCGTCGCGGCATGCATTGGCCGTTCGCTTGGCGGCTTTGCCGGACGCTGCCGTCTTCTTCTTCTTGATCGGCTCATTCCTGGGTTCGGAGGCACGCAAAGACTTCGTCACCGGCCACTCTGCCTCCTCCGGCGCAATGAGCGACGCAAAACGAACCTGGCCCGGCCAGTCCCTGTCCATACCGGCCGCCGGCGGCGTCACATCATCCGGCACCACGGCGCGCTCTTCATCCGTCCAGATGCCGCGCGGCAGACGGAAATCCTCTCCGGCCGCTGCCATCACATGTCGGCCCGCCGGCGCCGGCGCAAAGGCCGCGATTGGCTTTGCCGCCGAATCCAGGCTGAGCCTGCTCGGCACCGGTCGGTTCGGGTCGATGCCGCCCTCCGCGACGACGACGCGCGAACGTCTGTAGCCATGCGCCGCCCATTGCTGCGGCTCGCTGTAAGTCTTGGGCCGGCCGGGCGCGGCAGGAACCACATGCACCACGCGGAAGCCGCGCTCCTTGAGGCCCTTCAAAATCTTCGGCATCGCCAGCGCGGTGGCGGGATGAATGTCATGCAGCAGCAGGATGCCCCTGCCTCGCGCCTCGAGCCGGCGCAGCGCACGGGTAGCGATGTCGTCGGCGGTGATGCCGCGATGCCAGTCGTCGGCGACGAGATCGACGCTCCAGGTCACCAGCGAACGCGAAGCGAGCGCGTTTTCAACCGGGCTTGAGCGCAACAGGCCGGGAATACGGAAGAACGGGGCGAGCTGGCCCGGCTCGCCGAGCGCGGCTTTCACCAGGGCGATGCCGCCGTCGATCTCATGCTCCGCGTTCGCGAGCGGCATGCTGTCGAAGGTGAGCGGATGGCTGCGGCTGTGGGTGCCGATGGTGTGACCTTCTCGCTGGATGCGGCGGGTGAGCTCGGGATTGCTCTGCGCCATCGTTCCCACAAGAAAATAGGTCGCCTTCACGCATTCCGCCGCAAGCAGATCGAGGATGCGGTTGGTGTAGGGCCCGAGCGGCCCATCGTCGAAGGTGAGCACCACCTCGCGGTCCGCCAGCGGCAGCGTCTCGCCATATTGCTGAGCGCCCAGCCGCGGATGCGACGTGTTATCGATCACCAGCGTGCGGCTGGTTCCCAAGACATTTGGTTTTGTGCATTCGCCCGCCAGCGCGGAAGAAACAGTCATACAAAACGCAAACGCATACACAATCGCCGTGATCCGGCGCATATCACGCAACCCCCCTGCAGCGGACCCGGGAGCTTCCCGAGCCCCTTACTCCCATAAATTACAAACTAGCATCTTAACGGCGCGTTAGGTCTAGGCCGGCCGCGCAGCTTGTTGATTGCAAAGTGATTTTTGCCAGTCGGTGTTGCAAATAAGTCAGTTAATTGTGGCGGCCGGGACCACATGCACCACGCGGTAACCATGACGCTTCAGCTCGCGCAAGAACGCCGGCAGCATGGCCGCGGTCTGCGCTTTGGTGTCGTGAAACAGCAAGATTCCGCCGCCGGTTGCGTGAAGCCTGCTCATCACCAGGGCCAGTTCCTCGGCGGGAGTCATCGGATTCCAGTCGCTGGCCCACAGGTCGGCGCTAAAAACCACGATCCCGCGCTGCTTCAGCCGCTCGAGCAGCGCCGGAGATGAGGCAAAGCCGGGAAAGCGGAAGAACGGCGCAACCGGGTAGGGTCCGGTCCGGCCGGATGCCGCCGTTTCCACCGCGGCGATGCCGCGGTCGATGTCCGCCTCGGCGGCGCCGAAGGGAAGCCGGGGGAGCAGCGGATGCGAAAAACTGTGGTGCGCCACCGTGTGACCTTCGGCCGCCGCGCGGCGCACCAGCTTCGGGTGGCTCGCCGCGTTGCGCCCGAGAAGGAAGAAGGTCGCCTTGACGCATTCGTGCGCCAGCGCGTCGAGCACGCGATCGGTGGGCCCAGGCCAGGGCCCATCATCGAAGGTGAGCACAACCTCCTTGCGCGCAAGCGGCAAGCTGGTGGCGAAATGCTTGCGGCCGACATACGGCGTGGCCGCCGCGTTCACCGCCAGCACGCGCTCGGTGCCGAGCGCATCGGGATTGCCGGGGCAGGGCACGGCCGCGGCGGCAACGCTTGTCGCGGCGAAAAACGCAAAGCCCGAACAGCTTCGGAAGACGCTTCGAATCATGGTTTCCGCCCCTTGCAGTGACGGCAATTGATCCCCGGACCGGTCCGGCGCGCAAGAGTGCATTCTTGATTGCACCCCCATAGACCGCAGCGTACAAACGGCAGGGGACCTCCAGTTTTCGGGACGCGCGGCATGGACAAGGAGCCTGACAGCACAGTCATGCCGGCCGACTCGCTGCGCAATGAGCGCGGCGAGATCCGTCCCGAATTCGTCGAGCAGGTCACAGCCGCGATCGAGACATCAGACGCGCCGGCGCTCCGCGCGCTCGCGGGCGATCTGCATGAAGCCGACATGGGCGATCTCCTGGAGGCGCTCGACGCGGAGCATCGCCCGCAGCTGATCGAGCTGATGGGGCCGGAGTTCGACTTCACCGCACTGACGGAAGTCGACGTCACGGTACGCGAGGACATCCTTGAGGAATTGCCATCGGAAACCGTTGCCGAGGGCATGCGCGATCTGGATTCCGACGATGCCGTTGAGATCCTGCAGGACCTTCCGAAGGAAGACCAGGCCGAGATCCTGGAGCAACTGCCCGCCAGCGAGCGCGTCGCGATTGCGCGCGGCCTTGATTATCCCGAGGATTCCGCGGGCCGCCGGATGCAGACCGAGATCATCGCAGTGCCGCCGTCCTGGACGGTCGGACGAACCATCGATCACATGCGCGAGACGCCCGATCTGCCTGATCGTTTCTTCGACGTCTATGTCGTCGATCCCGCGTATCGCTTTCTAGGCGCGGTGCCGCTTGACCGGCTGCTGCGCGCGCAGCGGCCCGTGCCGGTGTCGGAGCTGATGGAGGAAGACCGCCGCCTCGTCCATGCCAACGACGACCAGGAGGGAGTTGCGCGCCTGTTCGAGCGCTACAATCTTGTCGCGGTGCCGGTGGTCGATGCCGGCGACCGGCTGGTCGGCGTCATCACGCATGATGACATCGTGGACGTGATCGAGGAGGAGGCGGAGGAGGACATCAAGGCGCTCGGCGGCGTCAGCGGCGAAGAAGAATTGTCCGACACCGTCGCTACCATCGCCAAAGGACGGTTTCTCTGGCTGTTTGCCAATCTGCTGACCGCGCTCGCCGCCTCCTGGGTGATCTCCCGCTTCCAGGGCTCGATCGAGAAGATGGTGTCGCTCGCCGTGCTGATGCCGATCGTGGCCAGCATGGGCGGCAACGCGGGCACCCAGACCATGACCGTGGCGGTGCGCGCGCTCGCCACCCGCGAACTGAGCAGCGCTAATGTCGGACGGGTGGTGCGGCGCGAAGTGCTCGTCGGACTGATCAACGGGCTTTGCTTCGCAGTTATCCTCGGCGTGGTGGCTGTAGCCTGGTTTCACGTCACCGATCTCGGCGCGGTGATCGGGCTCGCCATGATCTGCGTCCTGACCGCGGCAGCGTTCGGCGGCATCGTTATTCCGCTGTTGCTGTCGCGACTCGGGGTCGATCCGGCGGTTTCGTCCGGGCCCTTTGTCACCACCATCACCGATGTGGTCGGCTTCTTTGCCTTTTTGGGTATCGCCACGCTCTGGTTCGGACTGCGATAGCGGAGCGGCCGCGGGCGAAGGCGCGCCGACAATGAGGCGTTAACCCTGTTTCCCGACCGGGCATTAACCATTCGCGCCTAGCTTGCATCAACCGCTTGTGTTGCGCGTGGTCCGTGCGGGTGTGGTGGCATGGGGCTTGGCCCTGACGAAAAGTATCTGGAAAAATCCGGCTATTTGACGCCGGCGATTCCGGCTCCCTCGCTGGCGCTTCCCGACGCATTAAAGATCGCGTCGCGGTTGATCCCGCCGCTGTCGATCGGCTTGCTCGTGGCGCTGGTTGTCGGCGGTCTCGGTTTCCTCGGTCACGCCCGTGTGGCCGATGACCGCGAGAGCGCACATCATCATAACGCCATCCGCAGCGGCATCGAGCAATTGCGGGTGGTGCAGAACGCCGCCCTCGTCGATGCGCAGGTGTTGCGGTCCCTGCAGGACCTTTCCGGCGTCAGAAAGCTGAGGTGGGAGACCGAGCCCGACCATCGCGGCCGCGAGGTTCAGTCGGTGCAGGATGCGAATGGACGCATCGTCGGTTGGCTCACCTGGGAATCCGAGCGCTCGACAACTTCGGCGGCGATGCGATTCATGCCGCTCTGGGCCATCGTCGCCGCCGGCTTGCTGCTGCTGGCCGTGCTTTCGATGTGGTATGTGCGCCAACTCACGCGTGAACTGGAAGCCGCCAACGAGCGCACGCGCCGGACCGCGAGCGAGGATCCGATCAGCGGTCTGCCCGGTGCCAGCGCCATTCTGGAAACGCTTGAGCACACGCTGGCACAGCGCGAGGCCGATGAATTCGTTACCTTGTGCTATCTGGACCTCACCGGTTTCCGCGAACTGAGCGACGCATTTGGCCGGCCCTGGAGCAATGAGTTGGTGCGCGCCGCCGCCGACCGCCTGCGCGAACTTGACTGGCCGGACGCTGCGCTCGGCCGATTGGGCCGTCATCGCTTCCTTCTGATCCTGCGCTCCAAGGACCCCGACGCAGGCATGCGAATGGCGCGGGACGCGGACAAGCTCATCGCCAAGCCGATGACGGTGCAAGGCCAGATCGTGCATATCAGGTCCAATATCGGCTTGGCGTATGCGCCGCGCGACGGCGTGACTTCCGACGATCTGTTTCGCCATGCGACGCTCGCCATGCGCGCGGCCAAGCGCGCCGGCCGCGGCTCTATCATGCCGTTCGAATCTTCGATGGAGGCCGATCTGCACGAGCGGCGCTTCCTCGAACGCGAGCTCAAGCGCGCGCTCGACGAGGACGCGCTCGAACTGCATTACCAGCCGATCATCTCGGCGGAAGGCTCGCAGATCATCGGCGTCGAGGCGTTGCTGCGCTGGTTGCACCCGACCCGCGGCAACATCCCTCCCAAGGTTTTCGTTCCGGTGGCGGAGCACACCGGGATGATGAGCCGGCTCGGCGAATACGTGCTCTATCGTGCGCTCAACGATGCCAAGCGCTGGCCTCACCTCTACATCGCGGTCAACCTCTCGCCGATCCAGGTGAAGGACCGCGCGCTGTTTACGCTCGTTTCCTCCATGCTGGAAGAAACCGGCGTTGACGGATCTCGTCTGGTGCTGGAAATCACCGAGGGCATGCTGATCGACGATGCCGAAGAGACCCGCAAGCGGCTGGAAGAAATCCGTGAGCTCGGCGTCCGTATTGCGCTGGACGATTTCGGTTCGGGCTATTCGAGCCTCAGCTATTTGCAGAGCTTCCCCATCGACAAGCTGAAGATCGACGGCAGCTTCGTCGCTCCTCTGGGTAAATCGGAAAACAGCGGCTTCATCATCCAGGCCATCGTGGCGCTGGGCCGCGCGCTGAATCTCAGCGTGCTGGTAGAGGGGGTGGAGACTGAGGAGCAGCGCGTGCTGCTGCGGCTCGCCGGCTGCGACGAGATGCAGGGCTTCCTGTTCGCGCGGCCCGGGCCGCGGCAGACGATCGACGCGCTGCTGCTGGAAGCGAAGCTGCAAGCCGCGCGCGGTCA
>DASSPI010000188.1:0-37933 GCA_035699705.1 Xanthobacteraceae bacterium
GGTCTCGCGCACCATCGGCGGGCAGACCACCCGCGCCAACGTGCCGCTCACTTATCCGCTGCGCCCCGGCGATACCCTGCGCATCGGCGAGCGATGGTTTTGAGGCATTTCGCCTCGACGCCTTCCAGCGCGGCTCCCCAATAATGCCACCGCATTGTAGGCTCGGCCGAAGCTGGAAAACCGGCGACCGCGATCAGTCAGCCGCGGGCCGGTTTCGGAGGGGCCCGCGATGGATCTGACTTCCTATCTCACCTGGGATTACGCGATACGGTTTTTCCAGTGGGACAATCTTCTCACCTTCGTGACGCTCGCCAATATCCTCGGCCTGATCGGCGGGATCTTTTACGTCGCGTCGGTTTCGATGAAGACCATCATCCCGCTGCGCATCGCCGCCATCGCCTCAACCGTTTTCTTCCTCGGCTACGGGATTTTCACGCCGGCTCTGCCGACGATCTTTCTTTATGGCATGCTGCTGCCGCTCAATACTTATCGCCTTTATCAGATCCGCGAATTGATCAAGAAGGTCCGCGTCGCGGCGGGCGGCGACCTGTCGATGGATTGGCTCGAGCCGTTCACGACACGCCGCGCATTCCGCAAAGGCGCGGTGCTCTTCAACAGGGGCGATCTCGCCGACGAGATGTTCCTGATCGTCAAAGGCAAATATCTGGTGAAGGAACTCGGCATTGAGCTGCTGCCGGGGCACATCATCGGCGAGATGGGCTTGCTCACTCCTGACAACCGCCGCACGCAAACGGTGATCTGCACAGAGAACGGCCATGTGCTTTCGATCACCTATGACAAGGTGCGGGAGCTGTATTTCGAAAATCCCGAATTCGGCTTCCATTTCCTGCGGCTGACCAGCCAGCGCCTGCTGCAGAATGTGGCGCGGCTCGAAGCCCAACTGGCCGCGCGCCAGCAAGCGGTGCAGGGCGCCTGAAATCGCGGCTTCCCGTCCCAAATCGGCACGAGCCACGGCCCCCGTGCCCGTGGACGGAGCAGAAAACCACAACTGTCTATTTCATCTGCATTGCCAGCGCCTACCCAAATGCGGCAAAGTCGGCCCGCAATTGAGGGGCTGTTGTGAAAAAAGCGTTTCGCGGCGCGGCGACCGCCTTAGCGTTTTTTTGCTGCCTGGCACCGGCCGGCGGCACAGCCCTGGCACAGTCCGCGGCAGCTTCGGCAGCCGCAGCTTCCGATCCGGAATATCAGGCGCTGTTCAAGCGCATGTTTGCCAATCCGCAGGACATGGAGGCGACCTTCCGTTTCGCGGAAGTAGCCACCCGTCTCGGCGACTATGAAGCCGCGATCGGCGCGCTCGAGCGCGTGCTGTTTTACAATCCTGACCTGGCGAGGGTGAAGGTCGAGCTGGGCAAGCTCTATCTGCGCATCGGCGGCACCGAGGTCGCGCGCAGTTATTTCGAGCAGGCCATTGCCACGCCCGGCGCTTCGCCGGAGGTGCAGGCAGCCGCGCAACAGTTATTGAGTTCGGGCAGCACGGCGGGGGTGGCAGGCGGATTCAATCTCTATGTTAACAGCGGCATGCGCTATCAGACCAATGCCAGTGCCGGTCCGACCGGCGCGCTGATCCTTTCCTCTGGCGACCTCACCACGCTTAACAAGCGATTCGACAAGGCGCCGGACTGGAATTATTTCAATCTGACCAGCGCGGGCTATTCGCATGATCTCGGCAACGGCATCGCAGCGGAGTTCAGCTTCCTCGGCTACTACGCCAAGCACCTGAACCTCTGGCGGTTCGATCTCGGCGTGGTGGAGGTGCAGGCTGGCCCCCGGATCGCCATCCCCAACGCATTGCTATCTGACGCTTCGATCAAGCTCTACGGGATCGGCACGGCCTCATGGCTGGCGGAAGACCCTTATTACAGCGGCGCCGGCGTCGGCATTTCGTCGCGCTTCAACGTCGGCGACACACGGATCGAGCCGGCTTACGAATACCGCGACCGCAACTTCAAGAATTCCGAAATATACACGACGGCGGCGCAGCAGACGGGAATCCTGCATATCGCAGCGCTCAACGGCGACGGAAACCTGTTCGGGTTGGCTTGGGTGGGGCGCATCTCCGCCGGCTGGAACAGGACCGACAGCGCGGCTTTCGATTTCAACAGTTACGACCGCCTGAGCGGAGACGTCGGTTTCCCGATGCCCTACTCGCTGAACTGGTGGGGAAGAGAATGGCAGTTCGTGTTCACGCCCACCGCCGGCTTCAGCTTTACCGATTACCTGCGGCCAAATCCGACCATTCACAAGACAATAAGCCGCGAGGACAGGGAGTGGCGTGTTGGCGCCGCCCTCGACATGCAGGTGTATGGCAGTTGGGGAATTCGCACGCATGTGCAATATGCCGAAACGGAGTCGAATTTGCCCAATTTTGACCTGACGAACCTTTCGGTTTCTGTCGGTCCGACGTTCCGTTTCTAAGGGAGAGGTGCATGAAAAGCCGCCTCATTTCGCTGCAGACCGCCATCATCCTGGCCACCACCGGCTTTGTCCTCGCCACTGGACCCGCCATCTGCCAGACCGTTGGCAAGGCCGCGGCGGTGAATCCCGCAGCCAGCAGTTCCTCCGGCCGGACTCTCTCGCTCGGTTCTGAGATCATTCACAAGGAGCGCGTCCGTACCAGCGATGCCGGGTCGCTGCAGCTCCTCTTCATCGACCGCACCACGCTTAATATCGGCCCCAACAGCGATGTGCTGATCGACGAATATGTATTCGATCCGCAGACCAATACCGGCAAGATGACGGTGTCGCTCGGCAAGGGATTGATGCGTTTCGTCGGCGGGCAGATCAGCCACAATGGCAATGCCCAGGTAAAAACACCGACCGCGACCATCGGTATCCGCGGCGCCGTTGGCAGTTTCAGCTACGACCCAAAGACCAAGGTTACCAAGGCTAGCAACGATTGCCGGGTTTGCGTGCTGACGCTGTTTGTCTCGAACGGCCAGAGCTTCAATATCCCGCCCGGCCAGACCGCCACGGTGCAGACCGGCGGGCAGGTCAATATGGCGCCCACCAACAAACAGGATACCGATCGCAATCTGCGCGGCACGCAAAGCAAGAGGGGCCAGAAGGGTGGCGCCAGCGGAAATACCTCGCAGAACGCCGCCGGGCTCGCAGACAAGTCGCTGCAATTGGGAGGCCCTCCGCCGGGACCCGGCATCATCCAGCCTACCATCCAAGAAGTTACCACGAACCGGCAGACCACCTCGGGCAATACCGGCGCGAGAATTTCGTCGCCGCCGCCGCCTCCACCGCCACCGCCACCGCCACCGCCGCCACCGCCGCCGCCATGCGCGCCTTCAGCGAGGGGCGGCTGCTTCTGATCTGACGCGTTCGGAAACCGATATGAACGGAACTGCTCTGGCTTGTGACGCTGCCGCTGTTCACGCTACTCTTGGGAGCGGCCAGGAACTATCGGCCAAAGGCGGCCTTGTAACGGGGGGAAGCGCCGTGCGTTCCATTCTTGCGAGCGTGATTGTCGGCGCGGCGCTGCTGGGCATTCCAGCCGCCGTGCGCGCGGAAGCGTTGCTGTGGGACGGCTCGGTCGTCATCACCGCCGCAACGAGTCAATGCAACGCAATCGGTGAACCTTTTTCACCCACCAAAAGCTTGCGCGCGCTCTGGCGCCCGCGCCTGAAGGCTGGCGACCCGAAAGCCGCGATCATTTTCCAGACGGACAGTCTCAGCCACATCTACGTCATCCGCGCCATAAGCAATGTTAATTCGCTGAACGGCACCGGCGACTATTGCGGAATCGACTTCGACCCGGGCGTGGGCGAGTCCACCACGTGGTTCGGAGGCCGCTACAACATCACCGTCACGCCGGCGCCGGTCACAGCCCACGAGGTGCAGGTGATCGGATGGGCGACAAAGTTCGGGAATGTCCCGGGTTGTACCGTGAGGTTCCGCGGCGCGTTCGAGCGGCGGGCTACGGACTAGGAAGAGAGATCACCATGCCGCGCAATGTCTTGGCCACAACTTTGCTGCTTGTCGGCGTCTCCGCAGCACAGGCCGACGATAATCGCCTCACGTTTGAAGGGGCGATGAAAGTCACCAACGAGAGCCTCCAATGCAACGGGCTGTTCAGCGCGTCGCACAACGAACGCGTGCGCTACTATCCGCAGTTTGAGCCCTATACGCCCAACTCCGCTCTGGTGCGTTTCGGCAAAGGGGAAACCGAACTGATTCAGCGCTTTGGCAATGGGCAGTTCGGCGGTCAAGGAGTCTACTACGAGCAATTCAGGATCAGCGGCGGAGAATTCTCCCAATTCCCCGAAATTGAAGGCCCGGCTCAAACGTTCGATTTCACCCAAACTCCAGGGACCGTCGCGCCTACGACTGTTTTCGTTACCCTGCAAGGCACGTTTATGAATTATGCAGGCATCCAGGATTGCACGGTGACGGTGCGCGGGACGTTTGTGCGCGTTGATGGCGAGATCCCGCCTCCGGTCTATTGAGCGCGCCCGACCACCATCTGGAAAGCCAAGAGCGCTTCGGCGCCGGCTGATTTCCGCATGCAAACCGTCCTGCTGGCCTGGGAACTCGGCGCGGGCTTTGGCCATATCGCGACTCTACGCCAGGTTGCGGCGCGCCTAAGCGCGCATGGCATGCGCTGCGTCGCCGCCGTGAAGGACGTCGGCGGCGCAGCCGAACTAGCGCGGGACGGCATAGCGCTGCTGCAGGCGCCGGTTTGGAAGCCCGCCAGATCCTCGGCCACGCTGGGCGACAGAATAGGCGATGCCGGACTCGCCGATCCCCAAGCCCTGCGCCAGTTGCTGGCTGCGTGGTGCCGGATCATCGATGAGATCAAGCCCGATCTGGTCGTCTGCGACTATGCTCCCGCTGCCAGCCTCGTTGCACGCGGGCGCATCCCCCTGGCCTTGATTGGCAATGGATTTACCTTGCCGCCTGCCGAGATGCCGGCCTTCCCGTTGCTGCATCATATCTGTCCACCGGTTTGGCAGGAGCGATTCCTGCTGGACACGGCGAATTCGGTGCTGGCCGATCTGCATCTGCAACCCTTGCAGCGCTTGCCGCAGCTTTTCTCCGGCGATGTCATTTGGGTTCATACTTTCCCTTTGCTTGATCACTATGCGCGATGGCGGGCGCGTCCGGCGCAAGGGCCTGCGATCGATCGCCTGCCAAAGCCGTGCCAAGGCGATGGATCGCAGATCCTGATCTATCTCTCGTCCTGGGGGGGCGGGCGGCAGCCCTTCCTCGCAAACTTGCGCCGCTTCGCCACGCGTATCCGCCTGTTCGCTCCGGCGTTGCCGGCAGCAGAACGTGAAAGCTATGCGAACTGGGGCGTGCGCCTGGAGGACAAGCCGTTCAACGTGGCCGAGGACTTTGCGTCGGCACGTCTTGTCATCCATCTCGGGTCGGATGGCACCGCAAGCGCCTGCGTGCTGGCGGGTGTGCCGCAGCTCGCCTGCGCGATCGACGTGGAGAAGGAACTGAACGGGAAGGCGCTGACGCGGGCGGGTATCGGAAAGTTCCTTCCCCTGTACAAGCCGAGCGTCACCCTCACGGAAGACGTTGTCGCCGGCCTTGTCGCTGACCGGGCCTTGGCCCGCACGGCGCGTGAGGTCGGCGAGGGGCATCGCGCCGAATTCGGCGATGCCGACCCGTCCGCTGAATTTGAAGCCGAATGTTTGAAGCTTCTGACGTGACGCGCCTACTTCAGCGCAACGATTCCCGATCGCAATCGCGCAGACAGGAAGAGCCTACCACCACCGCGCGAGGGTTCACCGCAAAACGCTGGCGGGATGCCCAGCTCCACGCTGCCGGTTGTTCCGGCAGCAGGTAGCGGGCTCTGCTATTGGCTGGAGCTTTCGCATCTGCGGCCGACACGCTCACGCTGGCGGAAAGGTCGGCGGATGAAGCACTCACTTGCGCCGCCACCCCGTTGGCGGCAGCCATTCCGTTGGCCGCCGCGGCCGCGTCCGTCGAGCCTCCACCCGAGGCCAGCACCTGCACCGCGGCAAGCGCCGCCTCGTTCGCGATCTGTTGCAGCCGGGATTGAGCCTGCGCGTGCCCGCTGAAAAGCAGGACGCCGGCGACAATGCCAAGCCGAAGAGCCCGAGAATCAAATTCACACATCTGCAGTCCTGCGCAAAATCTGCGGAAAGATTAGTGACGGGGGGTGGGTGTCGCGTTAAGCCCGTCATGCCTTCCGAGGGAAGATTGCCGCCGCGGTGAACGAATCTTTGCGCCGGCCAGCGACGATCTTCATTTCTACGGCAAGCGGCTCTTAACCAACCGCCTTCCGCCTTTAGATAACGCGCGGCGGCGGTAAGGGTTCGGCCGAGGAAATATCCATATAGCGGCTGAAAACGCCTTGTTTTTAACGTTAACTGTGGCGAAAGGCCTCGCCAGACCCCTGGCCGTCATGCCAGAAATGGCCGAGTGAATGCGCCAGGGGAATGCCCTGGACGGCGGGGCGGGACGGGCGGCATGGCCATTCCGAAGCGACTTCAAAGCAAAACGGCGACGGCGGTTCTATTAGCGGCCGTGGTGCTGTCGGCTGTGACGGTATTGCGCGCGCTCGACCCCGGCCCAGTGACGCAGTTGCGCGAACGCAGCTTCGATATTTATCAGCACCTGCAGCCGCGGCCCTATGCGGATTTCCCGGTCCGCGTGGTGGATATCGATGAGGCATCGCTCGCCCAATATGGCCAGTGGCCATGGCCGCGAACGCTGCTCGCTCAATTCGTCCAGCGGCTGAGCGACCTCGGTGCGGCGGTGATCGCGCTCGATATGATATTTCCGGAACCCGACCGCACTTCGCCCGGCCGTATTGCCGGCCAGCTCGGCATCGCCGATGCAGCGGAGGCGGAACGGGTGAAGAGCTTGATGTCTCAGCTCCCGGATCATGACCAGATCTTCGCGCGGGCAATCGAGCAGGCGCCGGTGGTGCTCGGCTTCGCCGCGGCGCGGACCGACAACAGCCGCCGTCCGCCGGTGAAGTCGGGCTTTGCCATCGCCGGCGTCGAGCCCAGCCAGGTGGTGCCGCATTTCAGCGGCGCGGCGGTTAATCTCGAGATCCTCGACAAGGCGGCGAGCGGTATCGGCGCGATGAACTTAAGCGGGCGCGATAAATCCGGCGTCGTGCGCCGCATACCGCTGTTGTTTACCGACGGCAACAAGATATTCCCTAATCTCAGCACGGAAGCACTGCGTGTCGCGCAGCAACAAAAAAGCATTGTCATGCGTGGCACGGGCGCGAGCGGCGAGATGGATACCGGGGTGCCCGCACTGGTCGATCTCCGCATCGGCCAGTTCCGCGTCCCGGTGACCAGCGCGGGCGAGCTGTGGGTTCATTTCGATCGCGACCGGCCGGAGCGTTACGTCTCGGCGAAGGACCTGCTCGATCCGGCGAAGGAATCCGAAGTGCGGTCGAAAGTTGATGGCCAGATCGTGCTGGTTGGCACCTCGGCGGTCGGACTGCTCGACATCTGGCCGACGCCATTGGGCGAACTCGTTCCCGGCACGTCGATTCACGCGCAGGCGATCGAGCAGATCATCAGTCAGAATTTTTTGATCCGGCCGGATTGGGCGAGCGGGGCGGAGATTATCGCAACCCTGGCGCTCGGCGCGCTGCTGACCGGCCTGTTGATTGCGCTCGGAGCGCAATATGCGGCACTGGCGGGAGCGCTGGTCATCGCCGCCGGGCTCGCGCTGTCGTGGTTCGCCTTCTCGATTGGGGGCTTGCTGCTCGATCCGGTCTATCCGTCGGTCGCCGCGGCCACCACCTATCTGGCGGTGGTCGGCATGCTCTACGTGACCACCGACCGCGAGAAGAAATTCGTGCGCCGCGCCTTCGGCCAATACCTGGCGCCGGAGCTTTTGCACAAGCTCGAACAGGCGCCGCAATCGCTGCAGCTCGGCGGCGAGGCCAAAGAAATCACCATCATGTTCATGGACGTGCGGGATTTCACCCCGATCTCGGAAGGACTTTCGGCGGTCGAGTTGGTGGATTTCATGAACGCCCTTTTGTCGCCCCTGAACGATGCCATCCAGTCGGAACTCGGCACCATCGACAAATACATCGGCGATTCCATCATGGCCTTCTGGAATGCGCCGCTCGATATCCCCGAGCATTCGCAACGCGCCTGCCGCGCCGCGCTGAAAATGCGCGCTGCCTTGGCGGAATTAAACGGCAACGATGCCTTCGGCTTCCGCGCCCGCGGGCTGGAACCGGTAAAGATCGGCATCGGCTTGCATACCGGCGAAGCCTGCGTCGGCAATATGGGATCGCAGCGGCGCTTCAATTACACCGCCATGGGCGACGTGGTGAACACCAGCGCGCGCATCGAATCCAGCTCCAAGGCGGTCGGCATGGACATCGTAGTGTCGGAGGAAGTTGCCCGAGTGGTCCCGGGTTTTGCTTTTCTGGAAGCCGGCGCGATGCCGTTGAAAGGCAAGTCGCGGCCGATGATGCTCTTTGGTCTGGTCGGCGACGAAGAAAAAGCTGCAAGCCCGGAATTCGCCGAGCTGTCGCGCCGCCATGCCGAGCTGGTAGCGGCAATCGCCGAGCGCAGGGTAGCCGACGCCAGCAATGCGCTGGCGCATTGCCGCGCGCTCGGCGGCACGCTCTTGAGCAATTTCTTTAATCGCTTTGAAGAACAGATCGCGGAACTGTCACCCGCCGCGCGATTGGCGCAAGTGGTTTAGCCGTTCACAGCCGCTAGGCCCTCCCCCTATTCGCCTGGAGATTGCATGTCATCGGAGCAGCAGCTCACCGTTCGGTTCTGGGGCGTACGCGGCACCCTGCCCACGGCCGGTCCGGACACCATCCGCTACGGCGGCAATACGTCCTGCGTCGAAGTCGAACTCGGCCGCCGTAGCGTGATTTTCGATGCCGGCACCGGAATTCGGAAGCTCGGCGATCATCTCGCTGGCCACGGCGGAAGCATCGAGGCGGATATTCTGTTCAGCCATTGCCACATGGATCACGTCAGCGGCATTCCTTTTTTTTCGCCATTCTATCAGGCGCGCAACCGGATCAGGTTATGGGCGGGCAATCTGCTGCCGAAGGGTAACCTGGAAGGGGCAATCCGCAGCATCATGAGCCCGCCGCTGTTTCCGATCGAAATCGAGGCATTCAAGGCCGGGGTGGAGTTTCGCGATTTTCACGCCGGCGACATGCTTGACCTCGGCAGCGGCATCAAAGCGCGCACCGGCATGTTGAATCATCCCGGCGGGGCCGTGGGCTACCGGCTGGAATGGGCGGGAAAATCGATTGCTTACATCACCGATACCGAGCACCGGCCGAACGAACTCGACCGCACGGTACTGTCGCTGGTGCAGAAGGCCGATCTGATGATTTACGACTGCACCTATACCGACGAGGAATTCCCCAACCATGCTGGTTGGGGCCATTCCACCTGGCAGCAGGCGGTGCGGCTGGCGGATGCGGGCGGCGTCACCAGGCTGGCGATTTTTCATCATGACCCGGACCACGACGACACCTTCATGCAGAAGGTGGAAGTCGCCGCGGCGAAGGCGCATCCCGGCGCCTTCGTGGCGCGCGAAGGCCTGGTGCTGCAGTTGTAAAAAAAAGCCCCGGTCGCGAGGACCGGGGCTTTGATGCAGCGGCTTTGCCGTTAGCGCGCCGGGTTCGCCGGAGCGCGCGGAGCCGAGCCAGTGGTCGCGGGTGCGCTCGGGGCATTTATGGTCAGCTTGTCGCCGCGGTCAAAATCGCCGGCGAAGAAGAAGATCAAGCCGCCGACCAGCAACACGCCCAGGATGAGACCCAGTACGGCTCCCATGCCGCCCATGCCGCCGCTGTCGCTCGTATGAATAATTTCACGATCAGCCATAATTTCCTCCTTTGGCCGCTAACTGTCCGGATATAGAACGCCGGTTTCCGGGGGGTGTTCCGCGAAAATATCGTCCTTTCGGTGGAACTTTTCAGACCGGTTCCAAGCAGGCCGGTGCATGCCCGGCGGCAGGCTCTGGCGCGCGATCTTGCCGGCTTTGAGCCGTTTGTTTCGTCGCGCGCCTTGCCACGAAACATTACGCCGCCGCGACGAAACCCGAATCCCCGGCCTGCGAAACAGCCTGGAAACGCAGCCGGACTAATCTGCCTCCCGAACGCAGCCGCAAAGGCACAAAGCACGTTCGCGGAATCCTCGGCGCGTATTCAGGGCGGATCGGACATGGCAGACAAGAGAAGCCTCGGACTGTTGGGATTTCTGTTCGGCGGTATCACCCTGGCCGTGAGTCTCACCGCTTTCCTCGTCGTGCGCGCGCATGTCGAAGGCCATCTTCAGTTCGGTGACGCGGTGCTGGCCTCGCCAGTGATCGTCGTTACCGACAGGTGACGGTTGCCAATCATCGGCAAGACAGATCATCTCGTCCAAACCGGGAGCACGAACATGTCGGTATCCGAGAGGCAAGTGGTGGACAACGGGGTCAACGTTCAAGCGCTGCTCGACGCGCGCAAAGCACTTTCCGACGCGCCCGAAGCTGCCAAGTTCCAATGGCGCGCGTCCTGCAAGTGGATCAGCGGCACCCATAGTCACTCGACCATCCGAAACTTTTTTGGGCTCGGTGCGGAGCAGAAACATCGAACGGAATTCTCCTTCGATGCCGATCACCCTGAAATCTTTGCTTCCGAAGATAATGGTCCGACGCCGGTCGAGTATGTCCTGGTCGGGCTGACGAGTTGCCTGACGGCCGGCATCGCGGCCATCGCACAAAACCGGGGAATTCAATTGCGCTCCGTCACGGCAACGATCGAAGGCTCCATGGACGTGCAAGGCATCCTCGGCATCGACCGGGATGTGCGCAACGGCTTCGACGGCATCAAGGTGAAGTACCGGATTGATGCCGATGCAACTGCCGCCGAGATCAAAGCTCTGGTTGCTCAATCGCAAAAACGCTCGGCTGTCTTCGATATCATTACCAATCCGACAACCGTGAGCGTCGAGGTAAACTGACCTCCGTTGCACACTAGTGACCCGATCCGTTCATACCATCGATTGCGTCATAGTCGGTGCCGGCCATGCCGGTTTGGCGACGAGCCGCTGTCTCACCGAGCGCTCAATCGAGCATGTCGTTCTCGAACGGGGAGAGGTGGCGAACTCGTGGAAGACAGAGCGTTGGGAGTCCCTTCGCCTGCTCACCCCCAACTGGCAAAGCCGTCTCCCCGGCTATCGTTACGCGGGCGACGACCCGGACGGTTATCGGGCGGTGCCGGAGCTCATCGAATTCCTCGATGGTTATGCGCGCGCCATCTCGGCACCGTTACGAACCAAAACAACCGTGAGTTCCGTCTGCCGTGCTGACGACGGCTACCTGGTGAAAACCGATCGGGGCGAGTGGCGCTGCCGGACGATCGTGATCGCGACCGGCGCATGCAACATCGCGGCCGTTCCATCCTGGGCGAACGCGCTGCCTTCAACCGTGCAGACGCTTACGCCAATCCAATATCGGAGCCCTCGACAAATCGAGCCCGGAGGCGTGCTCGTGGTTGGAGCGTCGGCAACCGGTATCCAGCTTGCGGTCGAAATACACCGCTCTGGCCGTCCGGTGACGCTTTGCGTGGGAGACCATATTCGTGCGCCCCGCCTTTACCGGGGAAAGGACATCCAGTGGTGGATGGACGTTACCGGCCTGTTCGACCAGCGTTACGATCAGGTCGAGGACATTACCCGGGCACGCAGTCTTCCCTCCATGCAGCTCGTCGGCACGCCGGAGCGATTGACGCTGGATTTGAACGCGCTCGGCAGCATCGGCGTGAAGCTCGTTGGACGGCTCGCCGGAATCAGGGACAGCACAGCGCAATTTTCAGGATCGTTGCGCAACCAGTGCGCGCTGGCGGATCTCAAGATGGGCCGGCTGCTGGACACCTTCGACCAATGGGCCCGTGAGCACGGGCTGGACAGCCAAATCGAGCCTCCCATCCGGTTGCCTCCGACGGCGGTCGAGGAACCGCCGCGGCTTGAGCTGAACCTCGCCAGCGGAGAGATAAAAACGATTGTCTGGGCTACCGGCTACCGCCCCGATTATTCATGGCTTCATGTGCCGGTGCTGGATCGCAAAGGCCACATCCGCCACGATGGCGGCGTGGCCGAAGCGCCCGGCATGTACGTCTTGGGGCTGCAATTTCTCCGGCGCCGCAAATCCGCTTTCATCGACGGCGCCGGCGACGACGCCAACGATCTGAGTGATCATTTGGTCCACTACCTTAAACGTCCTGATTTGCGAACTGACCCGCCACACCGGCTCATTCCCGTGTGTTAGTTCACATCATTGCCTGGTCATCCGGCAAATGCCGGCCAACAGGTCCAAGCATGCCGTTGTCAAAGCCGGATCTGGATTATACCGACACCGGGTCCGGCGCAGGCCGCGAGAAATTTCGCCGCAGCCTCACCAACTCAGGGTAGCGGCTGCGAGGATGAGATAGCGCCCGACCTTGCTGATGGAGACCAGCAACAGGAACATGGGAAAGGGCTCGCGCAGAACGCCGGCGATCACGGTGAGCGGATCGCCCACGACCGGCGCCGCGCTCAACAGCAGCGACCATTTGCCGTAACGGTGATACCAGCGCTGCGCCCGCTGCAAGCTATCCTGTTTGGCCGGAAACCATGGCCGCTCGCGGAAGCGCTCGATGCCGCGGCCCAGCAGCCAGTTGATCACCGAACCGAGCACATTGCCGACACTCGCCACGGCGATGAGCAGCCAGGGCGGCTGGGCTCCGGCCAGCAACAGCCCGACGAGCGCGGCTTCCGATTGCATCGGCAAGACGGTCGCGGCCGCGAGCGCCGTCATGAACAATCCGGCATAGACCGCAAGATCGCTCATGCGCGGCAGTCCATGTAACCATTCCCCCGCGCCAGGACAGCCCGACATCAAATCGAACTTGTAGCCTTCGCCTTCAGAGGGCAAGCTAAGCATTCAAGTGGCAAAAAACCAAGTTCGCCAGAAGCGAACGAACGGGAGGGACGGCAATGGGTAGGATGACGGCCGGTATCATTGCGGTCATCGCGATGTTCGCAAGCACAGGGCTAGCCGCCGCGCAGACCGCAGACAAGTTCAAGGGCAAGGTCTTCGAAGTGATTGTGGGCTACGACACCGGCGGCGGCTACGACATTTATGCCCGCGCCCTCGCGCGCCATATCGGCAAGCATCTGCCCGGCAATCCCACTGTCATCGTCAAGAACATGCCGGGGGCGCAGACCCGGACGGCCGCCAATTATCTCTACAACATCGCGCCGAAGGACGGCACCGTCATTGCCACCATCGCCCGCGGGCTGCCGACGGAAGAGCTGTTGGGGTCGGGCGGCATCCGCTTCGAGAGCGCCAAGTTCAACTGGATCGGCAGCATGAATAATGAGGTGAGTGTCGGCGTGGCCTGGCACACCTCGCCGGTCAAGACCTTCGAAGACACCAAGAAACGCGAAATGCTCGTCGGCGCGATCGCCGACAGCCTGCTGTTCGCGCAAGTGATGAACGCCGTGCTCGACACCAAATTCAAGCCGATCAGCGGCTACAAGAGCGGCGCCGAAATCGGGCTCGCGATGCAGCGCGGCGAAGTGGAAGGCCGCATGGGCTGGTCCTGGTCGAGCGTGGTCAGCATGAATCCGGAATGGATACGCGAGGGCAAGATCCGCAACCTGGTGCAGTTCTCCACCTCGAAACACGCGGATCTGCCCAACGTGCCGCTGGTGACGGAATTGGCGAACAACGATGCAGACCGCGCCTTGCTGGAGCTGGTGTTCTCGCGTCAGGTGATCGGCCGGCCGTTCATCGCGCCGCCGGGACTGGACGCGGAAACGGTGCAGATCCTGCGCAAGGCCTTCGACGACACGATGCATGATCCGGCCTTCGTTGCGGAAATGCAGAAGGCCAACCTGGAGGTCAATCCGATTTCTGGCAAGGATGTCCAGGGGCTGATCGACCGGTTGTTCAAGACGCCGCCCGCCGTGCTGGAGCGCGCCAAGACCATCATTCCGGTGGAGAAATGACGGATCAACCGGCCAAGCCGTGATAGCGTGGCGCTGGCGTGCGTGCCAACAATAGATCGAGGGAGGGAGCCGATGCAGTCGCGTCCCACGTCCGTGATCGTTGCAGCCGTTGCCGCCATGATCTCCGTTAATGCCGCGCAGGCCGGCGGCCTGAAACAGGTCGGAGAGATATCCATCCCCGGCGAGCCGATCACCGATATCGGGATCATGGCGATCGATCAGGCGACCGGTCTCGGCTATCTCGCCGACAAGTCCAACAGGTCCGTCGACATCTTCGATACCAAGACCGGCAAATATGTCTCGCGCGTCCCCGGCTTCATGGGCCGGACCAAGGACGGCGACGTGGCCGGGCCCAACGGCATTGTGGTGGTGAAGGGCGAAGTCTGGGCGAGCGACGGCGACAGCACGATCAAGGTGATCGACACGAAAACCGGAGCCGTCACGGCGACCATTTCCACCGGCGGCAAGAAGCGCGGCAACGGCATGGCCCATGCCGAGAATATCGGCGTCGTCATCGTCGCCAATTCAAACGACGATCCGCCCTATATGAGCCTGATCTCGACCGCGGACCGCAAAATCCTGGCAAAGATTCCGATTCCGGAATCGGCCGAGAATCTCGAGCGCTCGATCTATCATCAGCCAAGCGGCATGTTCTACACCGCGATTCCGGTCTCCAAGGCGGACCCGACCAAGGGGCTGATGGCGCAGATCGATCCCAAGAGCGGCAAGCTGGTGAAGCTGCACGAGCTTCCCTGCCATCCGCACAGCCTTTCGCTCGCATCGGACGCCACCATCTTTCTCGGCTGCAGCACCGCGCACGGCCCCTCATCCAAGCCCGGCGGCGACATGGCGATTTTCGATATCGCCGGCGGCAAGGTGGAATCGATTCTTCCGGGCTACGGCGGCAATGGCGGCTCGACGGTGAATCCCAGGCTCGGGCAGTATTACCACTCCACCTCCGGCGGAGTGCTGATGGTGGTCGACACCAAAACCAAACAGGGCTTGCAGCAAATCAAGACCTCGCGGGGCGCGCGCTCGGTGGCGGTCGGGCCCGATGATCGCGTCTATGTCGCCGTCAACGCCAAGGACCAGCCCTGCCCCGGATGCGTCGTGGTCTATGCGCCGGAGTAAAACCGGCGCGCCCGGCCCATGCAGCAAAACAGTGGGGAGCTCGTTCGAGACGTGACTGCAATCGAACGTTCACTCCCGATCCGTCGCCCGCTGGAACGAAGGCACCTCCGAGGAGACGTTACGCAGCACGGTGTATGTCCGCCGCGATGGCTCCTGGGGCGAGCCTTCCGGGGCGTTCAGAAGCGCAAATGACGAAAGTCTGGCGCGCCCGACAAGATTCGAACTTGTGACCTTTGCCTTCGGAGGGCAACGCTCTATCCAGCTGAGCTACGGGCGCCTGCAATCTAGATAGCCGAACGCCGCCGCAGCGGCAACGGCGTGGCCGTCTCGGACAGCCCTCCCCCGCTATCGCTCGGCCCGCACGGCGCATTATAAAGGCTCAAGGGGAGCCCCGATGCCAAAGCCCGTTCAAAGCCTGGAAAATACCGCCAGCGGCGAGCCGCCCTTCGCCTGGGAAGACCCGCTCGACCTGGAAGGCGAGCTTTCGGAAGAAGAATGCAAGGTGCGCGACACCGCGCGCCGCTACGCGCAGGAAAAGCTGTTGCCGCGCGTGCTCGCGGCCTACCGCGCGGAGAGTTTCGACCGCGCGATCCTGAGCGAGATGGGCACGCTCGGCCTGCTCGGCCCCACCCTGCCCGAGAGCTACGGCGGCGCCGGTCTCGGGCATGTGGCCTACGGCCTGGTCGCGCGCGAGATCGAACGGGTGGATTCCGGCTATCGCTCGGCGCTGTCGGTGCAGTCCTCGCTGGTGATGGTGCCGATCCACCGATTCGGCAGCGAGGCGCAGCGGCGCAAATATCTGCCGAAGCTCGCCACCGGCGAGTTCGTCGGCTGCTTCGGCCTCACCGAGCCCGATCACGGCTCCGATCCCGGCTCGATGACGACCCGGGCGAAGAAAGTCGCCAATGGCTATCAGCTGAGCGGCGCCAAGACCTGGATCACCAACGCGCCGGTCGCCGATATCGCCATCGTCTGGGCCAAGCTCGACGGCGAGATCCGCGGCTTCATCGTCGAGCGCGGCACGAAAGGTTTTGCAACCCCGAAGATCACCGGCAAGCTTTCCATGCGCGCCTCCTCCACCGGCGGGATCACGCTCGACGATGTGGTGGTGCCGCAGGACAATCTGCTGCCCGATGCCAAGGGCCTCGCCGCTCCCTTCGCCTGTCTCAACAGCGCCCGCTTCGGCATCGTCTGGGGCGCCATGGGCGCGGCGGAATTTTGCTGGCATGCCGCGCGGCAATATGCACTCGACCGCAAACAGTTCGGCCGCCCGCTCGCCGCCAATCAACTGGTGCAGAAAAAACTCGCCGACATGCAAACCGAGATCGCGCTCGGCCTGCAGGGCGCATTGCGGCTAGGCCGGCTGCTGGAAGCCGGGAGAGCCGCGCCGCCGGCGATCTCGCTGCTCAAGCGCAACAATTGCGGCAAGGCGCTGGAGATCGCGCGCGCGGCGCGCGACCTGCACGGCGCCAACGGCATCGCCGACGAATTCCATGTGATGCGGGTGATGAACAATCTGGAGACCGTCAACACCTACGAAGGCACGCACGACATCCACGCGCTGGTGCTCGGGCGCGCGATGACCGGCATCCAAGCTTTTTGCTGATGGACATTGCGACCTTGCTCATGCTGCTCGCCGCCGGCGCGGGCTGGTGATCGGCTTCGGTGCGCTGCTGACCGCGGTCTATGCCTGGCGCTATTGGCTTTAGAATACGCGATTGCGGCAGTCCTTGATTTCTGAGGCCCGCGTGGCATGGTCGCCTCATGCAAATGCCGATGCTGCAACCCCCCACCGACGGCCGGCAGTCGGAAACCGCGCTTGCCGTCGCGCGCGGCACCGGCCGGCTGTTATTGTCGCTCGGCTTCTGCTGCGTGAGCGAGCTGGCGCTGCCGTCGGGCCGCCGCGCCGATATCGCGGCCGTGGATGACAGCGGCGAAATCTGGATCGTGGAAATCAAATCCTCGGTGGCGGATTTCCGCGCCGACCAGAAATGGATGGACTACCGGCTGCATTGCGACCGGCTGTTTTTCGCCACCACGCTGGAGGTGCCGTGCGAGATTTTCCCGCCCGACACCGGGCTGATCGTGGCGGACGCCTTCGGCGCGGAGATGAAATGCGAGGCGCCCGAGCATCGCTTGCCGGCGGCGACGCGCAAGAGCATGCTGCTGCGCTTCGGGCAGACCGCGGCGCTGCGGCTGCAGGCGCTCAGCGATCCGACCGGACCGTACGAGCTCGACCGCTGATCGAAAGGAAGGCGTGATGCGTTATCTCCTGGCAATCCTGAGCATCCTCATCGCCGCGTCGTGGCTAGGACCCGGCGGCGTGCAGGCGCAAGACTATGCCGCCATCGTCGCCTCGCCCGACCGCAGCGATGCGGATCGCAACAACGACAAGAAACGCAAACCCGAACAGATGCTGGCTTTTACCGGCGTGAAAGCCGGCATGAAGGTGATGGATCTTGTGTCGAGCGCCGGTTACAGCGCCGAGCTTTTGGCGCGCTCTGTCGGACCAAGCGGCACGGTCTATGCCGTGAATTCGCAGGAAACCGCGGACCGGGTGAAGGACCGGTTCGAGCCGCGGGCGAGCAAAGTCAAAAGCCTCGTTCCCGTCGTGCGCGACTACGCCGATCCGGTGCCGCCGGAGGTCAATGATCTCGACTTGGTCACGATTTATTTCTCCTACCACGATCTCGTGCACATGGAAGTCGATCGCGCCGCGATGAACAAGAAGGTGTTCGCGGCGCTCAAGCCCGGCGGCTATTATGTGGTCGCCGATCACTCGGCCAAGGCGGGCGACGGCATCGCCGTCACCAAGACGCTGCATCGCATCGAGGAAAGCGCGCTGCGCAAGGAAATCGAAGCCGCCGGCTTCAAGCTGGTGGCGGAAGGCAGTTTCCTGCGCAATCCGGAAGATACCCGCGACAGCAACGTCAATCGTTCGACGACGCCGAACGACGAGTTCGTGCTGAAATTCCAGAAGTGACACGCTTGCCGGTCATCCCGGCAGCAATTACCGCGGTGCGCGCTTGGCCAAAATCCGCTGCAGCGTGCGGCGGTGCATGTTGAGCCGGCGCGCCGTTTCCGAGACGTTGCGGCCGCACAGTTCATAGATGCGCTGGATATGCTCCCAACGCACGCGGTCGGCCGACATCGGATTCGACGGCGGCTCGATCTTGCGGTCTTCCCGCGACAACAGCGCGCTGACCACGTCGTCGGCATCCACCGGCTTGGCGAGATAGTCCACCGCACCGAGCTTCACCGCATTCACCGCCGTGGCGATATTGCCGTAGCCGGTGAGGATGATCGCGCGCGCCTCCGGCCGGCTGCGTTTGAGCGCGGAGATCACGTCGAGACCGTTGCCGTCGCCCAGCCGCATGTCCACCACCGCGAAAGCCGGGGCGGCGCGCTCGACCTGCTGCAAGCCGTCGGCCACCGACTCCGCCGTGGTCACCGCAAAGCCGCGGGTCTGCATGGCGCTGGCAAGTCGCTGCAGAAACGGCTTGTCGTCTTCGACGATCAGCAGCGTTTTTTCGGGAGAAGCGACACTGGCTACCTGAACACTCATGGCGTACCCGCTTTTGCTTGAGTTTTCGATTCCTCCGGAGTTTCCGAAGGCTCCTCTTGCTGATCATACCAAAGAAACGGCTCCGGTCGCTCCAAATGTGATGCCTGATATTCGAAATCGCTACGCGCCCAGAGCATAGTGACCTCGGCGCCGACGTGTAATGAGCGATGATTGCTAAAATTTAATGTGGCGCCGGAGCGCTCCAGCAGGGTTTTGGCGATGAAAAAGCCGAGACCGAGCCCGGTTTCTTCGCTGTCTTCGGTGAAACGGTGGCGGCGGGTGGTGACATAGGGCTCGCCCAGGCGGTCCAGGATTTCCGGCGCAAATCCCGGGCCGTCGTCCCGGATGGTGATGACGACTTCCTCCTCGTCCCAGTTCGCCGTGACCTCGACGCTGCTGCGGGCGAAATCGACGGCATTCTCCACCAGATTGCCAAGGCCATAGATGATGGCCGGATTGCGCGCGCCGGTCGGCTCCAATGTGCGGTCGGACGGCAGGGTTATGTTGAGCGCGATGCCGAAGTCGCGGTGCGGTGCGACCACTTCCTCGAGCAGGCCCGACAGCTTCATGCCGCCGAACGGCTCCCCGCTCGCGGGCAGCTCGGTGATTTTCGCCAGAATTTCCCGGCAGCGCTGCGCCTGCTCGCGCAGCAGCCGCACGTCCTCGCCGTGGCGCGAATTCTCCGAGATCGAACGCTCCAGTTCCTTGGCGATGACGGTGATGGTCGCCAAAGGCGTGCCGAGTTCATGCGCAGCGGCGGCGGCCAGGCCGTCGAGTTGCGACAAATGCTGCTCGCGCGCCAGCACAAGTTCGGTGGCCGCGAGCGCATTGGCGAGCAGCCGCGCCTCCTCGGTGATCTGCCAGGCATAGACGCCGATGAATCCCATCGAGATCAGGATCGAAAGCCACACGCCCAGCATGTAGATCGCCGGCAATTCCAGCGGATCCTCCGGATCCCAAGGCAGCGGGTAATGCACGAAGAACAGCACGCTGGCGCAGAACACCGCGAAGGTGCCGAGCATCAGCGTCATGCGCGGCGGCAATGCGGTGGCGGAGATCAGCACCGGGCCAAGGAACAGGAAGGCGAAGGGGTTCTGCAGCCCGCCGGTGAGGAACAACAGCACCGCGAGTTGCGCGATATCGAAGGCGAGCAACCACGCCGCGCGATCGGCTTCCAGCCGCAGTGTCAGGCGGAAGCCCACGCGCATCGCGACATTCAGGCACGCCGACAAGGCGACCACCGCCAGACATGCATAGACCGGCAGCCGATATCCGAGGCCGTAATGCACGACGAGGATGGCGGCGGTCTGGCCGAGCACACTCAGCCAGCGCAGGCGCATCAGCGTGTCGAGCCGCACGTTGCGCTGCAGATGCCGCGGCTGGTCGAGCAGAAGACCTTCCATGGGCGGGTCCGGGTTCCTTATGCATGCCGCGGCTGAAGGCCGGGGGCCGCCGCGATCTTAGCGCAAACACTTGCGAAAGGCCCGCTGCATCGACACATCTGCGACATGTCGCCTCGCGCCGCCATCAGTGCCGACCAGCTGGTCAAAGTGTTCAAGGGCACCACCGCCGTGGCGGGTATCTCTTTTCAGTTGCCGCCCGGTTCCATCACCGCGCTGCTCGGCGGCAACGGCGCGGGCAAGACCACCACCATCGCCATGATTATGGGGCTGACGGTGCCCACTTCGGGCACCGTTTCCGTTCTGGGCGCGCAGATGCCGCAGCAGCGCTATCAGGTGTTGCATCGGATGAATTTCGAAAGCCCCTATGTCGACATGCCGATGCGGCTGACCGTGCGGCAGAACCTGAAGGTCTTCGCCGGGCTGTATGGCGTCGAGGACCCCGATGCGCGCATCGCGACGCTGGCGGACGAATTCGACCTGAAGGATTTCATCGACCGCCCCACCGGCAAGCTGTCGTCCGGCCAGAAGACGCGGGTGTCGGTCGCCAAATCCTTGCTCAACCATCCCGAGGTGTTGCTGCTCGACGAGCCGACCGCCTCGCTCGATCCGGATACCGCGGATTGGGTGCGCGGGCGGCTGGAACGCTATCGCGCCGTGAGCGGCGCCACCGTTCTGCTCGCCTCCCACAACATGACCGAGGTCGAGCGCCTGTGTGAGCGCGTCATCATGCTGAAGCGGGGCCGGATTGAAGACGACGATTCCCCCGGTCGGCTGCTCGCGCGCTACGGCCGCGACACGCTGGAGGAAGTCTTTCTCGACGTGGCGCGCGGACGCCGCGAGGCGCGCGAGGCGGCGCAATGAGCGCCTATCCACAAACGCAGGTGAGTTTTTCGCCGCACCGGATCGGCGCCATGGTGTTGCGCTACTGGTATCTGCTGCGCTCCTCCTGGCCGCGGGTGGTCGAGCTGATCTACTGGCCAATGGTGCAGGTGCTGACCTGGGGCCTGATCCAGATTTACGTCGCGCAGCATTCCGGATTTTTCGCGCGCGCCGGCGCCACGCTGATCGGCGCCATGCTGCTGTGGGAGATCCTGTTCCGCGGCCAGCTCGGATTTTCCATCTCGTTTCTGGAAGAGATGTGGGCGCGCAACCTCGGCAACCTGATGATGAGCCCGTTGCGGCCGGCCGAATTCGTCGCCGCCTTGATGGTGATGAGTCTGCTGCGGCTGGTCATCGGCATGGTGCCGGTCTTCATCGTGGCCTTGGCGTTCTTCGGTTTCAACGTCTACCAGCTCGGCTTTGCCTTCGTTTTCTTTTTCGTCAATCTCATCCTGACCAGCTGGTCGATCGGCATTCTGGTTTCCGGGCTGCTGCTGCGGCACGGGCTGGGCGCGGAAAGCCTGGCCTGGACGCTCGCATTCCTGATCCTGCCGCTCTCCTGCGTCTATTATCCGGTGAGCGTCTTGCCCGAATGGCTGCAGCCGTTTTCCTGGCTGCTGCCGCCGACTTATGTGTTCGAAGGGCTGCGGGCGCTGGTGATCGACCGGGTCTTCCGGGCGGATCTGATGCTGGGCGCGCTGGCGCTGAATTCTGTGTATTTCGCCGCCGCGGCTTTCGCCTTCCTGCGGCTGCTGGAGAGCGCCCGGCGGCAAGGAACCCTGATGCAGACTGGGGAATAGCAGCATCAATCATGCTTTTCAGCGGTGGTAACGAAGGGTGAAGCCGACCCCGTCATATTTGACGGGATGAGGAAAACGCGCCAGTCTGCTGCATCGCAGCAAACCAGGTCTTCCATGCCGATTGGTGAATTCGCCGGCGCGGCCGCTGCGCCGGAACAAGACGGGCTGATGCTCGCCTCGCCGCTGTACTGGTTCCATGAAATGAGCCACGCGGCACTCAACCCGGCCCGCGTGCTCGCGGAGGCGACCCGGCTTTTTTACCGCAATCCGGTCAACCCGCTGTCCGCAACCGACTTTGGAAAATCAGTCGCTGCCGCCGCCGAAGTTTTCGAGCGTGCGACGCGCCGCTACGCCCAGCCGGAATGGGAGATCGACTCCACGCTGGTGGCCGGCGCGCGCGTGCCGGTCGAGATCGAGCCGATCTGGGAAATGCCATTCTGCCGGCTGCTGCATTTCAAGCGCGTCTTCGCGCATCCGCTGAAACGCCCGCAGCCGAAGCTGCTGATCGTCGCCCCGCTATCGGGGCATTATGCGACCTTGCTGCGCGGCACGGTGGAAGCTTTTCTGCCGCAGCATGACGTTTACATCACCGAATGGGTGAATGCGCGGGAAGTGCCGCTGGCGGCCGGCCGGTTCGATCTCGATGATTACATCGATTACGTGGTCGCCATGCTGCGCCGGCTCGGCGGCGAGACCCATGTCATCGCCGTCTGCCAGCCTTCCGTGCCGGTGCTCGCCGCCGTCGCGCTGATGGAAGCGCAGGACGATCCCGACGTGCCGCGCTCAATGACGCTGATGGGCGGGCCGATCGACGCCCGCTGCAGCCCGACCAAGGTCAACAAGCTCGCGGAGGCCCGCGGCATCGACTGGTTCCGCCACCACGTGATCACCAAGGTGCCGTTTCCCAACCCGGGCGTGATGCGCGACGTCTACCCGGGTTTCCTGCAGCTGCACGGCTTCGTCAGCATGAATCTCGGGCGCCACATCGAGGCGCATAAGGACCTGTTCCAGCATCTGGTGGAAGGCGACGGCGATTCCGCGCAGAAGCATCGCGAGTTCTACGACGAATATCTCGCGGTGATGGATCTCGCCGCCGAATATTATCTGCAGACCGTCGACACGGTATTCGTGCGTCACGCGCTGCCGAAAGGCGAGATGACGCATCGCGGCCAGCCGGTGGATCCCTCGCGCATCCGGCGCGTCGCGCTGATGACGGTGGAAGGCGAGCACGACGACATTTCCGGCCTCGGCCAGACCAAAGCGGCGCATCGGCTGTGCGACAACATCCCGGCAGGTCGCAAGACGCATTACCTCGCCCCCGGCGTCGGCCATTATGGCGTGTTCAACGGCTCGCGCTTTCGCGCCGAGATCGCGCCGCGGATCGCGGATTTCATCGCCTCGAACGACGGCGCTCCCGCCGCGGGGCGGCAGAAAAGTACCGGCGGGGTCCCGGCCGTATGAGTTTCCGAAACGCGCGGGCGAGGCGCTGATTCGCGGCCGCGGAGGTGTCCCGTTCCGGACCAACAGCGGAAAAAGGCCCATCAATGGCCCTTTCTCAGCGCCCGGCGTGACGCGCATGCAGTCTCCTTCTAAGTAGCTGATTTCCGGAAGCTATTTTCCCTGTTTGGCGATCGAAATCGGACGCTTGCCGCACAGCCGTCCGCGACCATAAAGTGATCGCCGATTCATCATTCCGGCCTACAATATGTTGCGTCGCTACCCGGGCGCCATACTGGTTCTTGGGGCTGCATTTTAGTGATCAATGACCGACTGTCGGCGGCTTGGGATATGGCAATATTTCACCGGACCCTCTTTTCCAGTCAGGCCATTTCCATGCCGCTGCGCGCTCTTTTGTACCGTCGGCCGACCGAGCCGCAGGCGATCAGCATCGCTTTTGATCAATCCATCTATCTCGTGCGTGTGCGCCGGCATCGGCAGGCGCGCCGCTATACGCTGCGCATCCAGGCCGCCACGCGCGAAGTAATCCTCACCATGCCGCCACGCGGCAGCCTGAAGGAAGCCAAGGAATTTGCACAAAAGCACGGCGGATGGATCGCGGCCCGGCTCGGCCGGTTGCCGGAAGCCGCGCCCTTCGCGCATGGCGTTGTCATTCCCCTGCGCGGCACGCCGCATCGCATCGTGCACCGGCGCAACACCCGCGGAACGGTCTGGACCGAAGCCGATGCGAATGGGCAGCCGCTGCTCTGCGTTGCCGGCGATGCCCCGCATATCAACCGGCGGGTGACCAGTTACCTGAAACAGGAAGCGCGCCGCGACCTGGACGCGGCGAGTCGGCATTACGCGCAACAGATCGGCGTCAAGATCAGGCGCATCACCGTGCGCGATCAATCAAGCCGCTGGGGCTCCTGCTCGACCACCGGCGCGCTGTCCTATTCCTGGCGGCTGATCTTCGCCCCGCCTTATGTCCTCGACTATCTGGCGGCGCATGAAGTCGCGCATCTGCGCGAGATGAACCACTCGATCCGATTCTGGCGGCTGCTGGCGCGGCTGTCTCCGGCGATGAAGCGGGCGAAGGTCTGGCTCGACGTGCACGGCACCGATCTGCATCGCTACGGGTTGCCGACAACCGGCCCCGACTGCGGCTGAGTGAAGCCGCGGCGCCGCGCGCTCATTTAAGAGTGCCGCATGATCTGACCGAAAACCGGTTTCCACTTTTCGGGACCATGCGCTAGCGGCGGCCGAACAGTTTTCCCAGCAGCCAGTCATCCAGCCCGCCGGGAGTCGAAGCCGGTATCGGCGCCTTTCCGCCGGCGTCCGCCAGCTGTGGGCGGCGCGGGATCTCGCCGGGCGGAAGCGCCGCCGCGACCGGCGCGCTGCCGGTCAGACCAGGCAGGCCCGCGACCGGGACATTCTGGTGTGCGGTCTTCATCACCCGGCTCCAGATCTCAACCGGCAGGCCGCTGCCGCTGGTCTTGTGCGTGGGCGAGCCGTCGTCGTTGCCGAGCCAGACGCCGGTGACGTATTGCGCCGTATAGCCGATGAACCAGGCGTCGCGGAAATCCTGGCTGGTGCCGGTCTTGCCCGCGGCCGGCCACCCGGGAAGATCGGCCTTGCGCGCGGTCCCGCTGAGCAGCGTCTCCCGCATCATCTGGTTCATCATCGCCACCGAGCGGCCGTCGATGACCCGGCCGAGGCTGTCCGGCATGTGCCGGTAAAGCACCTTGCCGTTGGCCGTGCGCACCCGCTCCACCACGTGCGGTGTCACCGCGAGCCCACCATTGGCGAAGGCGGCATAGGCGGCTACCAGCTCGATCACCGAGACTTCCGAGGTGCCGAGACCGATCGAGGCATTGGGCTCGAGCTTGGATGCGATGCCAAGCCGGTGCGCGGTTTTCACCACCGCGGTCGGCCCGAATTCCAGGGTCAGCCGCACCGATACGGTGTTGAGCGACATCGCAAGCGCCTGGCTGAGGCTCACATTGCCGAGGTATTCGCGGGTGTAATTCTCCGGCCTCCAGCCTTTCACCGACAGCGGCCGGTCATCGCGCATGCTGTCCGGCGTCAATCCGCGTTCGATCGCGGTGAGATAAACGAAGGGCTTGAAGGCGGAGCCGGGCTGCCGTTTGGCCGAGACCGCGCGGTTGAACTGGCTCTCGCTATAGTCGCGGCCGCCGACCAGCGCGCGCACGGTGCCGTCCGGCGTTATCGTCGCCACCGCGCCCTGCGTCACCCCGAACTTGCCGCCCTTCTGCGCGAGCTCCTCGACCAGCGCTTTTTCCGCGATCACCTGCAGGGCAGGATCGATCGAGGTCTCGATCACGATGTCCTCATCGACGCGGCCGACAAGATCGTCGAGCACGTCCATGATCCAGTCGGCGACATAGTTGACCGAACCGGCGCCGGCCTGCGGCATCACCCGCGCCGGATGCGAGATCGCAGCCTTCGCCATGTTTTCGGCGACGAGCTTGCTGTCCGCCATCGCCAGCAGCACGGTCTGCGCCCGGCGCTCGGCACCGTCGGGATTGCGCGTGGGTGCGAGGCGCGAGGGCGATTTCACCAGCCCGGCGAGCATCGCGGCCTCGGCGAGCGTGACCTGGCGCGCGCTCTTGCCGAAATAGCGTTGCGCCGCGGCTTCGACGCCATAGGCGCCGGCGCCGAAATAAACCCGATTGAGGTAGAGCTCGAGGATTTCGACCTTGGAAAATTTGCGCTCCAGCCAGAAGGCCAGCATCAGTTCCTGAATTTTGCGCGAGAGCGTGCGTTCCTGCGTCAGGAAGAGATTCTTCGCGAGCTGCTGGGTGATGGTGGAGCCGCCTTGCGACACGCCTTGACGCAGGACATTGGCCAGCGCGGCGCGGCCGATGCCGAAGGGATCCACACCATGATGTGCATAGAAGCGCCGGTCCTCGATCGCGATGAAAGCTTTCGGCAGATAAGGCGGCAGCTCTTTCAGGGACATCGCCGCGCCGCCGCCATCGCCGCGCGTCGCGAGCACGCGCCCGTCGATGCCGACGATCTGAATCGACGGCGGGCGCTTGGGGATTTCCAGCGATTGGATCGGCGGCAGATGGGCGCCGATCCAGGCGACCGTCCCAACGCCGCCGATCGCGGCCCACAGCATCAGCACCAGCGACCAATAAACAAAACGGCCGAAACCGGAGCGCTTTTTTCTGCCGCTGCCTTTGCGCGGGCTGCGTTTCTTCCCGCGCTCGCGCGACGGGGTCTTGGACGCGGCGGCGATTGCCGGCTCGCGCCGCGCGCCGTGCTTTCGCCGTCCCCCCGCCATGCCTTGTCTCACGGATAAATCCGGCCGCCCCAACAACAGCCAGCTTCAGTCCGCACGCTAGAGCGGGCGATTTAAGGGCCGGTTAACCCATGGCGATCCGACCCGGCGAACCGTGCCAAAGCGGGCGGATCAGCCGGCGGCGGCATTCTTGCGCGGGTCGACGCCGCCTTCCGCGCCGGGCGCGAACAAGGCGAGCAAGGCGCGCTTGATCGCCGCCTGCCGCGTCGGCGAAGAGATCTTGTCGCCGAGCAGATCGGTGACATAGAACACGTCCACCACCCGCTCGCCGAAGGTGGCGACGTGCGCCGACGTGATGTTGAGGTTGAGCTTGGACAACGTCGTGGTCAGCGCATAGAGCAAGCCGGGCCGGTCGAGGCCGGTCACCTCCACCACCGTGTAGCGGTGCGACCACTGATTGTTGATGGTGACATCCGGCTCCACGGCAAAGGCCTTGATCCGTCCTTTCGGCGCCGCGCGCTGGCTGATCATCTCCGGCAGCTTGAGGTCTCCGCGCAGCGCGCGCTCGATGGCGGTGGCGATGCGCTCGGCGCGCCGCAGCTCATCCTCCTCCATGTCGAATTCGCGCGAGAGCGAAATGGTGTCGAGCGCGAGCCCGTCGGTGGTGGTGTAGATCTGCGCGTCCACGATATTGGCGCCGGTCATCGCGCAGGCGCCGGCGATGATCGACAGCAGCCAGGGATGGTCGGGCGCCAGCACGGTCAGTTCGGTCACCCCGCGCTCGGCGTCGAAGGCTACGCTGGTCGCCAGCGTCTGCCGCCGTTGCTCGGCATCGCGCAGGAAGCGCGCATGCGCCAGCTGATGCCGCAGGTCGACCTTGAGCCAATAAGCCGGATAGTGGCGCGCGACATAGGCTTCGCGCTGCTCTGCCGGCCAATCTTTGATCTGCTCCTGGAATTCCGCCTGGGCAATGGCGACGCGCTGCGCCCGGTTGACCTCGGAGAAGCCGCCGGTCAGCACCGGCTCGGTCTCATAATAAAGCGTGCGCAGCAATTGCGCCTTCCAGCCGTTCCACACCCCGGGTCCCACCGCGCGGATGTCGGCGGTGGTGAGGATGGTGAGAAGTTTCAGCCGTTCGAGCGACTGCACCACCGCGGCGAAATTCTCGATTGTCTTGCGGTCGGAAAGATCGCGCGATTGCGCGATGCTCGACATCACGAGATGCTGCTCGATCAGCCAGGCCACGGTGTCGGTCTCGGCGGGCGAGAAGCCGAGCCGCGGGCACATCCGCCGCGCGATGCGGGCGCCGGCAATCGAGTGGTCCTCCGTGCGGCCCTTGGCGATGTCGTGCAGGAACAGAGTGATGTAGAGCACGGCGCGGTTCTGCGGCTGGATCTTGCGCATGAGGTCGTTCGCCAGCGCAAATTCCTCATTCTCGCCGCGCTCGATCTCCGCCAGCACGCCGATGCAGCGCAGCAGATGCTCATCCACGGTATAGTGGTGATACATATTGAACTGCATCATCGCGACGATGCGTCCAAAGGCGTGGATAAAGCGGCCCAGCACGCCGGTCTCATTCATCCAGCGCAGCACGATTTCCGCCTCCTGCGAGGTCAAGATCTGCAGGAACAGCTGATTGGCCTTCTCGTCCTGGCGAAAGTTACGATCGATCACCTTCAGCGACCGGCGGATCGCCCGCGTCGCATCCGGATGCAGGGCGAGGTTATGCGACTGCGCGAGCCGGAAGATCGCCAGCAGATTGAGCGGATCGCGGCGGAACACGTCCGGGTTGGCGACCTTGATGCGGTTGTTGTCGATGATGAAATCGTCGGTCTCCGGCAGCGTGCGGCGCCCGGCCGGCCGGAATCTCGCGATCATGCGGCTGAGCACCGGAGCGGGCGCGGCCTGGCGTTCCTCCAGCTCGGCGCAGAGGATGGCGGTGAGGTCGCCGACGTCCTTTGCCACCAGGAAATAGTGCTTCATGAATCGCTCGACGTCCTTCATCCCCGGGTGCTCGGTGTAACCGAGCCGCACGGCGATCTCGCGCTGGATATCGAAGGAGAGCCGTTCCTCGGCGCGCCCGGCGACGAAATGGATGTGACAGCGCACCGACCAGAGGAAATCCTCGCAGCGGCGGAAGACCGCGAACTCCTCGCGGTCGAATACGCCCTGCTCGAGCAGTTCATCCGGCTCGCGCACGCGATAGACGTATTTCGCCATCCAGAACAGCGTGTGCAGGTCGCGCAAGCCGCCCTTGCCGTCCTTGACGTTGGGCTCGACCAGGTAACGGGATTGGCCGGCGCGGCGGTGACGCTCCTCGCGCTCGGCAAGCTTGGCGGTGACGAATTCCGCGGCCGTGCCCTGCACGATGTTCTTGTCGAAACGCGCGACCAGCTCGTCGAACAGCTTGTTGTCGCCGAGCAGGAAGCGCGCCTCCAGGATGGAGGTGCGGATGGTCATGTCCGCCTTTGCCTGTCGGATGCACTCGTCCACCGAACGCGTGGCATGGCCGACCTTCAGGCCCATGTCCCACAGACAATAAAGAATCGTCTCGGCGACCGATTCGCCCCACGCGGTCTGCTTATAGGGGAGCAGGAAAAGCAGATCGATGTCGGAGCCCGGCGCCATCAAGCCGCGGCCGTATCCGCCGGTCGCGACGATCGCCATGCGCTCGGCTTCCGAGGGGTTGCGCGACTGATAGAGATGCTTGCCGATGAAATCGAACAGGATGCGGATGATCTCGTCCTGCATGAAGCAGAGCCGCTCGGCGCAGAGCCGGCCCTGCCGCTCCTTCAGCAGCAATCGCTCGGCGGCGGCGCGGCCTTCGGTCAGCGCGAGCTTCAGCCGCTTGGCCACCGCGGAGCGCAGCTCGCTCTCGCGTCCGGCATGTTGCGCGGCAAGCTGATCGAGCGCGGCGGCAACACCAGCCGAGTTGAAGATGTCGCCATGCTTGCTGGGATCGAAAAGCATGCTCCGAGATAGCGGAGGGAGCCGGCGGTGTCACCCAATCTGAGCCGGCATGCTTTTCGCAAGGCACGGGCCGGCAGGACTGGAGATAGTCCTTTCCCTATGTACGACATCTTTAGAGAATTGTTCTAAATGAACTCATGCGTAGCGCCGTGAAGAGCATGAAACTAGCGTTTCTCGGTGGTTGTTGCTTGCCGCTGAACGACAAATGCCGCTAAGTAGCGCCGGGTCCGCAAGGGCGGCGCCAGCCGGGGAGCCGCTGACCCGGATATTTTCGCAGCCGACAAAGGCGCGTTTGGAGGATGAGATGAGTTTTGTTTCGCGACGTTCGTTGCTTGCTTTCAGCCTGCTGGCCTGCCTCGCCCCGATTGCGACCGCTTCCGCGCAGCCCAAGGAAATCCGCGTCGATTGGGCGACCTATAACCCGGTCTCGATGCTGCTGAAAGAGAAGGGGTTCCTGGAAAAGGAATTCCAGAAGGACGGCATCACGGTGCGCTGGGTGCAGACCGTCTCCTCCAGCAACGCGCTGCAATTCCTCAATGCCAGCTCGATCGATTTCGGCTCGACCGCCGGCTCCGCCGCGCTGGTTGCCCGGATCAACGGCAATCCGATCAAGTCGGTCTATGTCTATTCGCGCCCGGAATGGACCGCGCTGGTCACCGGCAAAGACTCAAAGATCACCAAGGTCGAAGACCTCAAGGGCAAAAAGGTCGCCATGGTGCGCGGCACCGATCCGCACATCTTTCTGGTGCGCGCGCTGCTCGCCCATGGCCTGACCGACAAAGACATCACGCCGGTGCTGGTGCAGCAGCATGCCGATGGGGGCACCGCGCTCTTGCGCGGCGACGTCGATGCCTGGGCCGGGCTCGATCCGATGATGGCGCAGCATGAGATTCAGGAAGGCGCCAAGCTGTTCTATCGCAAGCCCGAGGCCAATACCTGGGGCATTCTCAACGTGCGCGAGGAATTCGCCAAGGATAATCCTGAGATCGTCAAGCGCGTGATCAAGGCTTATGAGGAAGCGCGCAAATATTCGCTGGCCAATTACGAAGAGCTGAAGAAGGTCTTCATCGCCATCACCAAGCTGCCCGAAAACGTCGTCGACAAGCAGCTGAAGGAGCGTACCGAAATCACCCATAACAAGGTCGGCGCGGCGCAACGCGAGTCGATCCTGGAAGCTGGCATTGCGTTGCAGAAATCCGGCGTCATCCGGCCCAACGTCGACATGAAGAAGGCGGTCGATGAGCTGATCGACGACCGTTACGTGACCAACTGAACTCTCCTCCCCCTCTCCCCGTTGTACGGGGAGAGGGGGAAGGAGCAGCAGCATTGCTTTCCGCGGACGGGTTATGTCTCTTGCTTCCATGACAGCCACGGTTGACCAGACCCCGGCGGAAAAGGCTTCGTCGAGCAGCCGGCTCGCGCGTTTCGCCCGCCCGGCCTTGGGCCTTCTGCTGCCGGTCGGGCTTGCCGTGTTTTGGGAAATCGCCGTGTGGATGGGCCTGTCGAACGGGCGTCTGGTGCCGCCGCCGTCGGTGATCTTCCGAACCTTTGCCGAACTCGCAGAGACCGGTGAGTTGCAGCAGCACACGTTTGCCACGGTCTGGCGCGTTGCCGCCGGCTTTTTCTTCGGCGTGGTCGCCGGCACGCTGTTCGGCGCGGCCGCCGGTTATTCCGCGCTGACGCATCGCGTGCTTGATCCGTCGCTGCAAGCGCTGCGCGCGATTCCGTCGATCGCCTGGGTGCCGCTGTTCATCCTCTGGTTCGGCATTTTTGAAGCCTCCAAGGTCATCCTGATCGCGGTCGGGGTGTTCTTTCCGGTCTATCTCGGCGTCATGGGGGCGGTGCTTTCCGTCGACCGCAAGATCGTGGAAGTCGGACGGGCCTTTCGTCTCTCCGGCTTCGCGATGGTCCGCCGCATCCTGTTGCCCGCCGTCATGCCGGCCTATGTGCTGGCGCTGCGCTCCGGCCTCGGACTCGGCTGGATGTTCGTTCTGGCCGCAGAATTCCTCGGTGCCTCCACGGGCCTCGGTTTCCTGCTGATCGACGGCCAGCAGCTCGGCAAGCCGGCGCAAATCGTCGCCGCCATTGTCGCCTTCGGCATTCTCGGCAAGCTGAGTGACTGGCTGCTCGCCCTGGCGGCCGCCCCCTTCCTGCGCTGGGAAGACGTGGTCGCGCGGCGGTAAGGATAGGCCATGCTCGAACTCGACCGGATCGGAAAGACTTATCCCAACGGCGTGCGTGCGCTCGATGGCGTGTCGATCAAGGTTGAGCTGGGCGAGATCGTCGCCGTGGTCGGCGGCTCCGGCTGCGGCAAGTCCACGCTGCTGCGCGTGGCTTCCGGCCTGGATCCCGCGACGCAGGGCACCGTCACGCTCAACGGCACGCGCATTACCGCGCCGCACGAGAAGATCGGGATGATCTTCCAGGAGCCGCGGCTGCTGCCCTGGCTGTCGGTCGCCAACAATGTGGGATTTGGCCTCGCCCATCTTCCCGCCGCCGAACGCAACGCGCGCGTGGCGCAGGCGCTGGAGCGCGTCGGCCTGACCGAGAAAGCAAATATGTGGCCGCGCGAGTTGTCCGGCGGACAGGCGCAGCGCGTCGCCATCGCCCGGGCGCTGGTGCCGAAGCCGGAAGTGCTGCTGCTCGACGAGCCGTTTTCCGCGCTCGACGCCTTTACCCGCGTCGACCTGCAGGATCACCTGCTCGATCTCTGGGCCGACCTGAAGCCGACGCTGATCCTGGTCACCCATGACGTCGACGAGTCGATCGTGCTGGCCGACCGCGTGCTGGTGATGCGCCCGCGCCCGGGCCGGATTTTCGATGAGATCGAGACCGACCTGCCGCGTCCGCGCGACCGGCAATCCGCCGCCTTCGATTTCGCCAAGCGGCGCATCATGGCCGCGCTCGACCGCTCGCTCGAACGCACGCCCGCGGCCGACGGCGAAACCAAGACCGAGGCCGGCGCCGCATTGTGGTGGTGATTGCCCGCCCGCCCGGGCAGTGACATATAAGCCCGCCAATCAGGAGAATGCCCATGGATGCCGCTGAACTGCGTGCGCTGCAGGCGCCGATCAAGGACCGTTACAAGAGCGACGCGAAAGCCGCCTTCATCACCCTGAAGGCCAAGGGCACGCTCGACGACACAAATATCGCCTGCAGGGTGGAGACCGGCCGCGCGCTCGCGGTGGCGGGCTTGCATCCGGCGACCGGCGGCTCCGGCATGGAATTGTGTTCCGGCGACATGCTGCTGGAGGCGCTGGTGGCCTGCGCCGGCGTCACGCTCAAAGCCGTCGCCACCGC
The DNA here is from genome assembly GCA_035699705.1 of Xanthobacteraceae bacterium. Taxonomy (GTDB): domain Bacteria; phylum Pseudomonadota; class Alphaproteobacteria; order Rhizobiales; family Xanthobacteraceae; genus CANKHA01. The sequence continues at coordinate 32,742 of DASSPI010000188.1, forward strand.
CATCGATATTCCGCTGAAGTCGGGCACCGTGTCGGCCGAAGGCGATCTCGATTTCCGCGGCACGCTGGGCGTGGCGAAGGACGCACCGGTCGGCTTCGCGCAAATCCGCCTGCGCTTTGACGTTGAGACCGACGCGCCGCAGGAAAAACTCGATCAGCTGCTCAAGCTCACCGAGCGCTATTGCGTGGTCTATCAGACCATCCGCAGCGGCCCACCGGTGGCGATCAGCATGAACCGGCAGTAGCGTCTTGTTCCGTCACCCTTCGAGGCTCGCTGCGCCCGCGCCTCAGGATGACGGATTTAATTTTTCTGCGTCAGCTTCGCCTTCAACGCATAGAGCGCTTCCAGCGCTTCGCGCGGCGACATCTCGTCCGGATGCAGCGCCGTGAGCGCGGCGATGAGCGCTTGCAGCGCGGCATCGGCGGGGGGCGCGGCCGCCGGCTTCGGCGCGGCGGCGAACAGCGGCAGATCGTCAAAGCCGCGCACCGGCGAGGCGCGGTCCTCGGCTTCCAGCTTGGCCAGCACGATTTTGGCGCGTTCGATCACCGAAGCCGGCAAGCCCGCGAGCTTGGCCACCTGAATGCCGTAGGAACGGTCGGCAACGCCCGCGACCACCTCGTGCAGGAAAACGACGTCGCCGCGCCATTCCTTCACCCGCGCGGTGGCATTGAACAGCCGCGGCAGTTTCGCCGACAAGGCCGTCAGCTCGTGAAAATGCGTGGCGAAGAGCGCGCGGCAGCGGTTGGCCTCGTGCAGATGCTCGATCGTGGCCCAGGCGATGGAAAGACCGTCGAAGGTCGCGGTACCGCGCCCGATTTCGTCGAGGATCACCAGCGAACGCTCGCGCGCCTGATTGAGGATCGCCGCCGTTTCCACCATCTCGACCATGAAAGTGGAGCGGCCGCGCGCGAGATCGTCGGCGGCGCCGACACGCGAGAACAGCCGGTCGACGATGCCGATATGGGCTCTGCGCGCCGGCACGAAGCTGCCCATCTGCGCCAGCACCGCGATCAACGCGTTCTGCCGCAGGAAAGTGGATTTGCCGCCCATATTGGGGCCGGTCAGCAGATAGATGCGTCCCGCGCCCGCCTCACCCTCACCCGATGGCGGGGGAGGAAAGGAAGGAGGCGCGGGAGACAGGTCGCAGTCGTTGGCGACAAAGGGCTGACCGCCCTGCGCCAGCGCCTGCTCCACCACCGGATGCCGCCCGCCCTCGACCACAAAGGCGAGCGTGTCGTCCACTTCCGGCCGCAGATAGTTGCGCTCGACCGCGACCTGCGCCAGCGCGGCGGAGACGTCGAGCACCGCCAAGGCTTCGGCGGCGGCCTTGATGTCGAGGGCAGCCGCCGTGACGGTGCCGGCGAGGCGTGCATAAGTCTCGAGCTCGATCGCGAGCGCGCGGTCGGCGGCATTGGCGATCTTGGATTGCAGTTCGCCCAGCTCGGCGGTGGTGAAGCGCACCTGTCCGGCCAGCGTCTGCCGGTGGATGAAGATGGCGTTGTGCGGCGGCGACAGCAGCTTCTCGCCATGCTGCGCCGTCACCTCGACGAAATAGCCCAGCACATTGTTGTGCCGGATTTTCAGCATGCGGATGCCGGTCTCGTCGGCGTAGCGCGCCTGCAAGCCCGCAACCACCCGCCGGGATTCATCGCGCAGCGCGCGCGCCTCGTCGAGCGTGGCGTCATGACCCGCGCGCACGAAGCCGCCGTCGCGCTTGAACGCCGGCAACTCGTCGGCCAGCGCCGCCGCCAAGCCCTCCGCCAGCGCGGGATCCGGCCGCCGCAGCGCGGCGATGGCGCCGGCGATGTCCGCGGGCGCGTCCTTGCGGCCATCAAGCTTTGCCGCCAGCCCCGAAGCCGCCAGGATGCCGTCGCGGATCGCCGCCAGATCGCGCGGCCCGCCGCGATCCACCACAATGCGGCTGAGCGCGCGGGCCAGATCAGGCGCCGCCTTCAGCCGGTCGCGCAATTCGCCGCGCAGGCCAGGATCATTGACGAACATCTCGATGCAGTCGAGCCGCGCAGCGATGGCCTTGACGTCGGTCAGCGGCGCGGACAGCCGCTGCGCCAACAGGCGCGAGCCCGCCGGCGTGACGGTGCGGTCGATCGCGGCTAGCAGCGAGCCGCGCCGCTCGCCGGTGAGCGTGCGCACGAGTTCCAGATTGCTGCGCGTCGCCTGGTCGATGGCGAGCGTTGCGCCGGCGGCTTCCCGCAACGGCGGCGACAGCGGCGGTCGCTTGCCGAGCTGCGTGCGCTCCACATAAGTGATGCAGGCGGCGGCCGCCGTCAGTTCCAGCCGCGAGAGCGCGCCGAAGGCATCGGTGGTCGCGACCGAGAAATAATCGGTCAGGCGGCGCTCGGCGGTCGCGCCATCAAACACATCGCGGGTGAGCGGCGTCACCGCCGGCAGCGAGCGGAAATAAGCGGCCAGCTCCGGATCGGAATAGAGCGCATCCGACACGATGATTTCGCCCGGCTCGAGCCGCGCGATCTCGGCGGCAAGCGCGCCGGCTTCGCATTCGGCAATGCGGAATTCGCCGGTCGAGATGTCGATCCAGGCGAGGGCGAAGCGGCCTTGCTCGCCGTCGGACGACACCCGCGCGCGCGTGAGCGCCAGGAGGTAATTGTTGCGTCCGGCATCGAGCAGGCTGTCTTCCGTCAAGGTGCCGGGCGTCACCAGACGCGTGACGTCGCGCTGCACCACGCTCTTGGCGCCCCGCTTCTTCGCCTCCGCCGGATCTTCAATCTGCTCGCAGACCGCGACGCGATGGCCGAGCGCGATCAGCTTGTGCAGATATTCGTCGGAGCGGTGGATCGGCACGCCGCACATCGGGATGTCGCGCCCGAGATGCTTGCCGCGCTTGGTGAGCATGATGCCGAGCGCGCGCGAGGCGATCTCGGCATCCTCGAAGAATAATTCGTAGAAATCGCCCATCCGGTAGAACAGGAGGCAATCCGGGTTGGCGGCCTTGATCTCGATATATTGCTCCATCATCGGGGTGACCCGGCCGCCGGCATCGGCGGCCGGCTCCGGCACGATATGGGTGCGGGCGAGATTCATGGGCGCGACCGTAGCAGATGACGGGCGCGCTTTCTGCCGCTTGCCCACAGCCGATTTGCCATCCCGGACCACCCGCAGGCCCGACAGACTAGCCATTTGACCCCCGGCCGCATTGATCTCTAAATGTCCCCGATGAAACCGCGCATCACCACCCTGGCCGAAGCCGTGCAGGCCCATATCCGCGACGGCGATACCGTCGCGATGGAAGGATTCACCCATCTCATCCCGCATGCCGCCGGGCATGAGATCATCCGCCAGCGGCGGAAGAATTTGACGCTGATCCGCATGACGCCCGACCTGATCTACGATCAGATGATCGGCATGGGCTGCGCCCGGAAAGTGGTGTTCTCCTGGGGCGGCAATCCGGGCGTCGGCTCGCTGCATCGTTTGCGCGACGCGGTGGAGAATAGCTGGCCGCAGCCGCTGGAGATCGAGGAGCATTCCCACGCCGCCATGGCCAATGCCTATGAGGCCGGCGCGGCGGGCCTGCCCTGCGCGGTCTTCCGCGGCTATATCGGCGGCGATCTCGCGAAAGTGAATCCCAGGGTCAAATTCATCCAGTGCCCTTTCACCGGTGAGACGCTGGCTTCGGTACCGGCGCACCGGCCGGACGTGGCGGTGGTGCATGCGCAGAAAGCCGACCGGCAAGGCAATGTGCTGATCGACGGCATCGTCGGAGTGCAGAAGGAAGTCGTGCTCGCGTCCAAGCGCGCGATCGTGACGGTGGAGGAGATCGTCGATGATCTCGGCCCGCGCAGTTACAACGCCGTGTTGCTGCCTTCCTGGACGGTGACCGCCATCGCGGAGGTGCCCGGCGGCGCCTACCCGTCCTACGCGCAAGGCTATTATGCGCGCGACAATGCTTTTTATAAGGAGTGGGACGGGATCGCCCGCACACGCGAGACGTTCCTTTCCTGGATGCAGAAGAATGTGCTCGAGCAAGGGCCGGACGTTTTCGCGAAATATATCCGGCCGCTGCGCACGGCGGCGGAGTAGCCATGGCCGAGACCTACACATCCAACGAGATGATGACGATCGCGGCGGCGCGCGCGCTGCGCAACGAGGATGTCTGCTTCGTCGGCATCGGCATGCCCTCGGCGGCCGCCAATCTGGCACGGCTGACGCATGCGCCGGACATCACGCTGATTTACGAGTCCGGCACCATCGCCACCAAGCCCGATGTGCTGCCGCTTTCCATCGGCGACAGCGAATTGTGCGAGACCGCGCTGACCACCGTTTCGGTGCCGGAGATGTTCCGTTACTGGCTGCAAGGCGGGCGCATCACCGTGGGCTTTCTCGGCGGCGCGCAGATCGACAAATTCGCCAATCTCAATACCACCGTGGTCGGGCCTTACGACAAGCCGAAGGTGCGGCTGCCCGGCGGCGGCGGTGCGCCGGAGATCGCCAGCTCCTGCGGCGAGATTTTCATCATCATGGCGCAGGGCAAGCGCAGCTTTGTCGAGAAGCTGGATTTCATCACCTCGCTCGGCCATGGCGAGGGCGGCGATCACCGCGCGCGGCTCGGCCTGAAGACCAAGGGGCCGAGCAAGCTCGTCACCGACCTCTGCGTCTTCGAGCCCGATCCCACAAGCAAGGAAATGACGGTGGTGTCGATCCATCCCGGCGTGACCCGGGACCAGATACAGGAAAATACCGGCTGGCCGCTGCGCTTCGCGGCGGCGGTGACGGAAACTCCGCCCCCGACCGTGCAAGAACTTGAGACCCTGCGCGCGCTGCAGGCCCGCACCGCCGCCGCCCACGGCAAGGCTGCCTGAGGTTGATATGGAGACCTTGCCCAAATTATCCCCCGTCATCTTGAAGTGCCTGCCGAAGGCAGGCCTCGAAGGATGGCTTCACATTCCGGGCCCTCGCCCTTCGAGGCGCGCGTTGCTCGCGCCTCAGGGTGACGGATCAATGTTCGAGGACGTGGCATGAGTAACCGCGAGGTTTTCCTCTGCGACGCGGCGCGCACGGCGATCGGACGCTATGGCGGCGCGCTCGCCAAGGTGCGAACGGACGATCTCGCCGCGGTGCCGATCAAGGCGTTGGTCGCGCGCAACACCGAAGCGGATTGGGAAGCCCTGGACGAGGTCTATCTCGGTTGCGCCAACCAGGCTGGTGAGGACAATCGC
>DASSPI010000189.1:0-5079 GCA_035699705.1 Xanthobacteraceae bacterium
GAGTACATGGAGAAGCATTCGGTCGCGCGGCTGATCGGCGCGCCTCCTGGTTATGTCGGCTATGACGAAGGCGGCGCGCTCACCGAAGCGGTGCGGCGGCGGCCCTATCAGGTTGTGCTGTTTGACGAGATCGAGAAGGCGCATCCCGACGTCTTCAATATTCTCCTGCAGGTGCTCGACGACGGCCGGCTCACCGATGGCCACGGCAGAACCGTGGACTTCCGCAACACGCTGATCGTGATGACCTCCAATCTGGGGGCCGAGCATCTGGTGGCCCAGCCGGAAGGCGAGGACACCGAAGCGGTGCGCGATCTGGTGATGGCGGAGGTGCGTGCGCGCTTCCGGCCCGAGTTCCTCAACCGCGTGGACGAGATCATCCTGTTCCACCGGCTCAAGCGCGAGCACATGGGCCGCATCGTGGACATCCAGCTGGTGCGTCTCACCAAGTTGCTGGACGAGCGCAAGATCACCCTGCAGCTCGAGCCCGCGGCGCGCGATTGGCTGGCGGAGAAGGGGTACGACCCGGCCTATGGCGCGCGTCCGCTCAAGCGCGTGATCCAGAAACACGTGCAGGATCCGCTTGCCGAGCTGATCCTCTCCGGCCGCATCAAGGAAGGCGAGCGGGTGAAGATTTCCGCCGGCAAGAGCGGACTCACTTTCAATGGTGAGGTCGCGCAGGCGGCGTAACGCACCGGGGCAGCGCAGGTTAGGCGGCCTGCGCTGCACCACCCTGCAGCAGCGACATGACGGCGCGGGGGCTTGCTCCCTTCGTTTGGCAGTGGCATGGCCTGACGCTCTTGGGGCATTATGGCTGCAGGCTCGCCCGATCAGGGTCAGATTTCCAGGGAGGAAACATGCCGAACAGAACGACCAATCTAGTCGCCATTCTCGCCGCGGGCGCTCTCGCGGCCGCGACGCTTCCCGCGACGGCGCAGACGCCCGAGCAATTCTTCAAAGGCAAAACCATCACCTTTTATGTCGGCCTCTCGCCCGGCGGCGGTTACGATCTCAACGCCCGGCTGGTGGCAAAACATTTCGGCAAATACGTCCCCGGCAATCCAAACGTCATCGTGAAGAACATGCCCGGCGGTGGCGGCATCGTGATGACCAATTACGTCGCCAATGTCGCCGATCCGGATGGCCTGCATATCGGCGCGCCGCAACGCGGCATTCCGTTCGAGCCGCTGCTCGGCGACGCGTCGCATGCCAAATACGATCCGCTCAAGCTGCAATGGATCGGCAGCGCCAATGCCGACACCAGCGTGGCGGTCGTTACCAAACGCGCCGGCGTGAAGACCTGGCAGGATTTGAGGAACAAGGAGGTCATCGTCGCGGGCACCGGTGTCGGCACCGAGAGCGTGACCGTGCCTTACATCCTGCGCAACATTCTCGGCTTCAAATACAAGGTGATCGCCGGCTATCCGGGCGGCAGCGAGATGAACCTCGCCATGCAGCGCGGCGAAGTGGACGGCCGCGGCACCTTCTCCTGGACCAGCCTGAAGCCGCATAAGAAAGACTGGATCGATTCCGGCGACATTATCGTCCTCTACCAGCAGGGCTTGCGAAAGCATCCCGACATTCCCGACGTGCCGCTCGTCACCGACCTCGCGGAAAACGAAACGCAGCGGCAAGTGCTGGCGCTGCAATTCACCGCCTTCGAGCTGGGGCGGCCCTATTTCGTGCACGAAGCCGTACCGGCCGATCGCGTGCAGGCGCTGCGCCGCGCTTTCGACGCCACCATGAAGGACAAGGATCTCCTCGCCGACGCCGAAAAACAGGGACTTGAAGCCAATCCCGCCACCGGCGAGGAGATGCAGGAGATGCTGAAGAAGGTCTATGCCACGCCGAAGGACGTGATCAACCGGCTGGCCGAAGCCACCAAGGATACGCCGGACCTGAAGGTGCTCAACGCGCCGAAGAAGGAAGAGAAGAAATAGTCGGCGCCTTCTGAAGAGCAAATGGCCCGCTTCGGCGGGCCATTTTTTTATTGGTTGTGTGAGACTAGCGGCGGTCGGACTGTCCGCTCGAAGCCAAGCGGGCGGCCGGCCGCGTCATCATCGTGTCCAGCCGCTCGCGCTCCTGATCGAAATCTGCCAGCACCGGGCCTTCCAGCACGCGGCCGCGCGGCAGGCGGATGCGCATCGGATCGACGAAGCGGCCGTTGACCATGATCTCGTAATGCACATGCGCTCCGGTGGAGAGGCCGGTGGAGCCGACGAAGCCGATCACCTGACCTTGCCGCACCCGCACGCCGGGATCGATGCCGCGGGCAAAGGCGGTCATGTGGCCATAGGCGGTCTCGTAGCCGTTGGTGTGGCGTATGCGGATATATTTGCCGTAGCCGGATTCCCAGCCGACCTTGTCCACGGTGCCGTTGCCGGAAGCGTAGATCGGGGTGCCGGTCGGCGCCGACCAGTCCACCCCGGTATGCATCTTGGTGGCGCCGAGGATGGGATGGCGGCGGAAGCCGAAGCCGGAACGCATGATGCCGGTGCCGACCGGTTTGCGGACCAGGAATTTCTTCGCGCTCTTGCCGGCCTCGTCGTAGTAGTCGACCACGCCGTCGTCGGGGGTCTGGAAGCGGTAGTATTTCTTCACCTCGCCGCTGATCGTGAGCGAGGCGAACATCACGTCGGCCCTGCCTTCGGCGCCGTGCGTCTCTTCCTCGCCCGCGAACAACACCTCGAAGGAATCGCCGGGCTGCACCTTGCGCTGGAAATCGACGTCATAGGAGTAAAGCCGGATCAGGTCCTCGATCACGGGGCGCGGCAGCTGATTGCGCAAGGCGGTCTCATAGAGGCTCTGATAGAGCCGCACGCCGGTGGCGTCCTCTTCCTCATCCGCCACTTCGGCGACCTCGGTGCTGCCGAGATTGCGGGCGTCGACGGCGACGTATTTGCCGATATCGGAGAGTGCGACGATCGACTCGATCGCGTTGTCATTGCCGATGATCACGCGGATCGGCTGCAGCCGCGAGCCGCCCGCCGTGGCGGCGAGCAGCACGCGCAATTTCACCCCTTCCTTCAGTGCGCTGCCGCGTGCCCCCAGCGCCTTGGCGATAGCCTTGATTTCCTCGGGCGTGGCGCCGACTTCCTGCAGCACCGTATTGAGCGTGTCGCCTTTCTTTGCCGTGATGGCCCGCTCGTTCCAGTTATTGCCGCCGGTGGTCTGCTTCGCGGTTTTTGGCAGGAAGGTGATGTTCTCCGGCACGATCCGCGCTTCAAAGCCGGCATACGGATCGGCGATATTGCCTTCAGTCGCGTAAGCCAGCTTGAAGGGCACCGCGCCGATCTCCGCCGGTCCGGCTGAGGCTGTCCGGGTCGGACCGCCGGTCCAGTTTGCGGCCTCGCGCACGCGCTGCAGGACCTCATCCATTGGCGCCGCGACATTGATCTTGGCGCGCGGCAGGATCGACGCCAGATCGCGGGTGACGAAGGAAACTTCCGCGTCGGGCTCGGCCGCTGCGCTCTCCGCCGTCGGTGTCGCCGGCGCACCGAATTCCGCCAGCATCTTTTGCGGATTGAACGGCGGCACGTCGGCGGAAACCTCGGTCAGCGTGAGCGAGAGATTTCCGGCGACCCGCACGAAAGGCCGCACGCGCACGACTTCGCGGTTGCCCACCTGGGTGGTGGTGGAGACGCGAATGATCTGGCGCACCACGTTCGGCTCCAGCACCGCGGGAAGCTTGTCGCTCTTGCGCACGCCAAGCCGGTCGCTGATGGTGCCGACCGCGCCGCGCAGCGCCGTCTCGACGCGCTCCGGCACCGTGGCGAAATTTGTTTCGCCATCGAGCGACGCGAAAACGGCGCCGCCCATGAGAGCTGCGCCGCAAAATCCGGTCAGAATAGTCCCGGAGAGCCAGTGCACCGACACGCGGCGGCGATCCACCAGGCCGCTCGTCTCGCCGTCCACCGAAAGCGGAGGTTCGTGGCCCAGATCGATCGGATCAGGCTCGGCCGAGAAACGCTGCGCACCGCGGAGTTTGCCGTGATCCAAACCGCCGTCCCCCCTGCGTTGCACGTGATGGATTCCGCAGCCCTGCGAACCTGCCGGAAATCCCTCGCCGAACGATGGCGCGGCGCCCCGGATCCGTCAATCGCCGGCCGAAGCTGATTTCCAGGGTGTTTACAAGCCGGAGAACCCCCGAAGCGTTTATCCTTGCCGCCAGAACGGCTGAGGAATGTGGCGTCACTGCGGCGCGCCGGCCTTTCGCGGCCTTACCTCTTGTGCCTCGCAAAAAGCCAATTAAATACTGCGTTGCCGGCGCGACGCCGGTGCGCGATTCCAGACTCTCCAGTGTTGACAACCGCGCTCGGCTGACCCTATATATCAACTCTTCGGCGCGCTGACGCACATCGGCGCGATGGCGCGCCTCTGAAGATCCACACGACTTCTCGGTGGGAAAGGCATCCGGCCTTGTCGGATGTCGTGCTTCGACGGCTCTCCGGTTTCCGGGGAGGGGACTTTCATCGGTCCCGGGCTGTTTGAAATGTAAATCAGAAGAAAGAGAAACGTGGACGGCGGAGTCCCTGCGGGCCGCTTCCTCGACGGGAGAAATCCTGCTCGAAGAGCGGTCGGATAAGAGACTTCGGCGGTACACGTTTTAGGTCAACACCCTTGACTGTTTTCGGAGCGCAAGCTTCGCGAATATTCAGAGGTGGGACCTCGTCAAAACGTTGTGACTTGCCGAGATCAATCTCATCCAACTTGAGAGTTTGATCCTGGCTCAGAGCGAACGCTGGCGGCAGGCTTAACACATGCAAGTCGAGCGCCCCGCAAGGGGAGCGGCAGACGGGTGAGTAACACGTGGGAACGTACCCTTTGGTTCGGAACAACCCAGGGAAACTTGGGCTAATACCGGATAAGTCCGTAAGGAGAAAGATTTATCGCCAAAGGATCGGCCCGCGTCTGATTAGCTAGTTGGTAGGGTAATGGCCTACCAAGGCTACGATCAGTAGCTGGTCTGAGAGGATGATCAGCCACATTGGGACTGAGACACGGCCCAAACTCCTACGGGAGGCAGCAGTGGGGAATATTGGACAATGGGCGCAAGCCTGATCCAGCCATGCCGCGTGAGTG
>DASSPI010000190.1:0-43865 GCA_035699705.1 Xanthobacteraceae bacterium
GTGTTCACGCATCTCGTCGGCGAGCGCGCGGGCGAGCTGAATGACCTGCTGACCCACGGCGGATTTCGCCGCAGTCAGTCGATTGCCTATCGCCCCGCCTGCGATACCTGCCGGGCCTGCGTCTCGGTCCGCGTCATCGCCTCCGAGTTCACGCCCTCGCGCAACATGCGCCGGGTGATGGAGCGCAACCGCGACGTGCTCGGCGACATGCGCGCGCCGCAGCCTTCGTCCGAGCAGTATTCGGTATTCCGCGCGTATCTCGATTCCCGCCATCGCAACGGCGGCATGGCCGACATGACCGTGCTCGACTACGCCATGATGGTGGAAGACAGCCATGTGCAGACGCGCGTCGTGGAATACCGCCGCCGCGGCCCCGACAGCGGGATCACCGGGCGCGGCGCCGGGCAACTGCTGGCGGTGACGCTGGTCGACATCCTCAGCGACGGGCTTTCCATGGTCTATTCCTTCTTCGATCCGGAAGAGGCCGACCGCTCGCTCGGCACTTTCATGATCCTCGACCATATCGCCCGCGCCCGCCGGATGGGGCTGGATTACGTCTATCTCGGCTATTGGGTCCGCAGTTCGCGCAAGATGGACTACAAGGGCCGCTTCCTGCCGCAGGAACGCCTCATGCCGGAAGGCTGGCGCCGGGTTGCCAGCTGATCTATTGGAATCTCAAAGATTTGGAGTGGGATATTGAGGCGAGGCCTGAGGCGGCCCCGCTGCAACTCGCTCGCAATTACAATTGACATTCCGCGCCGCAAGCCGCAGTTTCTTGCAAATAATTTGCAATAGCAGATTCCAGGGAGTCATTCCGATGCGTGATTGGATCCGAAAAAGCCTCAGCCGGCGCAACCTGCTGTCGGCGGGCGCGCTCGCCGCTGCCGGCGCGGGGCTTGCGACCGTGACGCGCACGCAGCCGGTCGCCGCGCAACCAGGCCACGCTGGCTATGGCGCGCATGCGGCGGCGGCACCCGCTCCCGACCCGAAATCTCACGCCCATGGCAACATGATCTCGGGGGGCGACGTCGACAATGCCAAGAACGGTTTCGATCCCTCCAAGATGCTGACGGACTGGGACACCGGAACCGTGTCCCAGCTGCCCGATGGGCGACGGCTGCGGACGTATGAGGTCACCGGCGAGGACAAGGAGATCGAGATCATCCCGGGCGTATTCTTTCCCGCCTGGACCTACAACGGGCGCGTGCCCGGACCGACATTACGCGCCACCGAAGGCGAGCGCTTGCGCATCGTGTTCCGAAATAACGGTTCACACCCCCACACGATGCACTTCCACGGTATTCATTCGGCGCGCATGGACGGAATTCCAGGCGCCGGGATGGCCAATCCCGGCGAAGAGTTCGTTTATGAATTCGATGCGTTCCCGTTTGGTTGTCATCTCTATCACTGCCACGCACTCCCGCTGAAGCGGCACATTCACAAAGGGATGTATGGCGCGTTTATCATCGATCCCGATCCGGCGCGGCATCCCGAACAGGCTGCGGTCGCGAGTTCCCGCCTGCTCGGCACGCCCGAGAACAAGGAGTGGCAGGAATTGGTGATGGTGATGAACGCCTTCGATACGGACTTCGACAACGAGAACGAGGTCTACGCCGTCAATACCGTCGGCCATCACTATACGAAACATCCGATCCCGATCGTGCGCGGCAAACCGATCCGCGTCTATGTCGTTAACGTCACGGAATTCGACCCCATCAACTCATTCCACCTGCATGGCAACTTCTTCGATTACTACGATCACGGAACGACGCTGACGCCGACGCTGAAGACGGTCGACACTGTTATGCAGTGCCAGGGACAACGCGGCATCCTGGAATTCACCTATAAGGACCATGAGACCGGTCTCTACATGTTCCACGCGCATCAATCCGAGTTCGCCGAGCTCGGCTGGATGGGCATGTTCGATGTCGCAGAGGCCACGTCATGAACGAAAATATCCGCACCCCGGTCGCCGCCGAAGTTGCGCTGAAGCCGCGGACCTCGCGTGCGGCCAATCTTTTTTGGTTCGCTGTTCCGCTGCTCGCGTTGATCCTGGCCTCGGTCTGGCTGGTCAGCAGCGATTGGCTCAAGGCCTTCGACACCGGCGCTCCGCCGGTGGAAAAAATGACTTTCGAGCGCACCGTCCTCGACAACGACGGGATTCACCTGCAGGTCCGTGCCGGCGGCTCTGCGGAATTGTCGATTGCGCAGGTGCTGGTGGACGATGCCTATTGGTCGTTCAGGCAGGAGCCCGGCGGCGCGCTGGCCCCGCTGTCGTCGGCCTGGCTGCACATCCCCTATCCCTGGGTGCTCGCCGAAAAGCACGAGGTCAAGGTGCTCACCCGCACGGGTGTCGTTTTCAAACGTGAGATCGAGGTCGCCGTGCCGACCCCGCAAGCGGAGTTCGGCAATCTCGGGCCGCAGGCGCTGCTCGGGACCTTCGTCGGCATCGTGCCGGTCATCATCGGCATGTTGTTCTATCCCGCTTTGCGCGGCGTGGGCCGCAACGGCTTGAATTTCGTGCTGGCGCTGACCATCGGGCTGCTCGGCTTTCTCTTCGTCGACTCCCTGAAAGAAGCGATCGAATTCGGACTGAAGTCCGCCGATTCATTCCAGGGCATACCGATGGTCGTGCTGGTCGCGGCCGCCGCCTTTCTGCTGCTGTTCGCCGTCGGCCGACGGCACGGCACGCCGACGGGCCTGGCGCTCGCCACTTACATCGCGCTCGGCATCGGGCTGCATAATTTTGGCGAAGGACTGGCCATCGGCGCCGCCTTCACCGCCGGCGTTGCCGGGCTTGGTGTCTTCCTCGTGCTCGGTTTCACGCTGCACAATGTGACCGAAGGGATCGGCATCGTGGCCCCGCTGGTGGACGAACGGCCACCGCTTCCCACTTTTATCGGGCTCGCGCTTCTGGCCGGCGCGCCTGCCATCGTCGGCATCTGGCTCGGCAGCCTGAGCTATGCCCCGCATTGGGCGGCGCTGGCCCTGGCCATCGGCGCCGGCGCCATCCTGCAGGTGATCGTTGAAGTCGGCGGCTACCTGAAGCGGCGTGCCGGACCGGGCGAAGCCTGGTTCACGCCCAGCACGCTGGCCGGACTGTCGCTGGGCATCGCCATCATGTATGTCACGGCGATCTTCGTGAAGGTCTAGCGTCGGCCCAAAGAGAGCGGTCTGCTCCGATCCCTGGTCTGGGCACCGCCGCCGCGCCGTATCCCTCGCGAGGCAGCTTCCGCGAAATCAGCATGATTGCCGATCTGGTCTTTTGCGGGTCCCGGTGATATCGGATGACCATGTCGGCAAAAAAACTGCGTCGCCCACTTGCCGTGTTATTGGTCCTGGCGCTTAGCCTCGGGCTGGTGACGCATTCTGTTCCGGGTGGCACGTCGGCTGCCAAGGCTGCCGACATGACCGCCGGCACGTCCATGGACATGCCGATGGATATGCCGATGACCGGCGATTGCAGCGGATGTGCCGGTGATGAAAAGGGACTGATGTCGACCGCCTGCTTTGTTTTCTGCGGTGGCGTCATCGGATCATCTCCGCTGCCGGTCCGATTGGAAGCAAAACGGCTCGCCACGCTCCTGCCGCGTGAAGCGGTCATCGGCGCAGGGTATATCGGTCCCCCCGATCCTTATCCTCCTAAACCCATCGTCCTGAGCTGAGACACGCCGCCTGCGGGCGTTGCGTGTTTCCCGACCGCAGGCGCGATGCCTCGTCTTGGCGTGTACGCAGCGGTTCAAGATACGCGGCTGCAAGTGCATTATGCTCGCTCGCCCACGGAAAAGGGACGGTATTCAATGTTTGAGACTTATCGATCCGCCATCGGCCGGCGGGCGCTGCTGGTGGGCGGCGCAAGCCTGGCGGTCGCCGCAGCGCTTTCGCGCACTGCATGCGGCGCGCCGGCGCCGGCGAAAGAATTCAAGCTCGTGGCTGCGCCCACACGGCTGCCGATCGTTGGAGCGCCCTATCCGGATACTGACGTTTGGGCGTTCGGATACAGCGTTCCCGGTCCCGAAATTCGCGTCCGGCAGGGCGAGCTGGTTCGCATCGTCGTCGATAATCGTTTGCCGGAAGAAACGGCCATTCATTGGCACGGCGTGCGAGTGCCGAACGCGATGGATGGCGTGGCTCATCTTACCCAAAGACCGATCGCGCCGGGTGAGAGTTTTGTTTATGAGTTCGCCTGTCCCGACGCCGGCACCTTTTGGTACCATCCGCACCAGAACAGTTCGGTGCAGGTCGGGCGCGGGCTCTATGGACCGCTGATCGTCGAGGAAGCGGAGCCCATCACGGTCGACCGCGACATCGCCTGGATGCTCGACGACTGGCGCCTGCTGGATGACGCGTCGATCAATCCCGATTTCGATAACATGATGGACGTCAGTCACGCCGGGCGTGTGGGCAACACCGTCACGGTTAACGGTCGGATGCTCGACACATTCGAGGTGCGCGCGGGAGAACGGATACGCCTGCGCCTGATCAACGCGGCGAACGCGCGCATCTTCGGACTGAAATTCCAGGATCACAATCCCCAGATCGTCGCAATCGACGGCCAGCCGGTCGCGCCGCATGCACCGGCCGAAGGCCGCGTCGTGCTCGGGCCGGCCATGCGCATCGATCTTGTGCTTGATATGAGCGGCCGGCCGGGTCGGCGTTTTCGTGTCACCGACACATTCTACCGCAACCGCGAATATCGGCTTCTTGATCTGGCTTACAGCGAAGAAATTCCGCTGCGCGAGACGCCGGCGGCGAATCCCATCCGCCTTCCGAAAAATCCGCTGCCGGAGCCCGACCTGCAAACTGCCCAACGGCACCAGGTGACCCTGGGCGGCGGCATGATGGGCGGCATGAGATCGGCCATCATGGATGGCAAACCGGCTGATATTCGTACGCTGATGCACAACGGCCTGGCATGGGCGATCAATGGTGTTGCCGCCAAAGGCCACGGGCATGATCCGCTGCTCACGCTGCAGCGAGATCGCTCCTACGTGCTTGAGCTGATCAACGACACCGCGTGGCATCACCCCATGCATCTGCATGGGCATACATTCAGGGTGATCAGCCGCGACGGCGAGCCGACGCGGCATCGGGAGTGGCAGGATACGGTGCTGCTCGATCCTCGCGAACGCGCCGAGGTCGCCTTTGTCGCCGACAATCTCGGCGACTGGATGTTCCATTGCCACATCCTGGAGCATCAGGCCGGCGGGATGATGGGCGTGATCCGTGTGGCTTAACTCGAAGCGAGCGATGTCAACCGAACCAGTTCGAGGAATTATCATGAAGCCAATCAGACTCCGATCGGCCTTGCTTGGAGCCGTTGTCGTTGCTGCGGCCGGCACCTTGTCCGCGAGCCTTTCCTTCGCGGCCGGCGACACGTCGATCGCAAAGCTTTCCAAAGAAACCCACTTCCACGGCATCGCGGTCGACCCGGCGGATTCGACGCGCCTCTTCCTTGCAACTCATCACGGCCTCTACCTGACGGGAACAGACGGCAAGGCGCAGCTGCTGTCGGAAGTTCGCGACTATATGGGATTCACGGCGCATCCCACTGATGCGAGCATCCTGTTCGCCAGCGGCCATCCGGCCGGCGGCGGCAATCTCGGCTTCATCACCTCGAAGGATGGCGGCCGCACCTGGACAAAACTGTCGGACGGAGTTGGCGGACCCGTCGACTTCCACCAGATGGATGTGAGCAAGGCCGACCCGCGCGTGATCTACGGGATCTACGAGTCGCTGCAGCGGAGCGACGATGGCGGAAGGACCTGGAAAAAGGTGGGAGCACCGCCGACCGGCATCATCGGCCTCGCCGCCTCAAGCAGCGGCGTAAACACGCTCTACGCGGCGACCGAAAGCGGTATCCAGCGCAGCACCGATGGCGGAAAAACCTGGAAGAAGGAATCGGATCAAATCGCAACGATGGTGCATGTGGCCGCCGACGGAACGGTCTATGCCTTTATGATTGGACAGGGCCTTGTCCGCGCCACCGAGAAGAATCTCGCCTGGCGTGTCGTCAGCGGCGGCTTCAAGGATGAGTACCTGCTGCATTTTGCAGTCGATCCCCGCGATCCGAAACGCCTCTATGCCGTGAAGTCCAATCCCAAAACGCGCACTCAGAGCGTAATTGCGAGCCGCGATGGCGGCGAACATTGGGCGCCGGTCGGACCTGAGTGATTTGCGGGCGGCAGCTACGGCGTTACTTGGAATCCACTGCCGCATCCATCTGCGCGGCAACCGCCTGCGCACCGGGCGGCAGCGGCTGGCGCCGTGATGGTCCTACCGCGGTGGCTCACCGGAAATCGTTATATTCACAATCGACAGCGGCGGTTTCCGGACTGTTGACGGCTGAAGCTTAAAGGATTGTATTCCGCTTCATCATTGCCGCAGGCGTCCGGGGAAGCTGCCCGGAAACCTGCTGGATGGAGCGCCGGGAGGCGCCGCCCCGCAGCACCAAGCGGGGCGGGACGCCTAGCCAGCGTTCCCTGGCGGACCGATCGCAAGGTTCGCCAAAGGGCGTCTCGCAAACGCCCTGGCGCCTCCCGAGGCTCCATCCCTTAGGGGAAAGAAAAAACGGGACGACGGCGACCTCGCGCCGCAAATAATCGGGGGAGCGGAGCCTTGCCTTCTGAACAAGCAAACGTGGGTTAGCTGCCGGGCGCGCGGCCGAACTTGTTGTTCTTCGGGAAACCCTTCGGCGCCAGCCGTCCGGCATCGGCGCGGTTGCCGCGCCAGTCGGCCAGTTCCTTCAGCGTCAGCGTGAAGCTCCTTCCGGCGCTGTCCACCCAGGTCAACCCGTCGCCGGTCTTGAAGGTCTTTACATCCGACAACCCGCCGTCCTTGTAGCGCTGCAGCCGCACGCCGCGGCCACGCGTCATTTCCGGCACCTGGTCCAGCGGGAAGATCACCATCTTGCGGTTTTCGCCGACACTGGCGACCAACTCGCCTTCGATCGGCGTCACCGCGCGCGCCTCGTTCGGCATTTTGACATTGAGGATCTGCTTGCCCTTGCGGGTATTGGCCAGGCACTCGTCCTCGGAAACCACAAAGCCGCGCCCGTCATGCGCCGCGACCAGGAATTTGCGCCCGCCCTTGAACGGCTCGACCGAGATCAGATCGCTTTCCTGCTCCAGATCGATGAACAGCCGGATCGGCTCGCCATGGCCGCGCCCGCCCGGCAGCTTGGCCGCATCGAGCGTGTAAAAGCGGCCGTTGGTCGCGAACACCAGACACTTCGACGTGGTCTCCGCCGGGAAGGCGAATTTCAGCGCGTCATCGGTCTTGAAGGCGACGCCGGAGAGATCGGCCACATGACCGCGCAAGGCGCGGATCCAGCCTTTTTCCGAGACGACGACGGTGATCGGCTCGCGTTCGACCAGCGCCTCCTCGATCGCGGCAAGGTCGTGCTCGGGCGCCTCGGCGAATTGCGTGCGGCGCCTGCCGAGCGCGGTCTTCGGCCCAAAAGTGGCGCGCACTTCCCTGACCTGCCCGGCGATCGACTTCCACTGCTCGGATTCGGAGCCGAGCAGTTTCTGCAGTTCTTTCCTTTCCGTGCGCAGCGCCTTGTCCTCGGCGCGGATCTCTATCTCCTCGAGCTTGCGCAGGTTGCGCAGCCGCATGTTAAGGATCGCCTCGGCCTGCACGTCGGTGAGCTTGAAGCTCTTCATCAAGACCGGCTTGGGCTCATCCTCGTTGCGGATGATCTTGATCACCTTGTCGAGGTTCAGATAGGCGATCAGATAGCCGCCCAGCACCTCCAGCCGATGCTCGATCGCGTCGAGGCGATGGCGCGAGCGCCGCTGCAAGACCTCTCGGCGGTGATCGAGCCATTCGCGCAGCACCTCGGCGAGGCCCATGACCTTCGGCACGCGGCCCTTGGACAGCACGTTCATGTTGAGCGGAACGCGGCTTTCCAGTTCCGTCAGCTTGAACAGGCTTTCCATCAGCAGCGCGGGATCGACCGTGCGCGAGCGCGGCTCGATGATCAGCCGCACGTCCTCCGTCGACTCGTCACGCACGTCGGCGACCAGCGGAAGCTTCTTGGCGTTCAGCAGCTCGGCGATCTTCTCCACCAGGCGCGATTTCTGCACCAGCCAGGGGATTTCGGTGATCACGACGACATAGGTGCCGCGCCCGGCATCTTCCTGGTTCCAGCGCGCGCGCACGCGGAACGAGCCGCGGCCGGTCGCATAGGCTTCGGCGATGGTTTCGCGCGGATCGACGATCACGCCGCCGGTCGGAAAATCCGGACCCGGCACGTATTTCAGCAGCGTGCGGCTGCGCGTATTCGGATTGTCGATCAGATGCAGCGCCGCATCGCACAGCTCCGCCGCGTTATGCGGCGGTATCGAGGTCGCCATGCCGACCGCGATTCCCTGCGAGCCGTTGGCGAGCAGATTGGGAAATGCCGCCGGCAGCACCACCGGTTCTTCGTCGCCGCCGTCATAGGTCGGGCGGAAGTCCACGGCATTCTCGTCAATGCCGTCGATCAGAAGCCGCGCGACTTCCGTCAGCCGCGCCTCGGTGTAACGCATCGCGGCGGGGTTATCGCCGTCGATATTGCCGAAATTGCCCTGTCCGTCGACCAGCGGATAGCGCTGGGCGAATTCCTGCGCCAGCCGCACCAGCGCGTCATACACAGCCTGGTCGCCGTGCGGATGGAATTTGCCGATGACGTCGCCGACGACGCGGGCGCATTTCTTGAATGCCGCGCCGGGGTCCAGCCGCAATTGCCGCATGGCGAACAGCAGCCGCCGGTGCACCGGCTTGAGCCCATCGCGGGCGTCCGGCAGCGCGCGATGCATGATGGTGGACAGCGCGTAGGCGAGGTAGCGCTCCTCCAGCGCCTCGCGCAGCGCGATCTCCTGGACGTCATTATGTTCGGGGGGAATCGATCTTTTACCCATAGGGAATGGGTTAACGCAGGGCCGTTAACTGAACAAGCGATGAACGGCCCTCTCGGGACACGTTCATACTGAAAGGTGCTAGATTATGGGGAACTGAGTTCGGTCTGCGCCATTAACAGTTACGGTGAAGACATTTAACGGGGGTTCGGGTGAGCCGAACCAAGGAGAGAGAACAATGCGCAAAACCCTTGTTGCAACAGCGGCGGCGGCCATTCTATCGGCGGGAGCTTTCCTGGCGAGCGGCGCCAACGCAATGACACTCACGGCTCCGGCGGGCATGCGTCTCGCCACCGAAGGAGCCAACGTCGCGGAGCCGATCCGGCATCGTTGTTACCGCGAGCGGTATAGTGGCCGGCTGGTGTGCCCGCGGCACCGCCGCGTGGTCGTGGCTCCGGGTTATGGATACGGATACCCGGCTTATGGATACGGATATTACGGGTCGCCGTATTACTACGGACCGACCGTCGGTATCGGGCTCGGCTACGGCTGGGGCGGCTACGGCTACGGATGGGGCGGTCACCGGACCGTTGTCCACCGGCATGTTGTTCGCCGCCACCGGCGCTGATAGCGCCAGGTAGAGCGGAGCGCTTAGGCGGCTAAGCGGCGCTCGGAAGCGCGCGCAGGATCGCGGCGATGAATTGTCGCCGCGCTTCCGGCATCGGAAGCCCGCGTGGCTCGAACAAATGCCGGGCGAGAAAGAAGCCCGTGATCTGAAAGCCATTGGCGAGATCGCTCGCCGATGGCTTTTCTTCGTCCGGAGCGGTGAGGAAAGGCGGCAGGCGCATCAGCTTGTCCTGCCAGGGCTCGCCCGCGTCGCGTGACACCGCCCGGCCCGACTTCGGCGAGACATAAGCGAGATCGGCAGTGCCGCCGGTCGCCGCGCATTGCGCGAGATCGAGGCCGAAGCCGAGCTCGGCCAGCAGCATGAGCTCAAAGCGCGCCACCAGCGGCCCCGCCCGTTCGGCGTCGTCGAGCCGCTCCAGAATGCCCTCCAGCACCTCGTAGACGTCGCGATGCGGATCGCGCTCCGGCAAGAGCCGCGTGAGCGCGGCCAAATGCGTCAGGCCATAGACGCCGTGCGAGGCGCCCATGAAAAGCGAGGAGCGCAGCCGCGTGCCCTCCAGTGTGTAATTGCCCAGATGCTCGTGCAGCCGGGCCCGCCAGGTCGCCGCCACGCTGTTGCCCGGCTGCAGGATCGGGCGCATGCGCGAGCCGGTGCCGCCGCGCACCAGGCCGAGATGGCGCCCATGCTCGCGCGTCATCAGCTCGACGATGGCGCTCCCCTCGCCGTGCCGCTTCACGCCCAGCACGATACCTTCATCGGCCCATTGCATGAGCGCAGCCTACTCCTTCGGAAATTCCAGTCCCATGCCCCGGTAGCGTTCGGGATCGTCGCCCCAGCCCTCACGCACCTTCACGAACAGGAAGAGGTGCACCGGCTTTTCGGCGATCTCGGCAATCTCCCTGCGCGCGGCGGCGCTGATCGCCTTGATGGCGGCGCCGCCCTTGCCGAGCACGATCTTGCGCTGGCTTTCCCGCTCCACGTAGATCGTCTGCTCGATCCGCACCGAGCCGTCCCGCAGCTCTTTCCAGCTCTCGGTTTCCACCGTCGACTGGTAAGGCAGTTCCTGGTGCAGCCGGTGGAAAAGCTTCTCCCGCGTGATCTCGGCGGCGAGCTGCCGCAGGGGCGCATCCGACATCTGGTCGGGCGGATAGAGCCAGGGTCCCTTCGGCATCTTTTCCGCCAGCCAGCGTTTGGCATCGCCGACGCCGTCCCCGGAGAGCGCCGAGATCATGAAGGTGGCGGCGAAGGGCACCCGGTCATTGGCGGCCTTCGCCAAAGCCAGCAATTTCTCCCGCTCCACCAGGTCGATCTTGTTCAGCAGCAGGAGTTTCGGCTGCCGCACCTCCGCAAGGCCGCGCAGGATAGCCTCGGCTTCCTCGTCGAGACCCCTGCGCGCGTCGATCAGCACCGCGACCACGTCGGCGTCATGCGCGCCACTCCAGGCGCTGGTGACCATGGCGCGGTCGAGCCGGCGCTTGGGCGCGAAGATGCCGGGGGTGTCGACGAAAATGAGCTGGGCGCTGCCTTCAACCGCGATGCCGCGCACCAGCGCGCGCGTGGTCTGCACCTTGTGCGAGACGATCGTCACCTTGGAGCCGACCAGCGTATTTAGCAGCGTCGATTTCCCGGCATTGGGCGCGCCGATCAGGGCGACGAATCCGCAGCGCGTGTCTTCCGTAGACTGTTCAGCCATTGCCAGGCTCTGCCGTCACGCCCTCGCGCTGCAAAAGCGCCTGGGCGGCGGCCTGTTCCGCGGCGCGCTTGGAGCGGCCGATGCCTTCCGCCGGGGCCAGCTTGGGAAGCTCGACGGCAATGCGGAATTCCGGGCGGTGGTGCGGACCCGAGCGGCCGATCTCGCGGTAGGTCGGCGTCGGCAGGCCGCGCCCCTGCGCCCATTCCTGCAGCGTGGTCTTGGGATCGCGCAGCGGCCGCGCCGGCGTGCGCATGCGCTCGTTCCAGAGCTTTTCCACCAGCGCCGCGGCCGCCGGATAGCCGCCGTCGAGGAAGACGGCGCCGATCAGCGACTCGCAGACATCCGCCAGGATGGCATCGCGTGAACGCCCGCCCGATCCGGCTTCCGAAGAGCCGAGCCGGATGATGGCGCCGAGATCGAGCTCGCGGGCCATATCGGCGCAGGTTTCCTTGCGGACGAGGTCGGCCAGCCGGCGCGACAGCTCGCCTTCATTCGCCTTGGGAAAATTGCGGAACAGCATGTCGGAGACGACGAGGCCGAGCACGTGGTCGCCCAAAAACTCAAGGCGCTGATAGCTGCCCACCGGATTGCGCGGACCCGTCAGCGCGGAGATATGCGTCAGCGCGCAATCCAGGAGATCGGCATCCTTGAAGCGGTAGCCGATAAGGTCCTCCAGCGCGCCGGTGCCCTTGCGCCGGCGCTTGCGCGGCGCAGCGGCCGGACTGGAAGCTGTGGACGCGCCGCTTTCGGTCTTGCCGGAAACCGCCGGCGCGGAGGAAGCGCTCTTTTTCTTCCGCTTCATCTGACCAGCGTGAACAGCCGGTTCCAGCGCACGGCCCAGGGCCAGCGCCAGAACTGCCAGGCGCGCTCGCCTTCGCCGATGGAGAAGAAAATGATCTGGGCGCGGCCGATGATGTTCTCGAACGGCACGTAGCCGACCTGCGGGAAGCGGCTGTCGGTGGAATTGTCGCGATTATCGCCCATCATGAAGTAGTGGCCGGCCGGCACCACAAAGACCTGGGTATTGTCGCTGAAACCGGAGTCGACGAGATCGAGCGTCGTATAGCTCACGCCGTTCGGCAGCGTTTCGCGCCAGCGCTTCACGCGCGTCGCGGAGCCGTCCTCGGTGTCGAGATAATCATCCATCCGTTCGCGCTTCACCGGCTGGCCATTGATGGTCAGCACGCCCTGGACGACCTGGATGCGGTCGCCGGGAAAGCCGATCACGCGCTTGATGTAATCGGTGGCGTCATCCTTCGGCAGCCGGAATACCACCACGTCGCCCCGGTTCATCTCGGATGCCCAGATCCGGCCGCTGAATAGCGGCGGCGAAAACGGCAGCGAGTAATGGCTGTAGCCGTAGCTGAACTTCGAAACGAAGAGATAGTCGCCGACCAGCAGGGTCTCTTTCATCGAGCCGGAAGGGATGTTGAAAGGCTGGAACAGAAAAGTGCGGATCACCAGCGCGATGATGAGGGCGTGAAAGATCACCCTCACCGTTTCGGCGATGCCACCTTCCTTGCGTTTTGCGGTCGTCACGCTCATTCGCCTTTCGTCCTTTATTCCCGAAACCCGGGCCCTTGTAGCCGTTGGCCCGAAGGCGTGCAACGAAACCTCCGGCCACTCGTCTCGACGGTTTTTCGCCAGTCTATTGAGGCAGATAGAGACCTTTGTTAGACCTTTTTCAGCCCTTTGCAGGCTCCGCTGAAATGATCACAAAGGCCTGTGCGGTGGGATATTCGTCTGTGATCGTCACATCGATGTGCGCCTCATAGCCGGCGGGAGTGATTGACTTCAGGCGCTCCAGCGCGCCGCCGGTCAGCAGCATCGTCGGCCGGCCCGACGGCAAATTCACCACCCCCATGTCGCGCCAGAAGACGCCGGCGCGCAAACCGGTGCCCAATGCCTTGGCGCAGGCCTCCTTGGCGGCGAAGCGTTTGGCATAGGTGTCGATCCGGTTCTTGCGGCGCTCGGCTTTAGCCCGCTCCACGTCGGTGAAGATGCGGTCGAGAAAACGGTCGCCATGGCGCTCGATGGTCTGCTCGATCCGCCGGATGTCGATCAGGTCCGAGCCGATCCCGAGAATCATGCGCTGCCTGCCTTTGCGCGCCCGCGGTCCATGGCGGCGCGCATCAATTTCACCGCGTCGGGGAGGCTGTCGAAGACCGCCTCGCCGATAAGAAAATGGCCGATATTGAGTTCCACGATTTCCGGCAGGACCGCGATGGTCTGCGCACTGGCATAATCCAGGCCGTGGCCCGCATGCACCTCCAGCCCGAGGCTTTTCGCCAGCCGCGCACCCTCCCGAATGCGCGTCCACTCCGCTTCGGCCGGGTCAGCCTGGCCCTGCATCAGCGCCTCGCACCAGGGCCCGACATGGATTTCGATCACCGGAGCGCACAGGCGTGCGGCAGCCTCGATCTGCCGCGGCTCGGCGGCAATAAACAAGGAGACTCGGATGCCGGCACTGCCGAGTTTCTCCACGACCGGCGCCAGCATATTATGCTGGCCTGCGACGTCGAGACCGCCTTCGGTCGTGCGCTCGCTACGCTTTTCCGGCACCAGGCAGGCGGCATGCGGCCGTGTCTTCAGCGCGATGCCCACCATCTCTTCTGTCGCCGCCATCTCGAAATTCAACGGCTTGGAGATCTCCGCCTTCAACCGTGCGATGTCGTCGTCCATGATGTGGCGCCGGTCCTCGCGCAGATGCGCGGTGATGCCGTCAGCGCCTGCATCGATCGCGAGCTTGGCCGCGCGCACCGGATCCGGATGCCGCCCGCCCCGCGCATTGCGGATGGTGGCGACGTGGTCGATGTTCACGCCGAGACGGAGCTGCGGAGCCTTCGCCAAGGTTCACCCATTCACCCGCACGACCTTGGCCACCACCGGCTTGGCCCGTAATTGCCCGATGATTGAAGTGAGATGCTTGAGGTCATAGACCTCGAGGTCGATGGTGAGCTCGGTGAAATCGGGCGAGCGCCGTGTCATGTGGACGTTGTCGATATTGCCGTCGTGGTCGGCGATGATCTGGGTGATCTGCGCCAGCGTGCCGGGCTCGTTCAGCGACTGCACCTGCAGGCGCGCGGGAAAGCGCTGCGGGCTTTCGGCGTCCATGTCCCATTGCACGTCGAGCCAGCGTTCCGGCGCTTCCTCGAAATCCTTCAGCGCCGGCGAATGGATCGGATAGATCGTGATCCCCTGCCCTGGCGTGAGAATTCCGACGATGCGGTCGCCCGGCACCGCGCCGCCGTTGGCGGCAAAACGCACCGGCAAGTCGCTGTTGATGCCGCGAATGGGCAGCGGCGTGCCCTCACTTGGAACCTTGAACTTCAGCGACTTCGCGCGCTTGAGCCCGAACCAGCCGCTTTCGGACTTGGCCGGCTGGGCGGCCCGCGCGGCCGCGCGTTCGTCCTTGTAGTCCGGATACATGGCGCGGGCGACGTCCGCGGCTTTCATCTCGCCGCGGCCGACCGCCGCCATCACATCGTCAATCGAGGCGCGCGCCAGGCGCGGCAGCGCGCCGCGCAATTTGTCGTCGGAATATTCGATCTTCACGCGCTGGAACAGCCGCTCCACGATGCGCCGTCCCAGCCCGGCATATTGTGCCCGAATGGCCGCCCGCGTCGCCCGCCGGATCGCCGCGCGCGCCTTGCCGGTGACCACGATGGATTCCCAGGCTGCCGGCGGCGCCACTTGCGCTTTCGAGGTGATGATTTCCACCTCGTCGCCATTGTTGAGCTGCGAGGCGAGAGGCGAAATCTGGCCGTTGATCTTGCAGCCCACGGCCATGTTGCCGACGTCGGTATGTACCGCGTAGGCAAAATCGATTGGCGTGCCGCCGCGCGGCAGCGCGATCAGCTTGCCCTTGGGGGTGAAGCAGAAGACCTGGTCATGGAACAGCTCGAGCTTGGTGTGCTCGAGGAATTCCTCGGGATTCGAACCTTCGGCCAGAAGCTCGATCGTGCGGCGCAGCCAGGCATAGGCGCTGGATTCGCGCGACAGCATTTCGGTCGGCGAGCTTTCGCTGTCCTTGTAGAGCGCATGCGCGGCGATGCCGTATTCGGCGATATCGTCCATCTCGCCCGTGCGGATCTGCAGCTCCACGCGCTGCTTTCCCGGGCCGACCACCGTGGTGTGAATCGAGCGGTAATCGTTCTGCTTCGGCGTCGAGATGTAGTCCTTGAAGCGTCCCGGCACCACCGGCCAGGTCGTATGGACGATGCCCAGCGCCTGATAGCACTCGTGCACGGTTTTAAGGCTGATACGAAAACCGTAGATATCCGAGAGCTGCTCGAAGCCGACCGATTTGCGCTCCATCTTGCGCCAGATCGAATAGGCGCGCTTGCGCCGCCCATGGACCTTGGCACGCAGCAAGCCGCGTTCGGCAAGCTTCCTGGCGAGTTGCTCCTCAATCTCGCTGATCAGATCCTTGTTGCGGTCGGCAAGCGTGAGCAGCCGTTCGGTCACCACCTGATAGGCCTCGGGATTGATCTCCCGAAACGACAGGTCTTCCAGCTCTTCGCGCATCTCGTGCATGCCCATGCGGCCGGCGAGCGGGGCATAGATGTCGAGCGTCTCTTCGGCGATGCGCCGGCGCGCTTCCGACGCCATGTGCTCGAGAGTGCGCATATTGTGCAGCCGGTCGGCCAGCTTCACCAGCAGCACGCGCACGTCGTCGGCGATGGCGAGCAGCAGCTTGCGCAGGTTCTCCGCCTGCTTGGCTTCCTTGGTGACGAGATCGAGCTTCTTCAGCTTGGTCAGGCCTTCGACCAGCACACCGATGTCATGCCCGAACAAGGATTCGATCTCGGCACGCGTCGTTTCGGTGTCCTCGATCGTGTCGTGCAACAAGGCGGCGGCGATGGTCGCATCGTCAAGCTTCAGGTCCGTGACGATCGCCGCGACTTCCAGGGGATGGGAAAAATACGGATCGCCCGAGGCGCGCGTCTGCTCGCCATGCGCCTTCATGGCGTAGACATAGGCGCGGTTGAGCAGCGCCTCGTCGGTGTTCGGATTGTAGCGTCGGACCCGCTCGATCAGGTCGTATTGCCGCATCATCTGCGGCTTACGCGATCGCGGCTTGCGGTCCGCCGCCGGCCGGGCCCGAGCCGGGGCATGCTCGCGCGGCGGCGGATGCGGCACACCCGCCTTGGCTATCGGTAGATCGGTACCTGATCGCGCCATGCACTATCCCGGCTTGCTTGGGCCTCATATAGGCGGCCCTAGGCCTAAACATAGGATAACACGGCGATTCGCCCGCGCCGCAAGAAACCGCCCAAAACGGTTGCCGAAAACGCAACGGCCCGGAGCGGAAGCTCCGGGCCGTTCAAAACCATCGCTGCGGAAGACGCTTATTCTTCCTCTTCCGGCTGTTCTTCCGGAGGGGCCAGACCTTCCAGGCCCTTGAGCAGCTCCTCCTCGGTCATCCGCTCGCCCGTGACCTCGGTATCGTCAGCCTCGATGCCGGCGCCGGCAGCGGCCGCGCCGATCAGCGGAACCGTCTCGGGCTCCGGCTCATCGACCTCGACGTACTTCTGCAGTGAATGGATCAAGTCTTCCCGCAGATCCTCGGGGGAAATGGTGGTGTCCGCGATCTCGCGCAGCGCCACCACCGGATTCTTGTCGTTATCACGCTCGACCGTGATCTGCGCACCTGACGAAATCATGCGTCCGCGGTGGCTGGCGAGCAGGACAAGGTCGAACCGGTTGTCGACTTTATCGATGCAGTCCTCAACAGTGACACGGGCCATCGGCTCGCGCTCCTATATCCATGGAACATTGGGTGAAACCTGAACGTTAAGTATCCACCCTGAGCCCGAAGTTCAAGCACGATTTTTTGTTTTGGCGCGATCTGGGGGCTCTGTTACGCCGCTCCAGAGCTTCAGTCCGGCCCGGTCCGCCGACATTTAAGGACCGGCCCGGGCGATCGGTGCGGTCCTTAATGCTTGGCCGGCCGGAGTTCCTGCCAGCGACGATCCGACGTTTTTTTGATCCGCGCCCCGACGCGGGGACACTGATGGGCCTCAATGGTTTTATTACGAGAGAGCAAAATGTCCGTGCCCAACGAGAAAATAGCCCTGTTCATCGACGGCGCCAACCTGTACGCCACCGCCAAGGCCCTCGGCTTCGACATCGACTACAAGCGCCTGTTGCGTGAGTTTCAGTCGCGCGGCTACCTGATGCGCGCCTTTTACTACACCGCGGTGATCGAGGATCAGGAATATTCCTCCATTCGCCCGCTGATCGATTGGCTCGACTACAATGGCTATAGCGTGGTGACCAAAGCGACCAAGGAATTCGTCGACCAGACCGGCCGCCGCAAGGTGAAGGGCAATATGGACATCGAGCTCGCGGTCGATGCCATGGAGCTCGCCGGTCACATCGACCAGATGGTGCTGTTCTCGGGCGACGGCGATTTCCGCTCGCTGGTGGAGGCGGTGCAGCGGCGCGGCGTGCGCGTCGTCGTCGTTTCCACGATTTCGACCCAGCCGCCGATGGTGGCCGACGAGTTGCGCCGGCAGGCCGACCAGTTCGTCGACATCATCGAACTGCAAGGCAAGATCGGCCGTGACCCGGGAGACCGCAGCGACCGTCCACCCCGAGAGCCCCGTGAATCGCGCGAGCCGCGCCAGCACACGCCGCAATTCCTGCAACGGCCCGCCGCCGTGCCACAGCGCGCCGGCGCCGACGACGACGATTTCGAAGACTAGCCCTCCCGAGAAACGCGGCAATGCCCGTAGAGCGCGTCGAACCCTCGCGCGATTGTCCGCGCTGCCCGCGGCTGGTCGCCTTCCGCGAGAGCTGGCGCGTCAAGGAGCCAAGCTGGCACAACGCGCCGGTCCCCTCCTTCGGCCCGATCGACGCGCGGCTGCTGGTTGTCGGGCTTGCTCCCGGCTTGCAGGGTGCCAACCGCACCGGCCGGCCTTTCACCGGCGATTACGCCGGCGATCTGCTTTACCCGACGCTGATCGAATACGGATTTGCCCAAGGCCTATACGAGGAGCGCGTCGACGACGGCCTGACAATGCTGGACGCCCGCATCAGCAATGCGGTGCGTTGCGTGCCGCCGGAGAACAAGCCGGCCACAACCGAGATCAGAACCTGCAACGATTTCCTGAAAGCGGAAATCGCGGCCATGCCGAAGCTGCGCGCGCTGATTTCGCTCGGGCGCATCGCGCATGATGCCTCCATCGTAGCTCTGGGCGGCAGGCGCGCGGGATTCGCGTTCGGTCACGGTTGCCGGCACATGCTCGGCAACATCGCGCTGTTCAACAGCTACCACTGCTCGCGTTACAACACGAATACCGGAGTGCTGACGCCGGAAATGTTTCGCGACGTTTTCGCCAAGGCGCGCGCTTATCTCGGCTGAGCCGCGAGCCAGCCCAGCACCTCTTCGGCATTCTTGTCCGGCGGAAAGACCGGATAAAACACTTTGCTGACCACGCCGTCGTCGACGACGAGCGTCAGCCGTTTGAGCAATGTCATTCCGGCGGCCTCGAATGTCGGCAGCTTCAGCGCCTTCGCCAGTTCGAGCCCGGCGTCGGAAACCAGCGGGAACGGCAGTTTCAGGCGTTCGGCGGCCTCGCGCTGATAGTCCGGCGTCTGGGTGGAGAGGCCGAAGACATGGGCCACGCCCTGCCGGCGCAGCTCGGCGAAGTGATCGCGGAAGGCGCATGATTGCGGCGTGCAGCCCATGGCGCCCGGGATCGCGGCCCAGCCATCCGGCGGGGCTTTGCCCGGCTCCCCGGTGCGTGGATAGGCGTAAATGACGGTGCGGCCGGCAAGCTCGGAGAAATTCACCGAACTGCCTTCCGTCGTGGTCAGCGAGACGTCCGGCATGCGCGCGCCCGCCAGATGCCGGGCAGCGCCGTCGTCCTGCGGCACCGGCAGCTCGTTCTGCATATCCGCTATCCCTTCTCCCGCATCAACCGCCCGCGCTCGCGATCCCAGGACCGCTTTTTCAATGTCTCGCGCTTGTCGTGCAGCTTCTTGCCGCGCGCCAGCGCAAGCTCAAGCTTGGCGCGGCCGCGTTCGTTGAAATAGAGCCGCAGCGGCACCAGCGTCATGCCTTCGCGCTCCACGGCGCCGGCAAGCTTGTTCACCTGGTTCTTATGCAGCAGCAATTTGCGGCGGCGCTTCGGCTCGTGGTTGAACCGGCTCGCCTGCAGATATTCCGGGATGTTGGAATTGATCAGCCAGATCTCGCCCCCGCGCGAATCCGCATACGACTCCGCGATGGTCGCCTTGCCCGTGCGCAAGGATTTGACCTCGGTGCCGGTCAGCATGATGCCGGCCTCGAATACCTCGCCGATCTCGTAATTGAAGCGAGCCTTTCGGTTATCGGCGACGACCTTGATCTTGCGTTCTGTTTTCGCCGCCATCGCTCCTCGCCTCCGCTCGCCCTAGCACCATCATAACAGCACTGCCGGGATTCGTGACGAATAACGACCGGGAAGCCGTTACGAAGGCTGCGTCGGAGGCGTATGCCCCGCTTTCAGCAGATCGCGAATTTCCATCAGAAGCGCTTCCTGCCGCGTGGGCGACGGATCCGGCTTCTTGGCTTCGGCGGCACGCAGGCGATTGATGACTTTGGCCACCCAGAACAGCACCCAGGCGACGATCATGAAATTGATCGTCACCGTAATGAAGTTGCCCCAAGCCAGCACCGCGCCTTGTTTCTTCGCCTCATCCAGCGAACCGGCCGTTACGGTGGACGACAGACCGGTAAAATAGTTGGAGAAATCCAGCCCTCCGGTGACAGCGCCGACCACTGGCATGAAGATATCGCCAACCAGCGACTGCACGATCCCATTGAAAGCAGCACCGATGATCACGCCCACGGCCAGATCGGCCACGTTGCCGCGAACGGCAAATTCCCGGAATTCCTTCAGCATGGCCCATCTCCTCTTCGCGCCGGCGCGCTAACCCGCGGACCCGCCGCAGGCGGGCATCGGCCAGGATGATGGGAAGTGTCAGTTCCGTTTTGCCGCCGGTCAATGGGCTTTGCGCTCACGCCAATGGGTCGGCTCGACTTCCAGCCGGCCTTGCGAATTGGCATTGACCCAGCCCCCTTCCGTCAGACGACAGGGGAACATCAGCGTGTAGGAACCGAATTGATCAGTGACCTGCAGCTCGACTTCGCGGTCGGGCGGCGCAGATTCGATAGGTTTCCAGAAGCGATTGTTCTGTTTTGGACGATAAAGGGACACGAAGCACCAAAATCCAATTTATCCATCGGATTCTAACGCGGCGCGGCGCGGGATGTTCCCCCATGTGATGAGGAAATTATCCCGTTACCTGCGGCCCTAGTTGGTCAGGCCGGCGTGCACCAGGGCCTCGCGCACCGCCGCCTTGGTCGGTTCGGACAGCGGGACCATGGGGAGCCGCACGGTTTCTTCGCATTTGCCGAGCAGCGAGAGCGCGTATTTCGCCGGCGACGGATTGGTCTCGATGAACAATGCATGATGCAGCGGCATCAACTTGTCGTGCAGCTTGAGCGCCGTGGCGTAATCGCCCTTCAGACAGGCGCGCTGGAAATCGGCACAAAGCCGGGGCGCGACATTGGACGTCACCGAGATGCAGCCGTGACCGCCATGCGCCATGAACCCGAGGGCGGAGGCATCTTCGCCGGAAAGCTGATTGAAGTCGGGGCCGAGCGCGGCCCGCTGCTGCGACACGCGGATCACGTTGGCGGTGGCGTCCTTCACCCCGGCGATGTTCCTCAGCGCAAACAGCCGCTTCATCGTCTCCACCGACATGTCGACCACGGACCGGCCCGGGATGTTGTAGATGATGATCGGAATGCCGATGGCGTCGTTGATCGCCTTATAGTGCTCGTACAGCCCTTCCTGCGTCGGCTTGTTGTAATAGGGCGTCACGATCAGCACGGCGTCGGCCCCGGCCTTTTCCGCATGGCGCGACAATTCGATCGCCTCCAGCGTGGAGTTCGACCCGGAGCCGGCGATGACCGGCACGCGCCCCTTGGCCTGGTGCACGCACCATTCCACCACCTGCATATGTTCACGATGCGACAGGGTCGGGCTTTCGCCCGTGGTTCCCACGGGCACGAGGCCGCTGGTGCCTTCGCCAATCTGCCAATCGACCAGGGCGCGAAACGCGCTTTCGTCAAGCGAGCCGTTCTTGAACGGCGTGACGAGAGCGGTGAACGAGCCCCTGAAGCTCGTCTTGGCGGTCATGAGCGATCCCCGATTTTCCGGCGCCCGGTGGGCGGCCTTGGCCCATTGATATCGGGTCGGCCGGGCGGAAGAAAGAGGGCAGGCGCGGCGACAGGCCGCGCCTGTATGGTTCCATGCAGCCGTCAAAAGACCGCCGAATCGCGGATTTTAAAAGGCATCGACCGGACTCGCCGAAAAAATCCTCTGTAGCCGGAGGCGCGGACAAGGTATGACCGAAGCGATGAATCGACCCCGCAGGTTCCCGATCGCGCATCTGGCGGCGGCCACCGGTCTCGCCCTGCTTCTGGGCCTGGGTACCGGTGCGGTGAATGCTGCGCCAGCAACGAGCGGCGCCAAGACTGCGGCGAAGCCTGCCGCGAAAGGCAAGCCGAAAACCGCTGCCAGCAAGACCGCGGTGAAGCCCGCAGCGAAAGGCAAGCCGAAATCCGCAGCCGCCAAGCCGGCGGCGAAACCCGGCGCAACGAAATCGGCGCACGCAACTACGCGCGTTCCCCTGCCCCGCATGCGGCCGACAGCGGCGGGCACCAGAACCGCGGCGCTGGCGCCGGCCGTGCCGGCATCGGACTCGCGGCCTTCCCTCGGAATCGCACCGCCCGCCGCGGTGCCCGCACCGGTTGCCGCGCCGGCAGCCGAGATGCCTGCCCCCAGACCGGCGTCACCGATTTCTTCCTCCGACCTCGCCACCACGAAACAAGCGATGGCTCTCGTCAGCCGCGGCAAGATCGACGAAGCCCATTCGATGACGCGCGGCCTCAGCGACCGCGCCGCCGCCAAGCTCGTGGAATGGGCGATCCTGCGCTCGCCTCACAACGACAGCGTCAGTTTCGAGCGCTACGTCGCCTTCATCAACGAGAACCCAAGCTGGCCCAGCCTGGAGCTATTCCGCCGTCGCGCCGAGGGCGCCCTGTGGGAAGACAAGCGCGAAGCCAGGACCGTGCGCAATTATTTCGCCAGCCGCGCTCCGGTGAGCGCCAAGGGCCGCCTGGTGCTGGCCCGCGCCATGGTGGCGCAAGGCGACCGCAAATCCGCCGAGCCGCTGGTGCGCCACGTCTGGCGGCACGAGCAGCTCACGCCCACCCTCGAGATTACGGTGACCAGCGCCTTCGGCGACATGCTGACGGCGGCGGACCACAAGATCCGGATGGACGAACGGCTTTACGACGAGGACGCAGAGGCGGGAATGCGCCTGGCGCAGCGGCTGGGTCCCACGCAGGTTGCGATCGCGAAAGCGCGCATCGCGATGATCAAGAAGGCCGCCAACGTGAAGGCGACGCTCGACGCGGTTCCGGACGAGGGACGCCGCGACCCGCTCTACCTGTTCACGCTGGCGCAATATTTGCGGCGGGCCGACAAGATTGCCGAAGCGGGACAAGTGATGCTGACGGTGCCGCGCGACCCGGCCGTGCTGGGCGATCTTGACCAGTGGTGGATGGAACGGCGCTATCTGGCCCGCAAGCTTCTCGATATCGGAGATCCGAAGACCGCCTATCTCGTCGCGCGCAATGCCTCGCCGCCGCCTAAGGAAAATTACCGGGTCGACCACCAGTTCACCGCCGGCTGGATCGCGTTGCGCTTCCTCAACGATCCGGCGACGGCGCTGACGCATTTCTCCGGGATCCCGGAAAGCCTCACGTCATCCAACCCGCATGCGCTGGCGCGCGCGCATTACTGGCTGGGCCGGGCGCTGGAAGCGCAGGGCCGGCGCGACGAAGCGCGCAAAAATTACGAGGCTGCCGGCCAGCATTCCACGGTTTATTACGGTCAGCTTGCGCGCGCAAAGCTCGGCCTTCCCGACCTGCCGCTGCGCCCGCCGCCGCGGAGCAACGGCGCGCAGCCGGATGTGGTCCGGGCGGCGGAGATCCTTTATGCGCTGGATGAGCGCGACCTCGCGAATATCATGCTGGCGGATATCGGCGAGCACTGTGACGACCTCAACGTGCTGGCTGGCCTGGGCGAAGCCGCCAACCGCGCGCATGACGCGCGCGGCATGCTGCTGCTCGGCAAGGCCGCGCTCGGCCGCGGTCACCCGTTGGACTATTACGCGCATCCGACCGTCGGGCTGCCCGGCTATAGCCCGATCGGACCTGCCATTGATCCGAGCGTGGCTTATTCGATCGCCCGCACCGAAAGCCACTTCAATCAGCGCGTCGTCTCGACCGCCAAGGCGGTGGGCCTGATGCAGGTGACGCCGGATGCCGGCAAATACATCGCCAGGAAATTCAAGGCGATTTTCGACTGGGGCCGCATGCAGAATGATCCGGTCTACAATACCCAGATGGGCGCGGCGGAGCTGGGCGATCTGTTCCAGTTTTATCGCGGTTCCTACATTCTGACTTTTGCCGGCTATAACGCCGGCCGCGGGCGGGTAAAGGATTGGATCGCCCGCTTCGGCGATCCGCGCGATCCCAAGGTCGATCCGGTCGACTGGGTGGAGCGCATCCCGTTCGCGGAGACGCGCAATTACGTTCCCCGCATCCTGGAAGCCTTGCAGGTTTATCGCATCCGCTTCGGCGGCAATAGCAAGCTGCAGATCGAGGCCGATCTGCACCGCGGCGGCACCCGCGCGCAATAAGCGCGCCGACGGCGCATGTCCGATTATGTCAGCCATTTTGTCAGGACGCCGGACGGCCTGAATCTGCACGCGCGGGTTTATGGACGGCCCAACACGCGGAGCCTACCGGTCGTTTGCCTGCATGGGCTGGCGCGCACCAGCGCGGATTTTCACCGTCTGGCGCTGGCGCTGTCCGGGCATCCCGCCGATCGCCGGCAGGTTATCGCCGTGGATTTCCGCGGGCGTGGGCGATCCGGCTACGACCCCAATCCCGCTAACTACAATGTCGGCACCGAGCTCAACGATGTGCTGACGGTGCTGTCCGCGCTCGATATCCGGGCGGCGGTTTTCATCGGCACCTCACGCGGCGGCATCCTGACGATGCTGCTGGCCACCGTGCGCCCGGAAGCCATCGTAGGTGCCGTGCTCAACGATATCGGTCCGGTGATCGAGCCGGTTGGGCTCATGCGCATCAAGGGCTATGTCGGCAAGCTGTCGCAGCCCGCAAGCTTCGAGGACGGCGGCGAGATGCTGCGCCAACGGCTCGGCACGCAATTCACCAGCCTCACGGCCGACGATTGGACGGCTTTCGCCCGGCGCACCTTCGAGGAGCGCGACGGCAAGCTCGTGCCCTCCTACGATCTCGCGCTGGCGCAGACCCTCGCGGATTTCGATATCGGCCAGCCGCTGACGCCGCTGTGGCCGCAATTCGAGGCGCTGGCGCGCGTGCCGGTGATGGTCATTCGCGGTGAGAATTCCGACCTGTTGTCACGCGAGACGGTGGCGGCCATGCGCCAGCGAAAAGCCGACCTGCAGGTGGTGGAAGTGCCCGGCCAGGGCCATGCCCCGTTATTGATGGAAGACGACATCATCGCCCGGCTCGGCCGGTTCGTTGCCGATTGCGGGCGCCGGCCGGACTAATCGGCCAGCGCTTTGGCATAGGCCTCTTCGAACCACTTGATGCGTTCTTCCGCATAGCCCAATCGCGGCCAGCCGCCCTGTTGCGAGGCGAATTGCTGCAGCCGCTCGACCACGCCATTGTCTTCGCTGTGGACCGTGCGGAGTTTGTATTCAATCACCGCCTTGCGGAACGGCTCGACACAGGCGTCGTATAGCTGGCCAACCGATCCGCGACCGGTGTCGAACGGCGCCCGGAAATACCAGGAGCGAAGAAAGGTCCGTTCCGGCGCGACCGGCTGGAAATGCTGAATATTGACGTACCAATGCTTATCTTCCTTGCCCTCTACGTGGTACTGCCCGCGAAACAGCGCGACCAGCAGGTTGGGAAAAAACTGGAAGATGCGGTAGCGCACCGGGCGAAAGCTTCCGTCCTTGCATTCACGGATCATGGTCTGCAGGGCGTTTTCGTCGGCGGCCGGGAAGAAGGCGTTGTGCGGGCCGAAACGGAAATAGCGGATCGCGTGGCGCGGCAGATAGCCGGCGACGCCGAAGGTGGTCGGGTGCACCGCCGGTGAATGATAGTCGTCCAGGGTGATGTGGTAACAAAGCTTCCAGTTGGCCGCGACGTTAAAGGTGAGCCTGCGCGCCCGTGCTTTTTGGCGGCAGATGGCCTCCAAGATCGGCGCGCCCTCCCCGAGGAATTCCCCAAGCGGTTGCTGGTCGTGAGGATGTTGAAACCGTCCGAAGACCAGTGAACCGCAAGTCGCGACTTCAATCGGGGCGATGCGGGCGTTCATTTCCTTTGCGGTGACGCCGTAAAAGTGCTCGCAGCGCGGGATATGGACCGCGCGTCCTTCCTGGTTGTAGGTCCAATGGTGAAACCCGCACTTAATCTTGCCGTTGCCCTTTTCCGCCGTCCGAAGCGGATAGAAACGGTGCGCGCAGCGGTTCTCGAAACCCCGCAGCCTTTCACCGAAGCGCTGCACGAAGACCGAGCGCCCGCCGAGCTCGGCGGTGAACCAGTCTCCGTCCTTCTGCAGATCCTGCGTCAGCCCCAGAAAAGTCCAGATACGCCCGAGGCGCGCCTGTTCCTGCTGAAACGCCTCCCGGTCGGTGATCGCTGCGGCCCATTTGGGGAAGCGGGCCTCGCGGGTGGCTTCTGTTGGCGCGTCCATGTCGGCAGTCTCACTTGGCTGGCGGAGATGAGGGATTATACCGCCCAACTAGCCCAATGGCACGCGCTCCTGACGGCGGCGGTTGCTTTGGTATTCGCTAGACTCCCGCCGTCTGCTATTCTTCCTGCCGCTTCCGAAATGATCCAGGAACCCTCCGACCAGGGCACCTGCTGAACTGTATTGCCCTGGGTCACTGCGCCCCTGTCAGCCGGGCTTAGACATTGCGAGCGCGCAACGAACAAAAGGAAAGTTGTGAGGCATTTGAACTTACCCGCGACCGACGGCGCGATTGAGCAGAGCGACTGGTCAATCAAGCGAGGGTTGCTGCTGGCAGATCAGGAGATCGGAACTTTCCGTTCCGCCATTCTGGGAACATCGGCATTTGGGAGCAATCTTGTCGTATATCGCCCATCTTGCGGATCACGGATTGCGCCGGAATCTTTGGCAAGCCGATATTTTACCCGGACCGCCCACTGAATTATCAGGCCAATGGCTACGCCGCCCCTCTTCCGCCCCGCGCGGCCGAGCTCCTGGAGTGGATCGATGGACTTGCGAGGCAAGAGGTCGCTCGGATCTTTGGCCTGTCCGGGGCGGAGGCGAATGACCTGCAGGCACGCTGCTCGAAGGTAAGGCAGCTTGGTCTGGCTGCCGCGATCGAGCAGGAAAGATTTTGGCGAGGCAAGGACGGATTCTTCATTCGCTGGAAAGAGCGGGCTTACGCGCAATTCGCGAAGTCCCTGATGGCATCTCGTTCGCTGCGCTCCTGAGCGCCGGGTGTGCTTGTGCGCAGCCGAGCCGAGGCGGATCGATGGGCCGATTTTTCTTTTGAATCAATAAATTGGCGGAACGGCAACTGGCGGAGACGGAGGGATTCGAACCCTCGATACGCCTTTAGAGCGTATAACGGTTTAGCAAACCGCCGCCTTCAGCCACTCGGCCACGTCTCCGTCACGGTCGGATATGCCCGAGCGACAGAGGCTTGGCAAGCAAGGCGGAAGGGCCTCCCGCTAGGCGGCAACCGCCAGCGGCGCGGCATCGATGCAGGCCGTGACCTGCGGTTGCGGATGCAGCTTCAGCCATTCGCGCGCAGCCAGCTGGGCCTTGCCGATCTCGGCGTCGGTCATCTCGGCGGCAATTTCACGGCGCAGCCGCACCGCATCGGCATAGCCTTTCATCGCCGCCAGATTGAACCACTTGTGCGCGGACACGAGATCCACCGGCACCGAGTTGCCCGACGAGTACATCATGCCGAGCGCGAACAGCGCCTCCCCGCCCATCGGCGCAGTCCCCGCCACCGCCATGTCGATCTCTGGAAGTTCGTAGCGTCCCATCTCACTCCCCCCTGTCGGCGCGCGCCGCGTCCCTCGCGGACTTCACGCCATGAATGCGACGGGTTCGCCGTCGTACGGGGGAGTATTCAAGGGAAAATTTGAATGGCTGTTTAAATATCGCGATGAATCGAATCTGAACAATCAAACACGTCGGAACCCCGGCAAGGCACCGTCGATCGCGCTAAGGCCGATAGGATGGGGTTTTCTTGATTTGGCGAGTATTTGCTAACCGTGCCGGTTGGCGTCCCGCTAACCACTTTGGAAGCTCGTTCAGCGCGCGCGCTGATTGAACAGGATGCTGCGGACCTGCGGGTCCTTCATATCCACCTTATCGGCCTCTTCCATCTTCAGGTGGATGCCGCGGTCGACCGCCGGGCGCGCCAGCATCGTTTCAAGCCAACGCTTCACATGCGGGAATTGCTCGATGTCCTGGCCTTGCCGCGGGTACCGGCTTGTCCAGCCGACACAGGCGATGTCGGCAATGGAATATTTGCCGGCAAGAAATTCCCGGTCGGCGAGGCGTTTGTTCATCGTGCCGTAGAGGCGGTTGCATTCGTTGGTATAGCGCTCGATCGCATAGGGTAATTTTTCCGGCGCATAGAGACGAAAGTGATGCGCCTGCCCCGCCATCGGGCCGAGCCCGCCCACTTGCCAGAACAGCCACTGGTCCACCTCGACCCGGGCGCGCTCGGAGGCGGGATAGAATTTCCCGGTCTTGCGCCCGAGATATTGCAGGATCGCGCCGGACTCGAAGATCGAAATCGGCCTGCCGCCGGGTCCCTGATGATCCACGATCGCAGGTATCCGGTTATTGGGCGAGATCGCCAGAAATTCCGGCTTGAACTGATCGCCCTTGGAGATATTTACCGGGATCACCCGGTATGGCAGTCGGCATTCCTCCAGCATGATGGAAATCTTGTAGCCGTTGGGCGTCGACCAGTAATACAGGTCGATCGGCTTTCGCGCAGCGCGCGCGGGCCGCGCAGTCTTGGACTTCCGTTTGATCGTGGATTTGCTGGGGCGCGCCATGGCGAAGATCGGCTCCTGTTGCAGCGATGTCCGCCACAGCTAGGCTGCCAGCCGGCAAACCGCAACGGAGCCCTCCCGACCCGACGGGCCGGCTTCGCTATCAAAGCTTTGGAAAATCTGGAGAACCGGGCCCGGTGAACGCTTGCGTCCCCGCCGATACATTGAGGGCGTCGGCGAGATCGCGGGACCAAGCTGCCCGGCTTTCGCCGGGTGGAGCGCGGATCTCTCCGCCCTCCTCTTCTCAGACAATAATGCCTGGGAAGCTTGAACCCTGTCTCGCCGACGCCCTCTTGTCGACCAGAGCCGGCGTCGCTTCGGGGGATGGCGTCACCGCCTCCTGCCCTCTGGCATCGCCGGCTCGTGTGACACAGTCTGTCGACTGTCTCGAAGCCGATCGATCGAGCGGCCTTACTTCTTCTTCTTAGCGGATTTGCGCTTCGTCTTCTTGGCTGTCTTCTTCGCCGCTGACTTGGTCTTCGATTTGGCTCTCTTAGCCATGCTGCCCTCCTAGCCACGATTAAATGGCGCTGTAGTAACAGTGCAGTCGCGAATCGACATGCACTGCACTTTGATTACTACAGCACAATGCAAAAAACAGCGACTCCGCTTAACGAACTGTGTATACGGCGGTGGAAAGAGCTCGCGCGCCGCACACCACGCGCACGGCGGCGTACGAAGCGCGCAGGATTGCCGCGTCAACAAAAAAGTTTTGCCGCGCATTTGCATGCGAAGCAATAAAGCCCGATGAAATAAGGGATTTCTCGCACGGCGAAAATTTTCGCCGTGAATTTTTTTACATGCAGCAAATCGCGACAGCCAACGGAAGCGCGCCAAAAAATCGGTCCGCCTGCGTCCGTTTACTCTTCCAAAATTTTTTTCACAGGGTGGCGCCGCCCAGCGCTTTTCAGAGCGCCGAACGCTCTCACTCGCTCGAATCGGGCTTTGGTGATTCGCTTGCGAGGGGTCGCGCAGGCCCGACGGACGTCGTTCGCGCGACGGTTTTCGGCGGCGAAAACCGTGCGCACTGCGCCTCGGGTGCAATGCCGCCTTCGCATTGCGGCAAAGAGTAATGAAGGGTTGCGCTGTCGCTTTCGTCGGCGATCGGACGAGGATTACAGGCCGAGCTTGCGCTTGAGCAGCTCGTTGACGACTTGCGGGCTGGCTTTTCCGCCCGAGGATTTCATCACCTGACCGACGAACCACCCAATAACGGCGGGCTTTTCCTTCGCCTGCGCGGCCTTGTCGGCATTGCCGGCGACGAGTTCGTCGACGATCTTCTCGATGGCGCGGATATCGGTCACCTGTTTCAACCCGCGGGTTTCCACCAGCGTCCGCGGATCGCCGCCTTCGGTCCAGACGATCTCGAACAGGTCCTTCGCAATCTTGCCCGAGATGGTCCCTTGCGCCACCAGGTCGAGGATGGCGCCGAGTTGATCCGCCGACACCGGAGAGGCGGTGATGTCCTTGCCTTCCTTGTTCAACCGGCCGGTCAACTCATTCATGATCCAATTGGCCGCCGTCTTGGGATCGCGCCCCCTCGCCACCGCCTCGAAGAATTCGGCACTCGCGCGTTCGGCCACCAGCACGCCGGCGTCATAGCCGGATAGCGCGAAGTCGCGCATGAAGCGCGTTTTTTTCTCATCCGGCAGCTCCGGCAGGTGCGCCTTCAGCTCGTCCACGTAGGACTGGCTGAATTCCAGCGGCAACAGGTCGGGATCGGGGAAATAGCGATAGTCGTGCGCCTCTTCCTTGCTGCGCATGGAACGGGTGACCCCCCGGCCGGGATCGAACAGGCGCGTTTCCTGATCGATGCGGCCGCCTTCCTCCAGGATCTCGATCTGCCGGCGCGCCTCATGCTCGATGGCCTGACCGATGAAGCGGATGGAATTGACGTTCTTGATTTCGCAGCGGGTGCCGAGCGGCTCGCCGGGCCGCCGCACCGAGACGTTCACGTCTGCGCGCAGCGATCCCTTTTCCATGTCGCCGTCGCAGGTTCCGAGATAGCGCAGGATGCTGCGCAGCTTTACGACAAAGGCCTTGGCATCCTCGGAGGAACGCAGGTCCGGCTTTGAGACGATCTCCATCAGCGCGACCCCGGAGCGGTTCAGGTCCACATAGGACATCGCAGCGTGCTGATCGTGCAGCGACTTGCCGGCGTCCTGCTCCAGGTGCACGCGCTCGATCCCGACCGTCACGGTGTCGCCTTCCGGCACGTCGACGACAACTTCGCCCTCGCCGACGATTGGGGATTTGTATTGGCTGATCTGGTAGCCCTGCGGCAGGTCCGGATAGAAATAATTCTTCCGGTCGAATACCGATCTGAGATTGATCTGAGCCTTGAGCCCGAGGCCGGTGCGGACCGCCTGCTTGACGCATTCCTCATTGATCACCGGCAGCATGCCCGGCATGGCCGCGTCGACCAGCGACACATGCGAATTCGGTGCGCCGCCAAATTCGGTCGAGGCGCCGGAAAACAGCTTGGCGTTGGACGTCACCTGAGCATGCACTTCCATGCCGATAACGACTTCCCAGTCGCCGGTTGAGCCTTTGATCAGCTTGGTCTTCGTCGGAGCATTCATGCGGTACCCTCGTGCCATTTCGATAGAGGGTCCGACCGCCGCCTTCAAGAGCGGCTTGGGCCACCATGCCGCGGCGGCAATTGGTCACTAGCCGCTGTCACGACTTTGCCAATAGTATCGGATGGTATTCGGGCGAACGGGAGCCCACGATGGCCGGTAACGGCGGCAAAAAAACATTCTTCGCCATCGTGCTGGGCGGCATCGCGCTGCTGGCGGTGCTCGTGGGTTTCGTAGTCTACGGCGTGCCGACCGGGGGCAATACCGAAAACCTGACGGTAGGAATGCCCAAGCCGACGGTGCCGAAAAAGCAGTGACGCGAGGCCCGCACGCGCAGCGGGAATGTCAGCTCGCCCTTTGCAGCGCGGGCCGGCAGACGAACTCGATCGTCATCCGCGCGCCCTCGCCCGGCTCCGACGTCAGCTGAAAGTTTATTTGCCGGGTATTCTCCCGCAGCGTTTGCAGGATCAGCGCGCCGAGCTTGCCGGGCGTCGGCCAGGTCGTCCCGCGGGCAAAGCCCACGCCGTCATCGGCGAAGACGATGCGAATGCGATCCTCGCCCTCGCGCAGGCATTCGAGGCTGATGGTGCCGTTCTCGCGCCCCTCGAAGGCATATTTGAACGTGTTTGCCAGCAGTTCATTGACCAGCAGCCCGACCGGCATCGCGACATTGATCGAAACCGGGCAATAACTCATCTTCAGGTCCAGCGTGATGCCACTGGTCGTATGGGCGCGCAGTGAGGCGGAGGCGATATCGCTGAGAAAGGGTCCAAGGTCCACCGTAGGGCCCCAATGGTCGGTCGACAGCGCCTGATAGAGCAGCGACAGCGTATCGATACGGCCGGCGAGCCGATCGAGATCGACCTTGTCGCCACGTTGCGCCGCGCGTGCCTCGAGCCGGATCAGCGCGGTGATGAGTTGCAGGTTGTTTTTGACGCGGTGCTGCAACTCCTTGAGCAGCATGTCTTTGTCGCGGATCTCCTTTTCAAACTCGTCGCGCTGCGAGCGCTCGCGGTCGGTGACATCAACGAGAGCAGCGATCCGATAGCTGTCTCCGCCGTTTTCGTCCTCGATCACGCTGGCATAGGCCTGCGCCAGAACCTGCCTTCCATCCGCGAAGGTGGCCCGGAATGTCCCAAGAAAATCCTCGCCGCAACCGACGGCTTTGCCGAGCGGGAGCGAGCTGTCATCCTCGTGGGTGAAGTGGTCCAGGATCGCCCATGATTTCCCGTCGATCTCGGCCGCGGAGTGGCCGGTCAGGCTCTCAAAAGCGAGATTCGCATAGACGATGCGTTGCTGATCCTCGACGCACCAGGAGATCACAATCGCGATCGGCACATGATCGAGGAAGCGCTTGAATTCATCGCTCTCCACCGCCTTCGCCATCTCCGGCGAGTTCAGGAGCTCTCCGACTTGGTCCGGAGTCGGTGGCGGCACGGCGGAAGATTCAGCGGGCGGCTTTGGAGGCTCACTTGGTATCGTCATGAATCACATTGAAATTATTGGCGATGTGCGATTGGCGATGCAAATAAAAGGCACGCAAGACCAAAGAGACGCGGATTAACGCCGCGCACAGGTCTCCAGTTCCCCT
Organism: Xanthobacteraceae bacterium; assembly: GCA_035699705.1. GTDB lineage: Bacteria > Pseudomonadota > Alphaproteobacteria > Rhizobiales > Xanthobacteraceae > CANKHA01. The sequence continues at coordinate 32,511 of DASSPI010000190.1, forward strand.
GTGGACATTTTTTCTGGAACGCGCCTACCACCAGGTCTTGGGCGCAAAAATACCTGCCGCTTTTTCAATCACATGGCCGAGTGCGAACAGGCTTTCTTCATCAAACGGGCGGCCGATAAGCTGCAACCCGAGCGGGAGGCCTTGCGCGTCAAGGCCCGCCGGTACCGAGATGCCCGGCAGGCCCGCCATGTTCACGGTCACCGTGAAGACGTCGTTCAGATACATCTCCACCGGGTCCGCTTTGCCTTTCTCGCCGATGCCGAACGCGGCCGAGGGCGTGGCGGGGGTCAACATGGCGTGAACGCCGGTGCTGAAGCAGTCTTCGAAATCCTGTTTGATCAGCGTACGCACCTTTTGCGCGCGCAGGTAGTAAGCGTCGTAATAGCCGGCCGAGAGCACGTAAGTGCCGATCATGACGCGCCGGCGCACCTCCGGGCCGAAACCTTCAGCGCGCGTCTTCTCATACATGTCGGTCACGTCTTTACCGGGCACGCGCAGGCCATAGCGCACGCCATCGTAGCGGGCGAGATTGGAGGAGGCTTCCGCCGGAGCGACAATGTAATAGGCCGGCAGAGCGTATTTGGTATGCGGCAGCGACACCTCCACCAGCTCGGCGCCCGCGGCCTTCAGCCATTCGCCGCCCTGCTGCCACAGCTTTTCGATCTCCGCGGGCATCCCTTCGATGCGGTATTCCTTCGGAATCCCGATCCGCATGCCCTTGACCGACTTGCCGACCGCGGCCTCATAGTCGGGCACGGGTGTATCGACCGAGGTCGCATCCTTCGGATCGTGTCCCGCCATGGAGCGCAGCAGGATCGCGCTGTCGCGCACACTCCGGGCAAAGGGACCGGCCTGGTCGAGCGAGGATGCGAAGGCGACAATGCCCCAGCGTGAGCAGCGGCCGTAGGTCGGCTTCATGCCGACGATGCCGGTAAAGGAGGCAGGCTGCCGGATCGACCCGCCGGTATCGGTGCCGGTCGCGCCAAGCGCGAGATGCGCGGCCACCGCCGCGGCCGATCCGCCCGAGGAACCGCCGGGCACGAGCGGCGTATTGGCGCCCTTCCGCCGCCAGGGCGAGATAACCGGGTCGAAGGCCGAAGTCTCGTTCGAGGAGCCCATGGCGAATTCGTCGCAGTTGGTCTTCCCCAGCAGCACCGCGCCATCGCGCCACAAATTCTCCGTTACGCTCGACTCGTAAGCCGGCGAGAAGTCACCGAGGATGCGGCTGCAGGCGGTGGTGCGCACGTTTTCGGTGGCGAACAGATCCTTCACCGCCAAGGGAATGCCTTCGAGCGGCCCGGCCGCGCCTTTGACAATCCGCGCGTCGGCTGCCCTGGCCATGGCGCTGGCGCGCTCCGGCGTCTCCAGCACATAGGCGTTGAGCGCGCGGGCGCGTTCCATGGCCGCCAGATGCGCGTCAGCCAGTTCGACGGCGGTGAAATCCTTCTTCGCCAGTCCGCTGCGTGCTGCGGCGATGGTCAGGGAGGTAAGCTCGTCCGCCATGCTGTTAGCTCGTCATGGGCCGGGCATAGCCCGTCGAAGACGGGCGTAATCGCCCTGATGTCCCGGCCATCCACGTTCTGCTGCGGGTGATCCTCGGGTCTCGCTTCGCGCGCCCGAGGACGGCGGAGTGCCATATGCGCATGTCACTCCACCACTTTGGGGACGACAAAAAAATTTCCCTCGCGCGCCGGCGCATTTCGCAACACCGCATCGGGATCGCCGCCGGACGTCACCAGATCGGGCCGCCGCTTCATCTGCATGGGTGTCACCGAGGTCATCGGCTCGACCCCGCCCACGTCGACCTCGGCAAGCTGTTCGACGAAGGCGAGTATGGCGTTGATCTCGCCACGCAGGTGCTCAACCTCCTGCTCGGCAACGGCAATACGCGCCAGATGCGCGATGCGCCGGACGGTAGCGGCATCCACGGACATAAGCGATCCTCGTCAGGAAAACCGCCGCCATATAGCAGGGCGGCATTTCTCCGGGCAACCTCGGTGGGCCTAAAATTCTCTACCAAGACGCCCGCCGCGCGGTTAGATTGAGCCATCCCGCCAATTATGACAGGAAAGCCGCTTCATGCGCCGACATATGCAAATCCTGACGGTTATCGCCGCGCTGACGGCGCCTTACGGCATGGCCGAGGCGCAGACGCTGGATGACGCCAGGATCGCAAATATCAATAAGGCCACAGACTCCTTTCTCGCGCTGGCAAAGGATTCCCACACAAGCGGCCAGCCTCCGCGTTATTCCGATCCCGCGGTCAAGCCATTGCTCGATGCCGTGCTCGACACCAAGCAGATCGATGCGGGAAAGCCGCTGCCGTGGTCGGATGTCCAGAAACTGAACGACTGGAGCAAGGCTGCGACAAAGATTGGACTGGTCTACTACCTGGCGGGCACCGGCACCAAGGACGTGAATGTGGTCGCCAAAGACCCGAAATTGACCGTGAAGGCCAACCAGAACACCATAACCTTCGCTCCGGAATTCGGCCGCTACTACGATGCCCAAATCAAACTCCATTCCGCGATGATCGATACGGCGTCGGCGCAGGTCCTCGCCGCCACGCCGGAACAGCGCAAGGATCCCGAATTCAGAAGGACGCTGAACACCATCAGCGATGCTGCCGCGAAGTCCGTGATCGGACTGCTGCATACCTTCGTGCTCGAAGGCTTGCCGGATGAGTGGCAGTTCCAGCGCGTAGCTCTTTTGCTGCAAATGACGCCCAAGGCGGCAAAATTCATGGCGCCGGATGATCGCCACGCGCTGAGAAACGCAGCCGCCGAGGCCGCCACTCAAATAAAAAACCCTGACGTGAAAAGCGGGGTGAACGCGATCGCCCGCGCCTTCGCGACTTTCTAAAGCGGCAATCGCCGTCAGCCCGCGAGATTTCGCAACCGGTCCTGCGCCTCGGCGGCGAGCTTGTGCGTCAGCTCTGCGGCGCCGAGCTCGCGCCCCAGCGCCACCGCCTGCCCCGACCAGAGCGGCGAGAAATCACCGGAGCCTTGCGCTTCGGCCTTGGCGCGCAGCGGCTGCACCGCCCCCGCCGCCAACGGGAATTGCGGGGGCGCGTCCGATATCGGCCCCTGTTCGCGGATGATGCGATTGATGAAGCCGCGCGCCGGCCGCCCCGTCAATACATTGGTGAGCACGGTAGCGTCGTCGCTTGCGGCATTGAGCGCGGTCCTGTGCGGCGCAGAGATCTTCGCCTCCGGCGTGCGCAGATAGGCGCTGCCGATCTGCACGCCGTCGGCGCCAAGCGCAAAACAGGCCGCGATGCCACGCGCATCGGCAATGCCGCCGGCCGCGATGACCGGCACGGATACGGCGTCCCTCACCTGCGGCACCAGCGCGAGCGTGCCGACTTGCGCGGCCACATTCTCGGTCAGGAACATGCCGCGATGACCGCCGGCCTCGAAGCCCTGCGCGATGATCGCGTCGACGCCGCGCTCCGCGAGCCAGCGCGCCTCCGCCACCGTCGTGGCCGAGCTGATGACGAGAAAGCCTTCGCGCTTGAGCTTGTCGTAGAGCGGGGCCGCGGGCAGCCCGAAATGAAAAGTCACCGCTTGCGGCCTGGTTTCGAGCACCGCGTCCAGCAGCGCCTCGTCAAACGGCGCGCGGTTGGAAAACGGTACCGGCGCCGCCGGATCGATACCAAGCTCCTGGTAATAAGGCGCGAGTCGCTCGCGCCAGGCCGCCTCGCGGGCATTATTGGGCACGGGCGCCGTGTGGCAGAAAAAATTCAATCCGAAGGGCTTGGTCGTGCGCGCACGGATTTTTTCGACCTCCTCGCGCAGCTTTTCCGCGTTGAGCATCGCGCAAGGCAAACAGCCGAGGCCGCCCGCTTCTGAGACGGCGGCAACCAGTTCATTGTCCATGGCGCCGGCCATCGGCGCCTGAATGATGGGAAGTTCAATGCGCAGGAGATCGAGCAGACGGCGGCTTGGCCACATGGGCGCCTCGCGGAATTGCAGCGGCATCGTATCGCAAGGTTTGCGCGTCACACTACAGCGCGCAGCGCGTCGCCGCTTCTACGCCTTCAGTCCAATAGCCAAAAATTGCCCGTGCAGACGATCTCGTTCTCGTGCCGAGATCGGTGGCCGGCCGAAAGCGGCGTCATGAGGAGGCCACTCGCGCCGCTCTCGCGCCGGCCGAACCCCACGGACCCAGGAGATGCGGCGGACCTGAGCACTCCGCAGGGTTGTCAAACCGATGATTATCGCAGGCAGCCGGCGAATAGCTTCGCGTCCAATCAATTTCCAGACCGGCTACTGAGTCGAAAAGGCTAACCCAACGCCGGGGGAAATCAACCGGGCGGAAAAGGATTGGATCGACCGTCGTCAGGCTGCGTCCGGCACCACACGATTGCGGCCGTCGCGTTTGGCGCGATAAAGCGCGGCGTCCGCCCGTTTGAGGATATTCGCCGCGGTGTCTTCCCTGCCGAGCGCTGAAATTCCGATCGAGATCGTGACCTCGATCGAGCGCGAGCCGTCCTGGATGGGGAAAGGCTCGGTCGCGATGCGCCGGCGAAGCCGCTCGGCCACCATGGTCGCCACCGTCAGGTCGGTTTCCGGCATGACCACCACGAATTCCTCGCCGCCATAGCGGCAGGCCAGGTCGATGCCGCGGATCGACTTCTTGATTCGGAAAGAGAATTCACGCAGCACTTCGTCGCCGGCGTCGTGGCCGTGGGTATCGTTGATCGCCTTGAAATAATCGATGTCGAGCACGAGCACCGTGAGCGGCTTCTTGCGCGAGACCGCCTGTTCCAGCAGCGAGCCGAGATGGCTCTCCATGTAGCGGCGGTTATACAGCCCGGTCAGCGGATCGGTGATCGCCATTTCGATCGACATCTGCACGTTGTCGCGCAGGCGTTCGGTGTAGCGTTTCTTGCGGATCTGGGTGCGCACGCGCGCAAGCAGCTCATTTTTGTCGATCGGACGCATCAGATAGTCGTTGACGCCGATCTCCAGGCCACGCACGAGGCGTGCGTTGCTGTCGCCCTCGGAAATCGCGAGCACCGGAACATTGCGCGTGCGGTCAAGCGAGCGCAGCTGGCTGCACAACCTCAATCCGTCGAAATTCTCCAGGGCAAGCGAGACGATGACGAGATCGTAGGGGCCCTCGGCGGCGCGAAACAAGGCGTCGTTTGGATCGCTCTCGACCTCGACTGCATGCTCTTCATTGAGCATCGCCGCGATGCGTTCATGCGACGCCGGGCGGTCATCGATCAGCAGGATGCGGCCCTGCCGCCCCTGGTCGGAAACCGCCTCGCGCTCGGGATGCTGGATGCCGATCTCTTTCGACGTGACGGCACGCATGCGCAGCTCGTCAGTCATCATCTTCAGCCGCGCCAGTGAGCGCACGCGCGCGACCAGCGCCACGTCGGATACCGGCTTGGTGAGAAAGTCGTCGGCGCCGGCATCGAGCCCGCGCACACGGTCAGAGGCCTGATCGAGCGCCGTCACCATCACCACGGGAATATGATGGGTCGCAGGATTGCTCTTGAGCTGGCGGCAGACCTCGAAGCCGTCCAGCCCTGGCATCATGACGTCGAGCAGCACCACGTCGCATTCCGCGCGCTCACAGATTGCCAGCGCGTCGCGGCCGTTCATGGCGGTGAGAACGTCGAAATATTCCGCCGACAGCCGCGCGTCGAGCAGCTTCACGTTGGCAGCGATGTCGTCGACCACGAGGATGCGTGCGGTCATTGGCGCTCTCCTTCCCCCGTGCCGAGGAAATGGCGGATTGTCTCGATGAACTTGCCGACCGAAATTGGCTTCGACAAGTAGGCCTCGCAACCACCTTCGCGGATGCGTTCCTCGTCACCCTTCATGGCGAAGGCAGTGACCGCCACTACCGGTATACTTTTGAGCTCGGCGTCGTCCTTCAGCCACTTGGTCACTTCCAGCCCGGACACCTCCGGCAGCTGGATATCCATCAGGATGAGGTCCGGATGATGCTTGCGGGCAAGATCGAGTGCTTCGATTCCATTGCGCGTGCCTACGGTTTGGTAACCATGGGCCTCCAACAGGTCGTGGAAGAGCTTCATGTTGAGCTCGTTGTCTTCCACGATCATGACAGTTTTGGGCATTCCTCCGCCTTCCCGGCTCTTGCCGCGCCCCTCAACGTATGATCCGGCGAAACGGACCCCGGCCCGCCGAGAAGATCATGCGCCAAGCCACTAAAAACGCGCGATTTGACGCAAAACCGGTACCCACTTTGCGGATCGCGCATTAGGCAACGGATGCATGCCCAACGGGTGCGCCGTCAGCCATGGTTCGATACAAGTTAGTTTGGATTTGTTACGGAAACGCAAACAGATGTCCCGTTTCAGGCAACAACCGCCGGCCGCCGAAGTAGCTGAAGTCTTGGCCATTCAGGCGCTTGGCTTCATTGCCCAGGACCAGGAGCGGCTGGGGCGCTTCCTGGCTCTGACCGGCCTGGGACCGGGCGAGATTCGGGAGGCCGCGCGCGAACGCCATTTCCTTGTCGGCGTCCTGGATTACGTCCGTGGCGATGAGAATCTCCTGGTGGCATTCGCCGGCCATGCCGGCGTCGACCCGGAAACGATTGCTATCGCCCGGCGGGCGCTGGCGGAGGCCGGCGGCGAAGACAGCGGCGAAGCCTGAGCCTGGCTCAGCGGCAGGGCTTGCTGTCCTTGATCTCAAGCACGCTCATGTCGCCGCGCAGGACGAAGTCGTTGTAGTCGAGCGTGAGCGCGCGCGAGATCCCGTTGTCATAGAGTTCGAAAGCGATGGAATAGATCGGCGTCTGCTCGCCGGCTTTTGCATCTTTCTCGAAATAGCTGATGGTCACCGGCCAGCGTGTCATGCCGGCAAGCGCCGGCTGCCCCGCGGCTGCGTCCGTCGGTACGCGCTGATCCGGCGGGATCGGCGCGCCGATGATCGTGAGGGTGTTGAAAATCTTTTCGCCATTCTCCGAGCCGTCATAGACCGGCAGGTCCAAAATGGTTTGGCCCGAGCGCGCCGCCGCGATGATGCGGCGCATGTGCTCGGTCGGAAATACCACTCCCGCGTCGGTGTCGAACTTCTTCCGGCCCGGCTTGGTCAGGTTCACCGCCACGCCGTCGGAGCGGCGCTCTGCCTGCCCGTCCACCGTTTCGACCTGATTCTGGTCGACCAGGTTCTGCGACTGGAAGCGGTAGCTGGTTGCCGTGCCGTCTTCCCAAGTGATGGTGCGCAAATCGCTTACCGCCGACTTTCCCTCGCCGGTATTCAACTCGGATACCTGGCGGAACTGCAACGCGTAACCGTCGCAGGAATTGCCGGAGAAATCGTAGAGGATGCGCCCGGTCACCCCTTCGGCCGACCGGCTGCTGCGCGAATGGTCGAGGCGCAAGTCATAGATCGCCAGGTGCGGCACGAGTTCGACCTTCGCCAGGTCGAGATCGGGATTGCCCGCGGGCGCCGCCCAGGCCACGCCTGCGGCTGCCACTGCGCCGAAAAACAGCGAGCAAATTCTGGCGGCAAAGATCATGGGAATCCTTTTCCTGCTAGCGAGAAAACATAGGGTCATAGCCTTTGAGCCGCAAGCGAGTCGCGCCGGCCGCTTGCCAGCGGCCGCCTGATCGGCGAAGACAATGGAATTAAGGTTATGGCGCGCGGCGGCAGACCGGATTGTGACGGAGGATTGAATGCCCGGAACGGTGGAAAAAAAGCTCGCGGAACTCGGGATCGTGCTGCATACGGCCGCCTCGCCCGTCGCCAATTACGTCGGTTTCGTGCGCACCGGGAATTTTCTCGTCGTATCCGGCCAGCTCTGTCTGGACGCCGAAGGCAAGCTCATTGCCAAGGGCAAGCTCGGCGGCCAGGTTTCGATCGAGGACGGGCAGAAGGCGGCGCGCGCCTGCGCGGTCAATCTCCTCGTGCAACTGAAGGCCGCGCTCGGCGATCTCGACAAGGTCGCGCGCGTTGTGCGGCTCGGCGGCTTCATCAACTGCATGCCGGATTTCATCGATGGCCCAAAAGTGATGAATGGAGCCTCCGACCTCATGGTGACGGCATTTGCCGAAAAGGGCCGGCATGCGCGCTCCACGATCGGTGTGGCGGCCCTGCCGCTGGATGCCGCGGTCGAGGTCGAGGGTGCCTTCGAAGTCTCCTGAGCCCTGGTGCCGCCGATTTGAAGTTCCTACGCCAGATGCGGCAGGCTCAGACAGGAACTTCAAATCGAAAGCGGCACTAGAATTATGAACCTGGCAGTGCCCCTTTGCTTCCGACATTCGCATCAGAGGGCGCCGAGACGTATCACGAACTTCGGAAGCGGGGCACTGTCATGAGCGGGCCCGACTGGCTGACGGCCCGGCCGGTGGCGCACCGCGGATTGCATGACGCCACCCGCGGCGTGATCGAAAACACCCCTTCTTCCGTCGCCGCGGCGGTCGCCGCGAACTACGCCATCGAAGTCGATCTGCAGATCACCGCCGACGGCGAGGCGATGGTCCACCACGATGACGCGCTGGGACGGCTGACGGAAGGAAGCGGAGCGCTGAAGGCGCTTGCCGGGGCGGAGCTGCGGCGCGTTGCCTTCAAGGCGACCACCGACCACATGATCAGCCTGGGCGAATTATGCGAGCTTGTCGCCGGGCGGGTTACGCTGCTGCTGGAGTTGAAGAGTCATTTCGATGACGACCGGCGGCTGCCGATGCGCGTCGTGGAATTGTTGCGCGGCTATCGCGGTCCGGTCGCCGTCATGTCGTTCGATCCCGGCCAGATCGCGGCAATTCGGCATGCGGCCCCGGGATTGCGGCGCGGTCTCGTCGCCGAGAAGCGCTACCGGACGCGACGCCAGGACTGGAGCTGGTTCCGCAGCAGCACGGCCTATGCTCGCGCCGTGCTGGAGGCCCGCATGCAGTTTCTGGCCTATTCGGTGCGCGACCTGCCCTCGCCGGTCCCGCTGACCAGCCGCCTTGTTTTCGGCCTGCCCCTGCTCACCTGGACGGTGCGCAGCGACGAGGACCGCGCCCGCGCCGGACGCTGGGCAGACCAGATGATTTTCGAGGGATTTCGGCCATAAAGCGCGGCTAAATTGGCATTCGCATGAGCGATGACCTCCGCCTTCGTATGGTTTCCGCCATCGGCGATATTCCCGCCGAGGGTTGGAATGCCTGCGCCTTGGACCTGTCGGTTAAACCGGACTCTGAGCGGACTTCGGCGATCTCCGGTATCACCCGAGGATACCGCCTCAACCCCTTCGTATCTCATGAATTTCTGCATTCGTTGGAATTGTCGAAATCGGTCGGCCGCCGTGCCGGCTGGGAGCCGCGGCATCTGGTGGCGGAAAACGCCCGGGGCGAAATCCTCGGCGCCGTGCCCTGCTACCTGAAATCGCATTCGCGCGGCGAATATGTCTTCGACCGCGGCTGGGCGGAGGCCTATGAACGCGCCGGCGGCAGCTACTATCCCAAGCTGCAAGTCTCGGTGCCTTTCACACCCGCGACCGGGCCGCGACTGCTCGCGCGTCCCGGCCGGCGGCCCGAACAGGTGCGGGCGGCACTCGCGGCCGGACTGGTCACGCTGTGCGAAGAGCTGGGGGCGTCATCGGTCCACCTCACTTTCCTGCCGGAGACGCAAGCGCGCTTCCTCGCCGCGCGCGGCTTTCTTCTCCGCACCGACCAGCAATTCCACTGGAGCAATGCGGACTATGGCTCGTTCGAGGATTTCCTCGCCGCGCTCGCCTCGCGCAAGCGCAAGACCATCCGGCGCGAACGCGCCCAGGCGCTGGCAAACGGCGTCACGGTGCACTGGCTGAGCGGAAAGGACCTTAGCGAAGACGTTTGGGATGCCTTCTTCGCTTTCTATATGGAAACCGGCTCGCGCAAATGGGGCCGGCCCTATCTGACCCGCGAATTCTATTCACTTGTCGGCGAGCGCATGGCCGACCGCATCCTGCTGGTGATGGCCAAGCGCGCCGGCCGCTGGATCGCAGGCGCGATCAATTTCATCGGCCCCGATGCCCTCTATGGCCGCCACTGGGGTGCGATCGAGCACCACCCGATGCTGCATTTCGAGGTCTGCTATTATCAGGCCATCGACTATGCCATCGCCCATGGCCTCGCGCGCGTCGAGGCCGGCGCCCAGGGCGAACACAAGCTGGCCCGCGGCTACCTGCCCTCCACCACCTATTCCGCGCATTTCATCGCCGATCCCGCCCTGCGCCGCGCAGTCGCCGATTACCTGACCCACGAGCGCGCCTATGTGGAAAAGGAAGGCGCCGAACTCGCGGCATTTGCCCCGTTCCGCAAGGACCTCGCCGCCGGACAGTCGTGATAGGATAGGAGAGATTCCTGGGCGGAGAGCGCCATGCCGAGTTACGACCCGAACAACATCTTTGCCAAAATCCTGCGCGGTGAATTGCCGGCCTATAAAGTCTACGAGGACGACAAGACGTTCGTTTTTCTCGACATCATGCCGCGCGCAGCCGGCCATGCGCTGGTGTTGCCGAAGGCGGCCGCGCGCAACATCCTCGACATCAATCCCGATGATCTCGCCCATGTGATGAAAGTGGCCCAGAAGGTCGCGCAGGCCTCGATGCAGGCCTTCGGCGCCCAGGGCGTCACCATCCAGCAGTTCAACGAGGGCGCCGGCGGGCAGGTGGTGTTCCATCTGCATGTGCATGTGATCCCGCGCCACGACGGCGTGCCGATGAAGCCGCCCGCCACGCACAAGGAGCGGCCGGAAGTGCTGGCCGAGCATGCCAGCAAGCTTGCCGCCGCGCTCAAGGGCTGAGCAGCATCGCGCCTGCGATCAGCGCCGCCTCACCCGCCACCACGCCGGCGAAAACCGAGCGGCGGATCAGCGTGAAGGCGAGAAGGCCGAGCACGATCGCGCCGATCCGCACCGACAGCGGCACGGTCGCAAGCGCGCCGGCCGGAAAGAAGATCAGCTTGCCGATCACGCCCGCCAGGATCGCGGTAGCGACCGCCCTCACCCAGATCAAGACTTCCGCGCCTTCATGCAATCGCCGCGCCAGCACGAGGCCCAGCAGGCGCCAGATCTCGTTGGGCAGGAAGCCGACGAAAATCAGCACCAGATAGGGCCAAAATTCCGCCAGGACCGGATTCATCGCGCCGCCCTCCGCAAGCGATAAAGCAGATAGGCGAGCGTGCCGCCGATGGCGCCGGACCAGAGCAGATCGAGGTCCACATTCAGGGTTGCGAGAACCGGCGCGAGTACCAGGCCAAAGGCAAAGGCTAGCCGATCCACCAACAGATGGCTGTTGCGCACGACGGAGACGGTGAAGGACAGCGGCGTAAGGAACAGCAAGGCGGCTGCATAAACCTGCGGCAGGCTACCGGCGAGATAAAAACCGGCCGCGGTCGCAAGCGCCGCCGAC
>DASSPI010000191.1:0-18522 GCA_035699705.1 Xanthobacteraceae bacterium
GCATCGGCATCGGCGAGCGCCATCCTCGTCTGTTCATACATCGACGCGGCTTTGTCGCGCGCAACCGCGACAGCGAAGACGAGCCCGCCATGGATGACGGCGCGGCAGCGGGTCGGCCGCTTGCCCGGAAGGCGGACGATCATGTGAGGCTCCTGGCTGTTCCGAACTTTGAACTCAGCCACTCTAGCCTTTCCGCCGAAATGAAAAAGGGCGGCCGCTCGGCCGCCCTTTCGCTGAAGGTGCTTGGTATTTAGACGATCACTACCGCTACGATCTTGAAGGTGTCGGGCTCGACTATGATGATCCGGTCTTCGACGATGACGTATCGATAGCTGCGCCATTCGGGATAGATTTCCACGAGGATCGGGTGCAGCGGAGCGAGCGTCACCGTGCGCGGAATAACGGTCCCGACCGAGACCGAGAAGTTCACGTTGGTCACTTTCGGTCCCGAGCTGATGACCGTCTGGCGGATTTTGGTCTTCTGCTCTGTCGAAAGGGTCTTGCCACCGCCGGCCGCCTGGCCCGAGCCGGCCGCTTGACCGCTCTTGGCGGCGTCCTTGGACTGAGCGTCTTGCTTCTGGGTGTCCTGCTTCTGGGCATCCTGCGCCCGCTGGCCACCCTGCTTCTGGGTATCCTGCTTCTGGGCATCCTGCTTCTGGGTATCCAGCTTCTGGGTGTCCTGCGCCCGCTGACCCTGCGGGGCTTGTCCCGAGGTGGCCGGCGAATCCGACTTCATCTGAGCGCCACCGCCGCCCTTCTGCTGTTGCTGGGCGCCGCTACCGCTCTTCGGCTGTTCCATGCTGGCACCGCCCGAGGCTCCAGGCTGCTGCATCGTGCCTTGCGAGGCCGCTATGTTGACGCCCGCCAAAAGCGCACCGGCGGCGACTCCAATCATGAATGTTCGTTTCATCGTCTTCTCCTGATCTGCGTTATGGAAATGAAATGCCGTTCGCTGTCGGCATGAAGCTCAACGCGTAAAGCTCAACGCGTAAGATGCAACGCAACGAAGACAAGGCCCGTTCCGGCCGTTGTACAGGCTTGCGAAAAGTTGATCCGATTAACGGCTGTTCACACTGGAAATATGGAGCTTTTTACGCCCCGGCGGCAGCGTAACGCCGGAACTATTGGGCAGCGCCAGAGTTTAATTTGGAGTGCCACAGAGGAGAATTCTAATGCGCAATCACATGCTTGCTTCAGCAGTTGCTATCGCCGTCATGGCGCCGACTCTCGCATGGGCTCAAGCGTCCACTGCCACCGGTGCGGTGGGTGGCGCGGCGGCCGGAGCGGTCGTTGGCGGCCCGGTCGGCGCGGTTGTCGGTGGCACGGTCGGTGCGGCGGTCGGTGCGGCGGCTGAGCCGCCGGCTGAAGTCCGTACCTATGTGACCCGCGAGAAGGTACCGTCCGTACGCGTGACGGAAAAGGTTGTGGTCGGCGAGCCTCTTCCTGCCACCGTCGTCCTGCGGCCGGTGCCGAACCATACTGAATACAGCTTTGCGGTGGTCAACGATCGGCGCGTGATCGTCGAACCGAAGACCCGCAAGGTCATTCAGATCATCGAGTAAGATCCGCTTGCATGCAAAAGCCCGTCCGGACATTCCGGGCGGGCTTTTTGTTTGCAAAAACTTTGCCGTACGTGGAACTTCGGAGCCCGCCAGGTGTTTTTTTATTGCCTGAATGATTCGAGAAATCGAAGAATTTGGGCAAAGGAAGAGCCCCGGCGTAAAACCCGGGGCTCTGCCCATTTACGGTGTCAACAACCGCTGCTTATTTGGCAGCAAGCCTGTCCCATTCACGGCGTACGCGCGAGGTGGCGCGGTCCCAATTCTTGTCGACGACATCCCAGTTGACCATCGGGCGCGTCGCCGTCGCGGTGGACCCGTTCGTCGCCGTCCCGCTGTCGTACAGATACGCCCCGCCGATGGTAAGGGCGATACCGGCGATGATCCCTAGCAGAAAGCGCATGTCCCAAATCCCTCTTTAATGTCCGCTAAATCGAATTGAAGTCTACAGACCCTAGGAAACGCGGAGGAGGGAAGGGAGTTCCGAGCGCCTTGCTATGCAGCCTTGGCAAGCTGCGCGTCGCGCACGAGCCATTCGTGGCGTTGGCCGCAAGACGGGCAGCGCGTTACCACCACTTTGTTGGCGCGGATGCGTAAAAAGGTCTGCAGCTCTCCCTGAATGCCCACGTCGACGCTTTTTTCCGTCCGCGGGCAGGTAAAGACCAAGCGTTCCATGACGTGTCTCCGGATGGAGGACGGCCTCTTTCTCAATGCGAACGAGCTCCGTTGGTTCGCACCTCCCAGGCTCGCCACCGCATTAGGCTTGGCACGGGCGAAATGACGGCGGCTTTCGACGACCTTCGGTAGGTCTCGAATGTCCGTTATGCTTGTGCGTCAGGGCAGAGCCGTGGTCTTAGAGCTTAAGTCGAATTCTGGTATCAAACTATTGATTTTACAGCTGATATTGGGGAAGGGCGACGGGGCGTCTTCTGCCCTTTTACTGTCACTTTTCGGCCCTGCCTGCAGAATTAGCTGCTATAATTCCACCACCATGAAAAATTCAGCCAAGAAAGCAATTCGCGAAAGTGTCGCCGCGCCCGCTCCCGTACGTGAAACGGGACCGAGGTCGCACAAATTTCATGTCGGCCAGGCGGTTTATTTCACCGCCGGCACGATGGGGCGCCCGGGCGCCAGCGGTAGTTACAAGATCGTGAAGCTGTTGCCGTCCGAAGGCGACGAACATCAATACCGGATCAAGAGCCCCGGCGAGGCCTTCGAGCGCGTGGCCAAGGAAAGCCAGCTCGACCGCGACCGCTGATAACGCGTAGCGCGTGGTCAAGTGGCCATAATCTGCACAAAGCAATCAAGCTTGCGCAGCGCGTAAGTTTATCTGCGGTCATGCGCTGACTTATTAGCGGCGCACGGTTCCACCTGCCGGCCTTGCGCTCAGCGACGCAATCCATGCTACCGTCAGTCGAACTAGCGGGCGCAGGGGAGCGGGCTAATGCCGATCTTCATCACACAGGGCCGTTATACGCGGGAAGCCATCAGGGGTATGATCACCAAGCCTGAGGACAGGGCGGAAGCCGTATCGCGGCTCTTCTCTAAAGCGGGCGGGCGGCTGCTGAACTACTACGTCACCTTCGGTGAATATGATTTCCTCATCATCGGGGAAGCGCCGAGCGAAACCCAGATGGCGGCTATCCTGATGGCGGCCGGCAGCAGCGGCGGGGTCACCGACCTGCGCACCATTTTGGCGATAACCTCGCTGGACGCAAAAGGCGCCTTTACCGCGGCCGGCGACCTTGCGCCGAGCTATAAATCGGCTGGCGGCGTCGCCTAGGCCAAGATCTCCGTTTTTTCCCGCTTAGCCATTGGCAGGGCTTGCGGCCGCTTGTCGGCGGCGTGTTCAATGGGGCGTGCAGGCAAGCCATCCCGATAGAGGAGGCAGCTGCGTTATCCGCCCGCGGGAGGGATCAATGCTCGTCTTGCTGCGTGTTGCCACACTTGCCGTTATTTTCATGTCAGGCGTGATGCCCTGGTCCGGCGCCGCGGCGCAGGATTATCCCAACAAGCCCGTGCGGATCATCGTTCCGTTCGGTGCGGGCGGGCCGGCCGACGTCTATGCCCGCGTTCTGGCCCAGCATCTGGGCGATTCATTCAAGCAATCGTTCGTCGTGGAGAACCGGCCAGGCGCCGGCGCGATCATCGGCACGGATGCCGTGGCGAAGGCGGAGCCCGACGGCTACACGCTGCTATTGATGTCGAACACGCATACCACGAATGAATCGCTGATTCCGAACAGGCCTTATGACTTGATGCGCGATTTCGCGCCGGTGTCGCCGATCAACTATTCCGATCTGCTGATGGTCGCGCATCCATCGACCGGAGTGAAGAATCTGCAGGATTTTATCGCGCTGGCAAAAAAGGATCCGGGCAAGCTCAATTACGCCTCATCGGGGCCTGGGACGCCGTATCATATGGCGGGCGAGCTGTTCAAAGCGATGAGCGGCACCAATATCGTTCACGTCCCGCATAAGAGCTCCGGCGACATGCGCAGCAGCGTTATCGGCGGACATGTGCAGATGATGTTCGACGCCATCACGGTGATGGCGCAGGGCGTACAGTCGGGCCAGCTGATTGCCCTCGGCACGACGGGTAAGCAGCGTTCCTCGGTCATGCCCAGTGTGCCGACGGTGGCGGAAGCCGGCGTGCCCGAATACGAGGCGACGATCTGGCTTGGTGTCCTGGCGCCGGCAAAGACGCCGAAACCCGTCATCGACAAGCTCAACGCCGAGATTGTAAAAGTCATGAATCGGCCGGAGGTGAAGGAAGCCTGGGCCAAGCAGGGTGCGGTGCCGATGTCCATGAGCCCGGCCGAATTCGACAAATACATCCGCGCGGACATCGAAAAATGGGCGCGGGTGGTCAAAGCATCCGGCGCCAAGCTAGAATGAGCGGCGGATACCTTCTGCCGTGAGTGGGAAATTACGTATGAACGCCGGATTCGGCCGTGACTGAGATTCAGCCGCTGCTTCTGTGGACGGCAGCAGCCCTTCTGGTCCTGTTGCTGATCATCTCGATCGTGGCGTTCCGCCGTTCCGGCTCCTTTGCGTCCGGCGGCGCGCTGTTCGGCGTCGCCGCACTGGTGGTCATTGCCTTTGCGACCTGGAACTTCGCCGAGCACTCCATCCTGCGGCAGCGGACGGCGGAGCGCGAAGCGCTCGATGCGCGCGCGCTGCAGCTTACCGCCGCCGCCATGGCGCCGGGCTCTGCCTTGGCATGCCTGGATGCGGGTGCCGGTGAGGTGGTGGAAGCCTCGTGCGAAGCAGCGGTTTTCCTCAAGCCGGAGACTGTCGCCGCGGCCACCGCCTACATGGAGGCAAAGCTGCGCCTGCTGGTCGACGGCCTGGAATATGCACACCGCACCGACCGCACGTATTACAATGCGCTTGCGCAGATGCGCCGCGTTGTCGAGGCCGACCGCTACGGCTTTGTCGCCTATGTGTTGATGACGCGCGACGGCTGCACAGCGGACTCTTGCGGCCACTTCGGGTGGCTCCGCGATGCCGGTGCGGTAAAGGCCAATATGAATGCGCGGACGCTGGAGGATAACATCGCGCGCTACGCCGGCACTTGGTCCAGACACAAATCGTCGCCGGCCGCAGGGGCGTCGCCGCTCGAGGCGCCGCCGGTCGCGGCCCTCATGTCGGGGCCGGTGATGACCAAGCCAATCGACTTTCCCACGGCCGCCTCGATCCCGCCGGTCAGCATCATGACCGAAACGCCGGCCGCTCCCGCGCCGGCGGAGGCCGCGCCCGCCCGGCGTCAGCCCGCGCCGGGTGCGGCCACCGCGCGTCCGCAATAGGACGACGATGGCGCTGCATCTGATCAAGCTTTGCGTCGGTTGCGATTCCGTCAAGGATCTCGAGGACTGGATTCGCGAGAAGCTCAAGCGCACGAAAAAGAGCGGGGGCGCGCGCGAGCATATCCACACCACGCGCATGACTCCGAAACGCGCGGACGAGCTTTTGGACGGCGGCTCGCTCTATTGGGTGATCCGCGGCCAGATCATGTGCCGTCAGCGCCTGATTGCCGTGCGTCCTTTCGTCGACAAGGAAGGCGTCGGCCGCTGCCGGCTGGCACTTGAGCCCAAAGTGGTGCTGGTCGAGCCGCGGCCGTTTCGCGCCTTCCAGGGCTGGCGCTATTTCGAGGCCAAGAGCGCGCCGCGTGATCTCGACCGCGCCGCGCCGGGCGCCGCCGCGATGCCGGAACAGCTCCGGCGGGAATTGCGCGAGTTGGGACTGCTTTAGCTAGACCGCCACGTTGTCGATCAACCGGGTCTTGCCGATCTTCGCCGCCGCCAGCAGGCGCAAGGAACCGTTCCGCCGCGAAGCCAACGGCTGCAAGCTTTCCGCATGGCGAGCCTCAAGGTAATCGAGCACGAAGCCGGCACGCTTGAGGGCATCGCGCCCCTGGGCCAATACGGCTTGCACCGGGCGACCTTTGCGGATTTTTCCCGCGCAATCTTGCAGCACCCGATGCAGCATGGGTGCGATCGCCCGTTCCTTGGGCGACAGATAGACGTTGCGTGAGGACAGGGCGAGGCCGTCCTTCTCCCGGACGATAGGTGCGCCAATGATTTTTACCGGGAAGTTGAGATCGCGTGAGAGCTGCGTAACCACCTGGAGCTGCTGGTAGTCTTTTTCGCCAAAGACCGCCACGTCCGGCATGCATTGGGTCAGGAGCTTGGCCACGACGGTGGCTACGCCGGAAAAGAAATGCGGGCGGAAGGCATCTTCCAGCCCGACGGCGGCGGCTCCCTGCGGCACGATCCGGGTCGCAAAGCCTTCCGGATACATGACATTTGCCGGCGGCGCCCAGATCAAGTCGACTCGGTGCTGGGCCAGGGCGGCGATATCTTGCCGGAAACGCCGCGGATAGCTCGCCAGGTCTTCGTGCGGCGCAAATTGTGCCGGGTTTACAAAGATCGACACCACGACCCGGTCGGCCTGACGCGCGGCGCGGCGCACCAGCGCCAGATGTCCTGCGTGCAAGGCGCCCATGGTCGGGACCAGCGCCACCGATTCGCGGGCGGAGCGGAAGCCGGCGATTACCCGCCGCAGGGCCGGGATGGTCCGCGCGACGGGGATTGTGGCCGGCATGAAAAGAACCTTGGCGAGAAAATTTAAGATTGCTCGAAAGCCTAGCAAAATTGGCCGCAAGCAGCCACCGACCGATTAATTATGAACTGGCACAATTTGAAACAAACCTTGACCAAACCCCCCAATGAATCGACAATCAAGATGCCTCGGGGGAGTGCAATGGGCATCCAGACTATTGGGCGGGCAAAATCCGCTCATGTCATCGTACTCGGTAACGAGAAGGGCGGGTCGGGGAAATCAACGACTGCCCTGCATATTGCCGTCGCGCTGATGAAAAGCGGTCAGCGGGTCGCCACCATCGATCTCGACTCCCGGCAAAAGAGCTTCACGCATTACATCGAAAATCGCCGCGACTGGGCGAAGCGCGCCAATATCACGCTGGAAGTGCCGTCGCATTACTGCATCGCGCGCGGCACCAGCATCAAGATGGACGAGAACGAGGCGATTGAATTCGCCGGCTTTGCCGAAGCGGTCACCATGGTCGAGAAGTCGCACGACTTCATCGTGGTGGATACGCCGGGCACCGATAGTTATCTCATGCGGCTCGCCCACTCGATGGCCGATACGCTGGTCACGCCGCTCAATGACAGTTTCCTCGATTTCGATGTGCTCGGCACGATCGATCCCACCACCTTCACCGTCACCGGCCAGAGCCAGTATGCGGAGATGGTGTCGGAGACCCGGCGCCATCGCCGGCTGATCGACGGCGCGCTGCCGGACTGGATCGTGGTGCGCAATCGTCTTTCCATGCTGGGCTCGCGCAACCGCCGCCTTGTCGGCGAAGGCTTGAACGAACTGGCGCTGCGGCTGGGTTTCCGCTTCACCGACGGTTTCGCCGAACGGGTGATCTACCGCGAATTCTTCCCGCGCGGGCTTACTGCGCTGGACGATCTTGATGAAAACACGCTCGGCACCCGGCCCAATATGTCGCACGTGACCGCGCGCGAAGAGGTCATGCAGCTGCTTGGCCAGTTGAAGCTGCCGCTGGATGAACGCGGGCAAAAGCGCGCGGCGGCGCGCGCGGAATGGCGCTCGGCCGCCACCCAGCCGCTCGAGGTTCACGACCTGCTGGGCTGAACCGGCCAGGCTTCTAAACCGCCTAAAGCTCCTGGCCCATTGCTTCCGGCCCATCCGCTCGCCAAGTTAAGGGACGTGGGAGATTTCTCCCCCAGGGCCCTCTGAATGAACAACAAAGACCGCCCGCTTTCGCCCACCGGCAGCGAGACTCGCCGCGACCCGGCGACCGTGTCTCCGCGCAGCGAAATCGAGTCGTTTCTTGCGCAGGTAAAGACCCTCGGGCCGCGCAGCGCGTCCGGCCAGCGTGGCCGCTTGATCTTTGCGCTCGACGCCACCATGAGCCGGCAGCCAACGTGGAATACCGCGCGCCGCCTGCAAGCCGAGATGTTTCGCGAGGCCGCCGGGATCGGCGGCCTCGACATCCAGCTTGTCTATTATCGCGGCTTTGGCGAATGCCGCGCCTCCGGCTGGGTTTCTCAACCGGAAAAGCTGGCCGGCTTGATGGAACGCATCAACTGCGTGGGTGGCCACACGCAAATCGAGAAAATCCTCGGCCATGCGCGGCGCGAGACCCAAGGGACAAAAGTGCAGGCGCTGGTCTTTGTCGGCGACGCCATGGAAGAGGCGGTCGACGACCTGTGCAAGGCCGCGGGCGAGCTCGCACTGCTTGGGGTACCGGTGTTCATGTTTCAGGAGGGCGACGACCCGATCGCCGAGCCAGCCTTCCGCGAGATCGCGCGGCTGACGCGCGGCGCCTATTGCCGCTTCGCGCCGGGCGCGGCGCAGGAACTGGCCGAGCTGTTGCGGGCGGTCGCAGCCTATGCCGCCGGCGGCCTCAAGGCCTTGTCCGACGCCTCGCGCCGCTCCGGCGCTACCCAAAAGCTGCTGCAGCAATTGAGATAAGTCATGCCGACCCTGATATTCGGCGTGGTCGTGTTGATCCTGCTGCTGTGGGTGGCCAATGTTTTTGCCAAGGCCGACACCAGCAAGCTCGTGCGGGTCATGCGTCCCGCCGGCGGCATCGGCGCGCTGGCATTGGCTGTTTTCCTCGGCGCGCGCGGCGAGCTTGCGGTCGCGGTGCCCCTGGGCTTCGCCGGCCTCAGCCTGCTTGGCTGGCTGCCGTTCGGCCCCGCCGGTTTCGGCCAGCGCACCAGCAAGACCCCGCGGCAGGTTTCCCGGGTGCGCTCGGCTTTCCTGGAAATGGAACTCGACCACGACACCGGCGCAATGCGCGGGCGCATCCTTGCCGGCGCGCATGAGGGCGTGCCGCTGGAGGCACTGGACGTTGCGACGCTGGTCGGCCTGCTTGCCGGTATCGACGAGGAAAGCCGCGCGTTACTGGCCGCTTATCTCGACCGCCGGGAACCCCGCTGGCGTGAGAACGCGGAGGGCGATGCGACAGCGGGGCAGCACGCGCCGTCTCGCTCGGGGAAAATGACGCCAGAGGAGGCTTATCAGATCCTTGGCGTGGAGCCGGGGGCCAGCGCCGCCGAAATCGGCCGGGCCCATCGCACGCTCATGAAAAAACTGCATCCCGACCAAGGGGGGTCGACGTACCTCGCCGCGCGCGTGAACGAGGCCAAGGACATTCTTCTTCGCCGCCATCGCTGAACTCCGTAAGCAACATCACAGCGAGCGGCTCCTGTCGTTTGACTTAAAAGAACTTTTTGTTTTTGCGCATGATCTTTTCGGCGATACGGTTCGCACTTCGCCGCGATCATGCGGGACCTAGTTTTTCAGGGCCATGCAGGCAATGTCGTTTTTCTTAAGATGTTGGCAGGCTGCCTCGGCCTGCTCCTTGCCGAACCCGGCAAAGCGGGCGCGGTAGAGTGTCTTATTGCCTTTCACGGCGCGTTCGGTGAAGCCCTCCGCCTCGCCGAGCAGGGACTTGGCTCGCGCTTGCGCCGTGTTCAGGCGCAGTTTGGCTTCGTCCTCCTTGTCGAAGGCTCCAACCTGGATCACCCAGCCGGAACGCTGGACCGCGGTCTCCTGCCGGGGCAACTGCATGGGCATGGCGGATGCGGTCTTCGTGGTGATCGTGCCGAGCACGCCCGGTTGACGGTCCTGGCGGGGGTCGGCGAATGCAAGTTCCGGTCCCCTCACCGCGGCGGGCGCAATGCTGGCCGTTGCCGTCGGAGCCGCGAGCGAGACCGCCACACCGGGCTTGACCGACAAGGTTTTCACCGCAATCGGCTCAAGGGGATGGCTGGAGCCGGGCACGGCGGCGGGCGGGGAGCTGGCAGCCGGCACCGTCTCAACCAAGGCGGATGCAACCTGGACCGGCGTGGCAGCCGGGGCAGGGCGGGGCAACGGGACGGCGGCCTCGGGCGCGGCTTCGGCGCGCGCTGGCGTGATGACGGCCGCGGCGATCCGCTGCACCACGTTGCGCTTCGGCTCTGCCGGCTTCGCTTCCGCGATGACCGGAGCGGTGCGCTGGGTCGAGGCGACGCGGACATAATCCGTAATCAAGGCGCGCATCTTCGCGTCGCGCGAGCTGGCGCTGCGTCCGCCAAGAACGACGGCGACCACATGACGGCCGGACCGTTTCATCGACGTCACGAGATTGAAGCCGGAGGCATTGGTATAGCCGGTCTTGATGCCGTCGACGCCTTCGACCCTGCCCACCAGGCGGTTGTGACCGGAAATGCTCTTGCCGCGAAAGGAGAAACGGGTGGTGGAGAAGAATCCGTAATATTGCGGGAAATGGTCCTGGATCGCGCGGCCGAGCAAGGCCTGATCGCGCGCCGTGGTGATTTGCGCATCATTGGGCAGACCCGAGGCGTTCTTATAAACAGTGTTCTGCATGCCGAGACTGCGCGCCTTGGCCGTCATCATCTTGCTGAAGGTATCTTCGTCACCGCCCAGCGTCTCGGCGATCACCGCCGCCACGTCATTCGCTGATTTCGTGACGGTAGCCTTGATCGCTTCTTCGACTGTGATGGTCTGGCCTGGCTTCAGCCCCAGCTTCGAGGGTGCCTGGGACGCGGCATGAGACGACACCGGCAGTTCGGTTTTGAAAGTGATCTTGCCCCCCTCCAGTCGCTCGAACAGCATATAGAGCGTCATGATCTTGGTGAGCGAAGCGGGATGACGCGGGGCGTCCGGATTGCTGGAATGGAGAACGGCGCCGGTATTGGCGTCGACCACGATGTCCGCGTAGGGCGGCGTATAGGAGAGGACCGCCCCGGTCTTGGCGCCGCGCTTACGTTTCGCGCGCGCATCGGCCGGGTCGGCGGTGGCCGAAACGACAGCAATAGCGGTGATTACACTGAAAATGCCCCAACGCAGCCCGTGATAGGCTTTGCCAGCCTTTTTCTGCATTGTTCCCCTGTCCCCACTCCGCTGGCGCCGGTGAAGGTGCCAAGTCCCTGTCTTGTGCTGACCCGGAGGAAGGGGAGGTCGGACGATATGCCGGATACGGCGCGCCATGCAGGCGAGAACGCCGACCTCGACACTCGAAACGGCTTTAACCCCTCACGACCGGATCGGCCGTCCGTCCCGACGGCACAGTCGATCAGCCTAGGCGGATGCCCTTGCCAAAGCGTTAAATGAGCAGCCCCCCTCTCGCAAGCCCAAAACCGGGCTAATTATGGCACAAGGTTACCGGTTTTGGGCCATTTGTCGAGGCGGAGAGGCCAAAGCGGTGCCGCAACGGCTGCCTGCGACGCGATGCAGCATGCGGGCTGCGCCCTGCCGGCGTGGGTTGCCTCCCCGCGCGACTGTTACTTGGCGAGCCGCAGCTGCGTCAGGTCGGTGCCAATCGACTTGAAGGTTGACACCATCTGATTGGCCGAGGTCAGCAGGAAAAACTTGTCGGGGCTGCTTGCGCAGTTCTTGAGCAGCGTGGATGTCGGGTCGCCGTCGGTATTGACGTGAATGGTGTAGAGGATAATGCCTGCCGCTTTCGCGTTGTCGCAGGTGATCTGCTCGCGCGCATCGATCGCCGTTTGGCTGGTCGAATAGCGATTTTGCGTGTTCAAGCCGTCGCTCATCAGAATGATGACATCGGTATATTTGTAGTTCGAATCTTTCGCCGGGACCGTAAACGGCGAGCTGGTCAAGGATTGGAACCCCCATTGCAATCCAATCCCCTGGTTGGTGGCTCCAACCGGCTGCAGAGCATCGATTTTGTTTTTTAGAGCGGCCCAATCGTAAGTGAGACCCATCATTTCGGCCGGACAAAGGTTATAATCCACATTGTCCCACGTGAAAACGTAATCCTCGGCTGGAAACAAGGTCGCCGGGACGGTAGAGGCCGGCGCGGTGTTGGTCGTGTCGTAATCTTTATCGCGGTCGGTCACGCACCCGGTCCAGGTATTGTGATCGGCAGCAGTCCATGTTCCGCCGGCCGAAGTGCACGCGGACTTGGTCTCGATTTTCTTGTCTTTGCTTTTGGAGCAGCTGCCGTGGCTTTCCTCCCAGAGATCCCATCGGATCCACGGCTGATTGAAGTTACTTTTGCCAACGTTCACGTCTTTATTGAACGGAATGATGGACACGTAGACGTCGCCGTTCGCGCTGGCTGCCCCCTGCAGCTGCGTAAGCAGGTTCTTGGCGGCTGTCTTCAGCGTCGGCATTTTGTTGGCGGATGCCATCGAGCCCGTGACGTCGAGCACCAGTGAAACGCGCAGGCGCGACGTGCCCCATCTGACGGTGGCGCTTGATCCGACGTCCATGGCGCTGATTCCCAAGATTCCCATGAAATCCGTGGGGACAGACGCAGTGCCGTCCAAAACAACCGAGGAGCCGCCTGAAGAATTGTAGGTCGCGACGACGTTGAAGCTTACGGCCTCCGGATTTTTGAAAAGCGCCGCGAAATACGATTGCGCCGCGCTCTGGAGTTGCTCGGTCGTCATGCTGCCGGCTGTTTTGGAAACCATGAGGGCGGTGGCGTCGAGTGCGGATTGCAGATCCGCCTTCACGGCATTGGCGCGGCTATAGTCCACCGCGGCGCCCATCAGGCCGACGACGGGAATGCTCGCGAGCGCGAAGAGAATGGCGATGTTTCCGTCGCGCGCGGCGGCAAAGTTGCGGATCAGATTGCGCAGCCTGGCGGCGATCGATTTCGTGGCCATAGCCATCACCCAAAAAGCTGGTTCAACCCTCAAGCGCGATCGTGAATGACAGGTATGAAAACCGCGTAAAGTCTGTCGCTGAAACTCCGTGATATTGATCGCAATTTCGAAAGGCATTTCGCCATCGATTTTATTGTTAAGCAGTTCAAACCTTTCTTCGTCGAATTTTCGCTGCCGCTTAGACACATTCTTGACCTTGTGCGGCGGTTCGGCCCGCACTGCTGGCACTTGCAGGGAGCCGTTTTATTGAATCTCCGAGCTCGGACCGGACTGTTGCATGGGGCGTTCCGCGCCTACGACACGCATCACTCGCGGTCCAAAGGAGAACGAGAATGAGAAATGCTTCTATGATCGGTGCAATCTTCGCGCTGGCGACTGCCGTAGGTCCGGCCGCCAGCTTGGCTCAGGGCAATGCCGGTGCTGCCGGCATGCATCTTTCAGCATCCGCATCCGCCGCATCGGCCGCATCCGCGCAGGCCGGTTCCAGGACGGTCGTCGGCGTCGACGGCGCAACGAGCTTGGCCCGCGCCGACAAAGCTGCGGGCAAGCATGGGCAGAAGGGCCGCAATGTCGTGCGCACGCGCGGCGCCAACAAGCCGGGCTTCTGCCCTCCCGGACAGGCAAAGAAGCCCGGCCTCGGCAGCCGATTCCAGTGCTGATCAGATGAACTCATCGGCGCAGCCCGCGCAAAGCGGGCTGCGTGTTTTCGCCATGCGTGCCGCAGGCAACATGCCCGTTCCTGTGCAACGCGCCTTCAGGCCGCGATCAATTCACCAGGTGGATCGGAGTGTCTGACCACTGCTGCATGCCGATGGTCTTGCAACCGGACGTAACCTGCGAAAAATCCAAACTGACCGCGCCTTTGGTGGTGAACGTCTTGCTGACGAGCTTGCTGCATTTGTAGTTGTTGCTGGCAGCGACTCCCTGCATCTCGACGTTCGAGTTGGGCAAATACACTACGCCATCCACGTTAAAGGTGGCGCCGGGACCCCAGTTATTGGCGACGCGGTAGGTCAATGCAGGGTCCTGGTAAATCGCAATCCCCTTCCAGGGATTGTCCGGGTTTGTGGGCGGCGTCAAGGCAAGTGTCGCGTTGTGACCCTCGCCATTCGGAAAATCTATTGCGCTGGCGACATTGTTGTTGCCGGTAAGAACGATGGCCGTTCGAGCCGCGCTGATGGAGGCCCCGCTGGTAAGCTTGAGGCTGCCATTCTCAATCACGATCACGAAGTCGGAACTCGGGCTCGCTCCTGTCAGAAAGCCGCTTCCAGAAACCGTCAGATCTCCGCAGACGTGATATTCGGTATGGGAATTTTTTTGCACGGTTTTCACAGCCGACGGCAGGGTGCCGGGAGTCCAGTTCACGTTCGAGCTGATTCCCCCGCAGAGTTTGGTGATTTCGGCCGCAAGCCGCTCGTAGATGTCAGGCAGGACCCGGGCATAGGACCGTGTATTACTGCAGCCGCTGGCAGAGCCGGCCGCGATCGAGTAGGCGGCTCCGCTGCCATGCCCATTGCAGTTCAGGCTGGTATTCGAGCGGGTCGAGCAACCCGCGAGCTGAATATTCGGGGCGCCGCCGAAAAGCATTGAGACGTTCGAAAGCGCCGCTCCCTTGTCCAAGGTCAGCAGGCAGGAATTGTCGGCGTCTCCGCCCGGTTTGACGGCAGATCTCGCGCTGATCTCAATGGATGAGGTTCCGAGGATGCCCGCGATCTTGGTGGGAACATCCGCCGTCGCCTGGCCTACATAGTTTCCATTCGCGTCTATCGAGAATACCGGTGTCGCGACCGTTGCATCTTTCAACGCAACGACGGCATTGAAGGCGTTTGCCGCCGTCTGCTGCCAAGTCGTGCTGTCTTCTTTGGCCGCATAGAGCATCGCGGAATCCAGGGCGGCCTGGAGCCCGACGCGGGCGGCGCTCGCGCGTGAATAATCCACGCCAGCGCCAACGAGGCCGACGATCGGCACGATCGCGAGCGCAAGCAGCGGCGCAATGCCGCCCCTGCGGTCCTGGAAAAAGCGGGCCAACAACATAGTAGAGACCCCCAGCGGAACCCCTGTTCCTGCTTCCGCCCAGCATGGGGATACCGATTTGAAGAATTGTGAGGATCACAGCAAAAATTTGCGCCAAATTTGCCTTTAATTGTCGGTAATTGGCTTGAGTTCATGCAGCCAATACCCACATCGGGAGGCTGAGGCAAAAAAAGGGCGGGTAACCGCACCGCCCGGAAAGGAACTGGAACCGCGCCAGCCCGAACCCTATGATCCGCTAGGCCCGGATTCTCACCCAGGCCCACTGCCGCTACGTCAAGGAAGCGTATTCGCCGCCACGTCCATGGTAACCACGAACAAAAAGACATCCGATCCTGGGAGTGACCCGCTTGGGCGGCCGCGCATGGCAGGGGGGGACGAGCGCAAGCGCCGGGGTGACACCGGTCCCGGCACGGCGATCATTACCAAGACAAAGCCGCAGACCAAGCGTCCGAGCATGTATCGGGTGCTTATTCTTAACGACGACTACACGCCGATGGAGTTCGTCGTTCATGTGCTCGAGCGCTTTTTCAACAAGGATAGCGAATCGGCCCATCGCATTATGATGCATGTGCATAACCATGGCGTGGGCGAATGCGGCGTCTATACTTATGAAGTGGCTGAGACAAAGGTCACGCAGGTGATGGACTTCTCGCGCAAACATCAGCATCCTCTGCAATGCGTGATGGAAAAGAAGTGACGGAGTTGAGTTGTTCTAAAAGACCGGGGGCAAGGAAAGTGAAGGGACGTTAATGCCAAGTTTTTCCCGCAGCCTCGAGCAGTCTCTGCATCGCGCCTTGGCGCTCGCCAACGAGCGCCATCACGAATACGCGACGCTGGAACATCTGCTGCTGGCGCTGATCGATGATCAGGACGCCGCCGCGGTGATGCGCGCCTGCAACGTCGATCTCGAGAAGCTGCGCCGCAGCCTGATTGCCTATCTCGAATCCGAATTGGAAAATCTGGTCGCCGACGGAGCGGAGGATTCCAAGCCCACGGCGGGTTTCCAGCGCGTGATCCAGCGCGCCGTGATTCATGTGCAGTCCTCCGGCCGCGAGGAGGTAACCGGCGCCAATGTGCTGGTCGCGATCTTCGCCGAACGCGAGAGCCATGCCGCTTACTTCCTGCAAGAGCAGGACATGACCCGCTATGACGCGGTGAATTACATCAGCCACGGGATCGCCAAGCGGCCCGGCCTTTCCGAATCCCGGCCCGTGCGCGGCGTGGAGGAGGAAACCGAGACCAAAACCGGCGACGAGCCGAAGAAAAAGGGCGACGCGCTCGAGGCTTATTGCGTCAATCTCAACAAGAAGGCCAAGGACGGCAAGATCGATCCGCTGATCGGCCGCGACATCGAGATCAGCCGCTGCATCCAGGTGCTGTGCCGCCGGCAGAAGAATAATCCTCTCTTCGTCGGCGATGCCGGCGTGGGCAAAACCGCGATCGCGGAAGGCCTCGCGCGCCGCATCGTGCATGGCGAAGTGCCGGACGTGCTGAAGAAGGCCACGGTCTTCGCGCTTGACATGGGCACGCTGCTCGCGGGCACGCGTTATCGCGGCGACTTCGAGGAGCGGCTGAAGCAGGTCATCAAGGAGCTCGAGGCCTATCCCGGCGCCATCATGTTCATCGACGAAATCCATACCGTGATCGGCGCCGGTGCGACCTCGGGCGGCGCCATGGACGCGTCGAACCTGCTCAAGCCGGCGCTGGCGGCGGGCACGGTGCGCTGCATCGGCTCGACCACCTACAAGGAATACCGGCAGTATTTCGAGAAGGACCGCGCGCTCGTCCGCCGCTTCCAGAAGATCGACGTCAACGAGCCGACGGTTCCGGATGCGATCGGCATCCTCAAGGGCCTGAAGCCGTATTTCGAGGATTATCACAAGCTGAAATACACCAACGAGGCCATCAAGGCCGCGGTGGAGCTCAGCGCGAAATACATCCATGACCGCAAGCTGCCGGACAAGGCGATCGACGTGATCGACGAGTCGGGCGCGGCGCAGATGCTGCTGCCTGAAAGCCGGCGCAAGAAGACCATCGGCCTGAAGGAGATCGAAACCACGATCGCCACCATGGCGCGGATTCCGCCAAAGGCGGTGTCGAAGAACGACGCGGAAGTCCTGCGTCACCTGGAGACGACGCTGAAGCAGGTGGTCTACGGCCAGGACAAGGCGATCGACGCGCTGGCGTCTTCGATCAAGCTCGCCCGCGCCGGCCTGCGCGAGCCGGAAAAGCCGATCGGCTGCTACCTGTTCTCGGGCCCCACCGGCGTCGGCAAGACCGAGGTGGCCAAGCAGCTCGCGGCGACGCTCGGAGTGGAGATCATCCGTTTCGATATGTCGGAATACATGGAGCGGCATACCGTCTCGCGCCTGATCGGCGCGCCTCCCGGTTATGTCGGCTTCGACCAGGGCGGCTTGCTCACCGACGGCATCGACCAGCATCCGCATAGCGTGCTGTTGCTGGCCGAGATCGAGAAGGCGCACCCGGACCTGTTCAATGTGCTGCTGCAGATCATGGATCACGGCAAGCTGACCGATCACAACGGCAAGCAGGTCGATTTCCGCAACGTGATCCTGATCATGACCACGAACGCGGGCGCCTCCGAACTCGCCAAGGCCGCCTATGGCTTCACCCGCAGCAAGCGGGAAGGCGACGATCTCGAGGCGATCAACCGGATGTTCGCGCCGGAATTCCGCAACCGGCTCGACGCGGTCATCACCTTCGCGCATCTGTCGCAGGAGATCATCGCCAAGGTGGTCGAAAAGTTCGTGCTGCAGCTCGAGGCGCAGCTCGCCGACCGCGATGTCACCATCGAGCTCTCGGACGACGCTTCGAAGTGGCTGATCGAGCATGGCTATGATCAGCAGATGGGCGCGCGGCCGATGGCCCGCATCATCCAGGAACACATCAAAAAGCCGCTGGCCGACGAGGTGCTGTTCGGCAAGCTGAAGGCCGGCGGGCACGTGCGCGTCATTCTGGTTAAGGACGAGGACGGCCGCGACAAGCTCGATTTCGAATATCTTGAGGGGCCGGTGACGCCGAAGCCGGAGAAGATCCCGGCGCCCGCGAAGCCGAAAAAGCGGGCGGCGGCCAAACGCAAGCCGCCGCGCGGCGGCGGCGACGACGGCTCGCGCCGCGGCTCCGTGCCAAAAGTGCCGCTGGTAAAGGTCTAGCCGGCACGCTCTCACGACAAAGCGGACCTGCGTTAACGCAGGTCCGCTTTTTCTTTCCTTCTACGCCTAAAGCCGACTTGCCGGTTTTCCTGCCGCGCATGAGGTTACCGCCATGCTTTCCGATCCGGTTTCCCGGTCGGCGCCGTCGGCCTTCCTGCGCGGATTTGCCGTCGCCTGGCGCTCGGTCTTCGCCTATGTGCTATTCGGCACTTTCGTCGGCATCGGCGCTCTCGGGCACGATTTTGGCTTTTCACTGCTCTGGATGGTGCTGTCGACCGTCCTGATCTGGGCGGCGCCGGCACAGGTTATCCTGATCTCCGCTCTCGGCACCGGCGCCAGCGCCATCGAAGCCGCCATCGCGGTGACGCTGAGCGGCGTGCGGCTGCTGCCGATGGTGGTTGCGCTCTTGCCCATGCTGCGCATGGAAACAACCCGCACCCGCGATCTTTTGCTGCCGGCGCATTTCACCGCCATCAGCATGTGGGTGGAAAATCTGCGGCTCCTGCCGTCGGTGCCGCGCGATCAGCGCATCGCCTTCAGCAACGGGCTGAGCTTCGGG
>DASSPI010000192.1:0-11520 GCA_035699705.1 Xanthobacteraceae bacterium
AACGGCGAGGATGCCGACAGCACCCAAGGGCAGCGCCTTGCCGACCAGCGTCAGAAGCGGCGCCCCGGAAATCCCGAAATTTCTGTATTGCCACGCCAAGGCCACGAGCAGGAGCAACGGATATTCGACAATATCATTGAACACCATGGGTGCGAGCAGCGCGCACGAAATTCCGCCAAGCGCTCCACCTAACGACATACACAGATAGAAGCTCGTGAGGTAGCTCGCGGCTGGCCGACTTGCATACAGCGCACGGTGAAACACCATCGAATTTACGAAAAAAGCTCCCAGGTGGAGCAGCGTCAACACAAGCCAATGACTCTGGAACATGAGGCCGAATAGTGCGAGTGCCGTCCCGATTGGCTGCAAGATCCGCAGCAATGCATCGGAGATAATCGGCTCGCGAAAGCTGAGTACGAATGTGAGCAGATAAATTGCGAGTGGAATGATCCACAAGAGCGGGACGGCAGCAACATCGGTCGAAATATGCGCCGTGACGGCGATCAGCAGGGCGGCCGGGACGAAAGCATACCCGACCCACTGGAGGCGGCGGCGCCAAGTCGGCGCATTCTCGAAGCGGGTATTCGCGACGGGGATGGTCGCCACACCGTTCGATCTCAGCAACAAGCCTGCACAGACCACGATCGAGGCTGCTGTGAACGCGAACCCCGACGTCCACACGAGACTTTGCTCGCGCAGAGTCAGATGCGGCTCAATCAGGAATGGATAGGCGGCGAGCGCGGCGAATGATCCGAGGTTTGAAGCGGCATAAAGAAAGTATGGATCCCCTGCCCTGGCGTGTAGCGATCGCGCGAACCAGGCCTGCAGGAGCGGAGCGTTAGCGGAGAGAGCGAAGAACGGCAGCCCGACCGAAACAAGGTACATGCCCAGCAGCCAAAAGGCGTGGCCGCTGGTCGGTGGGGTGCCCCATCCCGCCGCCACACCGATCGGAAGCGCAGCAAACGCGAGCATCGTAACGGCGATGTGCAATCCACTCGCCATTCCGATATTGAGATGTCGCGTGAGAAGATGAGCGTACAAATATCCGGCAAACAGCAATGCCTGAAAGAACACCATTGCGACCGACCATACCGCCGGCGTCCCTCCCAGGACCGGCAGCACCATCTTTGTAAACATCGGTTGTACGGCAAACAGAAACAGCGCTGAGAGAAACAGCGATACGGCAAACAGCGCCAATGCCAGGGCGTTAGCGGGGGGCTGCCGGACCTCTGCCTCAGCGGTCATGATTCAAATGCCACGCGGGTATCCAAACCGACCCGCCGTCGCGCCCTGAAGAAATGGTGCTTTGCTGGCGCGCCTTTGCCGGTGTGGCGGCATCCGCTGCCGCCCACGGGTACATCTTCTTCCATGAGCAAAGATGGTGGACGCAAACTTCCTTAGGATTTGCTAACGCAACACCCCGAAGGGAACGGGAAAATGCCGGTTCTGTGGTGATCCCGGTCACGCGATAGACATAACGCTGGCCGCCGAAATGTTATTGGGCGGCCCGGTAATGCCGTTGGAAGTTCAATCTCCCACGCTCCGATCAATTCAGTCCGCGCTGGGGGGTATCAGCCCCACGGCCCGCGGCGCGACAGGCCCCATGGCCCGCGCGGCGCGGCAGACCTGGACGCAGGCGCCGCCGACACGCCGGCGCCCAATTCACCCGCGAGCTGCTGCAGGGCGGCGATGCGGTTCTCCACCGCCGGATGGGTGGCGAACAGGTTGTCCCATCCATGCGCTCCCGCGAGCGGATTGACGATGAACAGATGCGCGGTCGCCGGATTTTGCTCCGCCGTGTCGTTCGGTATGCGCTCGGCATAGTTCGAGATCTTCGCAAGCGCTGAAGCGAGCGCCAAGGGACGGCCCGCGATCCGCGCCCCGGCGTTGTCGGCGGCATATTCCCGGGTGCGGCTGATTGCCATCTGCACCAGCATTGCCGCCAGCGGCGCCAGGATCACCATGGCAAGCGTGCCGATCACGCCGAATCCGTGGTTGTTGTCGCGGTTGCCGCCGAAAAACATTCCGAACTGCGCCAGCATGGAAATGGCGCCCGCAATCGTCGCGGTGATGGTCATGATAAGCGTGTCGCGGTTCTGGATATGCGCCAGCTCATGCGCGATCACGCCGCTTAATTCGTCCCGATTCAGTGCCTCGAGCAGCCCCGTGGTGACGGCGACCGCCGAATGCTCCGGATTGCGGCCGGTCGCGAATGCGTTCGGCTGCGGATTATCCATGATGTAAACGCGAGGCATCGGCAGGCCCGCCCGCGCGGCGAGATCCCGCACCACTCTGAACAGCTCGGGCGCGGCGCGCTCGTCGATCTCGGCGGCGCCGTGCATCGACAGCACCATTTGATCGGAATTCCAGTAGGCGAACAGATTCATGGCGCCCGCAACCAGAAGCGCGATCAAGGCGCCTTGCTGGCCGCCGATCAGGAACCCGACGCCCATAAAAAGGCCGGTGAGCCCGGCGAGCAGAACAGCGGTGCGAAAATAGTTCATCGTGCTGACCTCAGCCCATGCTGCCGTTCATACGAACGGCCGGATAATTAGATGGCCCCGAGATTGTTTCATATCAAGTGCGGCAACAAAGCCGTCCCGTGAGTGCCGGAGACATCGGCCAAAGTTTGTTCCACCACAGATTGTGGTGCGACTGTGGCCGCACAAGGTCCGGAACGATCGCCGGAAGCGCGCGTTTATTTTCCATGGACGCGCTCATCGGACGCAGCGCGTATCCGTGGGCGACATCCCTCAAAACGATAGGAGGCATTCGATGCGAATCCAGAGAACTTATGTCGCGGCCGTGGCGCTCGCCGGAGCGCTGGCTGTCGCGTCCGCCACCCCGTCCCTTGCGGATAGTCGCTGGGGTTATGCGGCCGGCGGTTTTGCGGCCGGCGCTTTGGTAGGCGCGGCGGCGGCTAACGCGCACGCCGGGTATTGGGGGCCGGGCTACGCCTATCACCCCGGCTACCAGGGCTTTGCCTATGAACCGGCGCCGACTGTGGTGGCACCGGCACCCGGCATGACCGCGTATAGCTATGCCCCGGCCTTTAGAAGCTTACCGAGCCTGGGGCCGACGTTTGACCCCGAGAACGGCAGCGACCCTGATCCGCGGATCGGCGGCTCGTTCAGGATGAACTCCAGCCGCGACGACTAAAAAGGACGGAAATTCATCTCCAGCAAAAAGCCCCGGCGGAAACGCCGGGGCTTTTTGTGAGCCTGTGAAGGATTAAACTGCCGGGCCTGGTGTTTTTGAATAAGAAAAGGAGACAGCGATGACGAAAATTTTGGCAGCCGCGGCTTTGGCCGCGTTCATTGCAACGCCCGCGTCCGCACAGTCCATGAAAAGCGAGGGCAGCGACGCCGGGCTTAGAAGCTACGCGGCATCTGACACGCAGAGAGCGAAAGCCAAGAAGAAAAGGGTTGTCACCACCTACGCCCAGCCGCGGCGAGCGTCGCCTTATTCCAGCAATCCCGAATACGATGTCTATGTCCGCGGCGAATATGTCGGCTCCGATCCGGACCCGCGCATTCGCTGGACGCTGCGCGACGAAGCGAAAAGAAACTACGGATTGCGAAACTAGCGCAGCACGTCGTCCAGCAGGCGGCGGCATTCGCTGAGTTCGTGCAGCACCGCCTGCAGCTTGCGCAAATCTTCCTGCCCGAGTTTTGCGGCGGATGTATTCACCCCGTCGGGCCCGGGCAGATTTGAATCCGTCTCGGCGCGCCCCGCCGCATCATCGAGCCGCGGCTCGCGCCGCTCCATTTCCTTGCTGTGCAAGGACGGCAACAGACCGCGCAGGCCGCGCGGGCTCGCGGCTTCCGCGCCGGCGGGTTCGGCCGCCTCCTCCGCCATATCATCGTCCGGCAGGCGCGCCGGCTGTTCCGCGCCTTCCTGCCAGACTGTCTGGACGAATTTGACGCCGTGTTCCTTCAGGATGCGCTGGACACCCCGGATCGTGTAGCCCTCGCCGTAAAGCAGTTGGCGGATGCCGCGCAGCAGGTCCACATCGTCGGCGCGGTAATAGCGCCGACCGCCCGCGCGCTTCATCGGACGGATTTGGCTGAACCGGCTTTCCCAGAAACGCAGCACGTGCTGCGGCACGTCGAGCTCGTCCGCGACCTCGCTGATGGTGCGAAAGGCGTCCGGAGCCTTGTCCAAAGCAGCGCTCCCTGCCGTCGCGGCTAGCCGCCGCCGTTTTCGTGACCGCCCGCGCCGTTGATGCGCTGCTTCAGGATGGCGGACGGCTTGAACACCATGACGCGGCGGGGGGAAATCGGAACTTCCTTGCCGGTCTTGGGGTTACGGCCGATCCGCTGGCCTTTCTTGCGCACGACGAAAGAGCCGAAAGACGAGAGCTTCACAGTCTCGCCCCGCTCCAGGCAGTCGGTAATTTCCTTGAGAACCAACTCAACCAGCGTTGATGACTCCGTGCGCGACAGGCCTACCTTTTGGTAGACCGCCTCGCACAGGTCGGCACGTGTCACTGTCTTTCCGGTCATCGCCTGCCCCGCTATCGGCGATTATAGGTTACTGAAATATCGACGATATTAGCATTAAGGGACGTGGTCAACGGGGCTTACCAGCGCAGAAGCACGGAGCCCCAGGTGAATCCGCCACCCATGGCCTCCAGCAGAACCAGGTCCCCGCGCTTGATTCTGCCGTCCCGGACCGCGACGCAGAGGGCCAGCGGTATCGAGGCGGCCGAGGTATTGCCGTGCTTATCGACGGTAATGACAACTTTCTTCGGATCGATCCCGAGTTTATGCGCGGAATCGTCGATGATGCGCTTGTTGGCCTGATGCGGGACAAACCAGTCGATATCGGCGGCGGTATATCCGGTCGCCTTGAAGGCGGCTTCGATCACGTCGGTGATCATCGCCACCGCGTGCTTGAAAACCGCACGGCCTTCCATCTTGACCACCCCGGCCGTGCCGGTCGTGGACACCCCTCCGTCGGTATAAAGCTTGCCCATGTGGCGGCCATCGGAGCGCAGGTGGGCGGTGAGAACGCCGCGGTCCTTCCTGGTGCCGGGCTGCGGCTGCAACTCCATCACCACCGCGCCGGCGCCGTCGCCGAACAGCACGCAGGTGGTGCGGTCCTTCCAGTCCACCAGGCGTGAAAAGGTTTCCGAACCGATCACCAAAGCGCGCTTGAACAGGCCCGCCTTCAGCAGACTGTCCGCCGTGGCTATCCCGTAGACGAAGCCGGAGCAGACGGCCTGCAGATCGAAGGCCGCGCCCTGGGTGATGCCGAGCGCCGCCTGCACCGTGACCGCGCTGGCCGGAAAGGACCGGTCGGGCGTCGAGGTCGCCAGCAGGATGAGGTCGATCGATTGCGCCTCGACACCGGCATCGGCCAGCGCCGCGCGCGCCGCATGGATGCCGAGATCGGAGGTGTATTCCCCTTGCGCCGCGACATGGCGCTCGCGGATGCCGGTGCGCTGCACGATCCATTCGTCCGACGTGTCGACGGTCTGCGCCAACTCGGCATTGGTAACGACGCGGCTTGGCAAATAGGAGCCGCAGCCAAGCACAACGGAACGCATAACAGTCACGAAGCGACCCCCTCCACCAGACCGGCGGAAGTCGCGCGTCCTGGATCATGGCCAAGCGCCTCGCCGATCTTTGCGAGGAGGTCCTGGCGGACCATGTCATAGCCGATATCGATGGCGACGGCGAACCCCTCGGCGCTGGCGCCGCCGTGGCTTTTGATCACGATGCCATTGAGGCCGAGGAAAACGCCGCCATTGGATTTGGCCGGATCCATCTTTTCGCGCACCGCTCCGAACGCCGGGCGGGCGAACAGATAGCCCAGTTTGTTGCGCAGCGTCCGCTTCAGCTGCGCGCGCAAAAATTCGCCGATCTGGCGCGCGGTGCCTTCCGCGGCCTTCAGCGCGATATTGCCGGCAAAGCCCTCCGTCACCACCACGTCCACGGTCCCCTTGCCGATGTCATCGGCCTCGACGAAGCCGTAATATTGCAGATGCGGCCACGGCTGCTCGCGCAGGATGCGCGCGGCCTCGCGCACCGGCTCGAGTCCCTTCACCTCTTCCACGCCGATGTTGAGCAGCCCCACGGTGGGCTTCTCGACGTTCAGAAGCACGCGCGCCATGGCGCTGCCCATGGCTGCGAGATGCACCAGATGTTCGGCGTCCGCGCCGATCGAAGCCCCGACGTCGAGCACGATTGAATCGCCTCTCAGGGTCGGCCACTGGCAGGCGATCGCGGGCCGGTCGACGCCGGCCATCATCCTTAAATGCAACTTGGACATCACCATCAGCGCGCCGGTATTGCCGGCGGACACCGCGACATCCGCCTCACGTTTTTTCACGGCGTCGATGGCGAGCCACATGGAGGAATCCCGGCGGCCATAGCGCAGCGCCTTGCTCGGCTTGTCGTCCATTCGGATCGCCACGCTGGTATGGACAAGCCGCGAGGCCGCCTTCACGCGCGGATGTTTTTTCAGCAAGGGCTCGATCTGCGCCGCGTCGCCGAACAGGATCAGTTCGGCGTTCGGGTGCCGCGCCAGCGACAACTCCGCTCCCGGAACCACGACCGAGGGTCCGTGGTCGCCTCCCATGGCATCGAGCGCGATGCGGACTTTATTGGGCATCAAATGACCTTAGACGCGAAAAACGCCGGAAGGACGGCCCGACCAGCGCGATGGCGGTGACAATAGCGTGTCGGATCGGCGCCACAAAGGGGATGGCCACGGCGGCCCGGAGCAGCTCATTTCTTGCCGTCCGACCCCTTTTTTAGTGCCGCCAGCGCCGCGAAGGGACGCGCGGAATCGTCCTCGACCGCCGGTGGCTCGAATGTCGCATCGGGCTTGCGCGGATACGGGTCGATTCCGAGAATCAAGAATTCGGTAGCGAGCGCGCCGAGATCAATCTTATCGCCCGTCAGCGGCTCGGGCTCACCGGGATCAATGAAATCGGCCTCATCGAGGTTTTCCTTGCCAGCAAGATGCGCGCTGGGGGCCGTGAAAACAAGATCGACCTCCTCCTTCACTTCGTTGTCGATCGGATCGAGTGTCACGACGCAATTCTGGCCCACCGTGGCGGACACCTCGCCATTCACCCGCAGGCCCTCCGAGCCTTGGCGCGCGAGGTCGAAGCTGGCCTGCAGCCGGGGCAGCGCCCGCAACCCGGCGACTTTGGCCACCTCTGCGCGGGTGGCCTCGTCGGCAACCAGATCGAAGTGCTTGCCGTCCGCGGGAATCTCGGCCAGCGCGACCGGCATGCTCCAAGGCAGCTTGTTCGCAGTTTTGCTGATCGGTTTGTTTGGTCCCATCGGGCTCATTCAAAAGGTTTCGGGGTCAGGAAATCGGATCTGCCCCTGTGCCAGATCCATGTCTTCCTGTTGCGCGAGCTGAAGGTCGGCCGCTTTAATATAAGCGGCCAGGCGCTGGGCACGTTCCGGGTCTTGCGGTGCTTCCGCGAATACGTTGCGGATCAAAGCTTGCGCCAGCGCGCTGTCCTGCGATGCGGCCAAAGCGGCATCATAGGCGGCCGCACGGCCATAAAAGGCTTCCCCAATCCGCTGCATGTGTTTTGGCACCGCCAGGTCGCCGATCCCCATCTCGCGTAGATTCGCGTCCATATCGTCACAGAATCGGTCGAATATGCGCTGTCCAAGCCGCCGCAGGGTTTCCGTCCGGTTGCGCGCGCGCCGGGAAAACAGGAAGGCATGGATAATGATCATTTCCAGCCGGCCGGTCACCGTATCCGGCACACCATAGCCGCGGTAGAAGACCGGCGAACGGGCCTGCGCCACGATCGCGCCATAGAGCGCGTGGATGGTATCCTGCCTGGGGACGCGGGGGAAAAGGCCAGATATCATAGATTTAACTCGTTTGCTGCGACCGGCTGCAAGCCCATGGCGGGCCGGCCGGCGTTGCAATTCGCGGTTCCGGCGGGTACGTCAACGGCTCCTTGGATGCAAGAACGAAAGTGAAAATGCCGCGTCATAGAAATACTCGCGCACCCGTGCTTCGGACGGCTGCCGCAGTTGTAGCGCTTGGCGTGATGCTGGGCGGCTGCCTCGGTCAGGTTTATCAACGCGGCTACGTTATTCCCGAAGGTGCCCTGCAACAGATCCCGATCGGGGCCACGCAGGAACAGGTGCTGATCGTGATGGGCACGCCCTCCACCGTTGCCACCGTGAGCGGCGACACTTTCTATTACATCTCCCAGCGCACCGAATCCGCTGCCGCTTTCATTCCGGACACACCGACCGACCAGCGGGTGGTCGCGGTCTATTTCGACAAGAACCGCCGCGTCGAGCGCCTCGCCGATTACGGCATCAAGGACGGCAAGGTGTTCGATTATGTCAGCCGCACCACGCCGACGGGCGGCCGCGACGCCAATTACCTGCAATCCGTCTTCGGGAACTTCCTTGGAGGCGGCGGCGGGATTCCCGGCCTCGGCCGTTAACGCCGCCACTCCCCCAAGCTATCCGCGGATATCCTCGCGCTAATGCGCGAGGATGGCCAGCAGCAGCAACGCCACGATGTTGGTGATCTTGATCATCGGATT
Organism: Xanthobacteraceae bacterium; assembly: GCA_035699705.1. Lineage (GTDB taxonomy): Bacteria > Pseudomonadota > Alphaproteobacteria > Rhizobiales > Xanthobacteraceae > CANKHA01. The sequence goes on from DASSPI010000192.1 coordinate 8,543, forward strand.
CACCGCAGGTCCCGCCGTGTCCTTGTAGGGATCGCCGACGGTATCGCCGGTGACCGCGGCCTTGTGGGCTTCCGAGCCCTTGCCGCCGTAATGCCCGTCCTCGATGTATTTCTTCGCATTGTCCCAGGCGCCGCCGCCTGAGGTCATCGAAATGGCGACGAAGAGGCCCGTCACGATCACGCCGAGCAGCATGGCGCCCACCGCCGCGAAGCCCGCGGACTTGCCCGCCACGCCGCCGCCGGCGATGAAATAGATCAGGAAGTAGACGACGATCGGCGACAGCACCGGCAAGAGCGACGGGATGATCATTTCCTTGATCGCCGCCTTGGTCAGCATGTCGACGGCGCGTCCGTAATCCGGCTTCTCCTGGTAGGTCATGATGCCCGGCCGCTCGCGGAATTGTCGCCGCACTTCCTCGACGATGGCGCCGGCCGCGCGGCCCACCGCTGTCATGCCCATCGCGCCGAACAGGTAAGGCAACAGCCCGCCGAACAAAAGTCCGACGACCACGTAGGGGTTGGTCAGTGCGAAATCCAGCTTCACGCCGGAGAAGTATGGGTGCGTCTGGGAATTGGCGATGAAGAACTTCAGGTCTTCGTTGTAGGCGGCGAACAGCACCAGCGCGCCAAGACCGGCGGAGCCGATCGCGTAGCCCTTGGTGATCGCCTTGGTGGTGTTTCCGACCGCGTCCAACGCGTCGGTGGACTTGCGCACCTCTTTCGGCAGGCCGGCCATTTCGGCGATGCCGCCGGCGTTGTCGGTCACCGGGCCGAAGGCGTCGAGCGCGACCACCATGCCGGCGAGCGCCAGCATCGTCGTCACCGCGATCGCAATGCCGAACAGCCCGGCAAGGCCGTAAGCGACGAGGATCCCCGCGATGATGACAAGGGCGGGAAGCGCGGTTGCTTCCATCGAGATCGCAAGACCCTGGATGATATTGGTGCCGTGGCCGGTCACCGAGGCCGAGGCGATCGACTGCACCGGGCGGAAGTTGGTGCCGGTGTAGTATTCGGTGATCCAGATGATCAGCCCGGTCACGGCGAGCCCGACCACGCCGCAAAGGAACAGATCCATCCCGGTATAGCCGGTCTTGCCGACGGCGCCGAAGCCGACCAGCGCGTAGAACACAACGGCAATCGCGCCGAGCGACAGCACCGCGGATGCGATGAAGCCCTTGTAGAGCGCGCCCATGATCGACTGGTTGGCGCCGAGCTTCACGAAGAAGGTGCCGGCGATCGAGGTAATGATGCAGGCCCCGCCGATGGCAAGCGGCAGCGTCATCATGGTGATAAGCAGCGCGCTGTCGCCGACGAAGAAGATCGAAGCCAGCACCATGGTGGCGACGATGGTCACGGCGTAGGTTTCAAACAGGTCGGCGGCCATGCCGGCGCAGTCACCGACATTGTCGCCGACGTTATCGGCGATGGTGGCCGGGTTGCGCGGATCGTCTTCCGGAATGCCGGCTTCCACCTTGCCGACGAGGTCGCCGCCCACGTCGGCGCCCTTGGTGAAGATGCCGCCGCCGAGACGGGCAAAGATCGAGATCAGCGAAGCGCCGAACCCGAGCGCGACCAATGCATCGATCACCAGCCGATTATTTGGCTGCAGGCCCAGGCCTTGCGTCAGAAAGGTGAAATAGCCCGCAACGCCCAGGAGCGCGAGGCCGGCAACGAACATGCCGGTGATCGCGCCCGACTTGAACGCGATCTCCAGACCCGCGCCAAGCGAGCCGATGGCGGCCTGCGCGGTGCGCAGATTGGCGCGAACCGAGACATTCATGCCGATGAAGCCGGCAGCGCCTGAAAGCACGGCGCCAATGGCAAAGCCCACCGCGACCAGCCAGCCGAGGAAATAGCCGACGATCAGGAATATGGCGATGCCGACGATGCCGATGGTGGTGTATTGGCGCTTGAGATAGGCCTGCGCGCCCTCGGCGACGGCGGCCGCGATCTCCTGCATCTTCGGGCTGCCCGGATCCGCCCGCATGACAGTAACGATGGCCCAGATGCCATAGACGATGGCAAGCAGACCGCAGGCAATGATCACGCTCAAGACGGACATAGATTCGACCTCGATTTTTAGGATTTTGCCGGGCTAATCACCCGGCCGGCTGCAAATTCGCGCGGACATTGCCAAAAAGGTTGCTCCGGCGCAACGGCGGAACAGGCATTTCTTGCCAGATTCGGCCTCCAATCAGGCCGCTACCTGCCGATCCCGCAGCTTTCGCCAAGCGAGCAGCATGGCGGCGGCGAGAATCGTCGGGAACACCACATAATTGACCGCGGTCCACCCGAAGCCCGCCAGCAGCGCGCCCGACGAAAACGAGGCGACCGCCATGCTGCCGAACACCAGAAAATCGTTGAACGCCTGCACCTTGTTGCGTTCGGCGGGGGTGTGACACTGGGTGACCATGGTGGTGGCGCCGATAAAGGCGAAGTTCCATCCGACTCCGAGCAGCACCAGCCCGGTCCAGAAATTCCACAAGGCAATACCTGAGATCGCTACCAGGCCGCTGCCAACGATGAGCGCGAGCCCGAGCATGACAATGCGCTCGACGCCGAACCGCGCGATCAGCGTGCCGGTGAAGAAGCTGGGGACATACATGGCGAGCACATGCCATTGCAGGCCGAGCGTCGCATCGGTGATCGAGTGGTCGCAAGCCAGCATGGCCAGCGGCGCCGAAGTCATAACCAGGTTCATCATGGCGTAGCTTGCGGCGCCGCAGACGGCAGCGGTGATGAAACGCTCTCCGCGGATGATTTCCGCGAGCGGACGCCCGCGGCTCTGCTCCTTGCCCGATGGCGGACGGGGAATTTTGACCAGAATGAGAACCGCCGCTGCCGTAGCCGCGAGGGCCGCCTGGCCGAGGAAGGTTACGGAAAAGAGATAGGGCGGCAGGAAGTCCTTGGTGAAGATGATGAGCTGCGGTCCCACCACCGCAGAGGCGACGCCGCCCGCCAGCACCCACGAGACCGCCT
>DASSPI010000193.1:0-21675 GCA_035699705.1 Xanthobacteraceae bacterium
CAGCACCTCGACGACACCTTCGCCGATGATGTCGACTTCTTGCGCCGCCATCTGCTTGAGGATCGCGAACATCAGCTCCTGCTTGCGCAGGGTGCTGGCGTTTTCGACGTTGTGCTCTTCCGCGAAGGCCAAGAGTTCGGGGGGAGATTTGGTTTTGAGGTCTTGAAGTTTCATTTCCCGCATACGGGGCAGTCCTGGTGGTGGGAGAAATCGACGGCGATGAATGGGATGGAGGTCGCTCGTCGGGGAAGAGAATCGCAGGTCTTGGGAGGAGGGGGCGGGAAACGCCCCGGGACCCGACACACCGACCGGCCTACAACCCGGCGCCGGAACTCTGTGCATCCGCCTACGTTCGGAGGGATGACGCGAAGATACGAAACGATCGGCTTTTGCGCAAGGGTTTCCGCTCAGCCTAGAACAGGCTGAGTGACGGTTTTATCACCACCAGAATAACGATGATAATCAGCAAAACCGTCGGTACCTCATTGACAATACGATAGAATTTCTGAGAACGGGTGTTGCGATCGGCACCGAAATCCTTAACCCAACGGACAAAAAATCCGTGCACAGCCGACATCGCGATCACCAGCGCGAGTTTCGCGTGCAGCCACCCGGCATGGCCAAATGCGTTCCAGCCCATCTGCCAGATCAGCGCCAAGCCAAGCACCCAAGTGGCGATCATCGCCGGGTTGATGATCAGCTTGAGCAGCCGCCATTCCATCAGCTTGAACGTTTCCGACTGCTTCGACCCCGGCGCGGCCTCGCAGTGGTAGACGAACAGCCGCGGCAGATAGAGCATCCCCGCCATCCAGGCGATCACCGCGATGATGTGAAAAGCTTTCAGCCAGAGGTAGAGATCGGTCATCCGCGTATCCGCTTCAGCATCTGCTCGACATGCGCGATCGGCGTCTGCGGCAGGATGCCGTGGCCGAGATTAAAGATAAATGGCCGCGCCGCGAAGGCCTCGAGCGTGACGTCCACCGCGCGGTCGAGCGCGGCGCCACCAGCCAATAGCGCCAGCGGATCGAGATTGCCCTGCACCGGCACCCGGCTTTGGATCTGCTCGCGCGCGAAAGTGCGATCGATCGCCCAGTCGAGGCCGACGGCATCGACCGGCACCTGCTCGATATAGCGCAGCAAATTCGTGCCGGCGCCGCGCGGGAAGGCGATAATCTTCGCGTCGGGCACGTCCCGCCGCAGCAATGCAACGATCTTTTTTGCAGGCTGCACGCACCAGCGCTCGAATTCCTCCGGCGCCAGCACGCCGGCCCAGGTATCGAACAGCTGCACCACTTCCACGCCGGCTTTGAGCTGCTGCACCAGATAACTTGCCGAAGCCTGCACCAGTCGATCGATCAGGGCTGCAAAACTGTCCGGCTCGCGATAGGCATAAATCCGTGCCGGTGCCTGATCCGCCGTGCCGCGGCCGGCGATCATATAGGTCGCCACCGTCCAGGGGGCACCGCAGAATCCGATCAGCGCCACATCGTCCGGCAGCGCCGCTTTCACCAGCCTGACGGTCTCATAAACCGGTGCAAGCGCTGTCTGATCGACGTCACCGCGGAGCGCCGCCAGTCCTCCCAATTCCTGCAGCGGGGTCAGCCGGGGACCTTCGCCGGCCTCAAAACCGACTTTCTGTCCGAGCGCATGCGGAATGACCAGGATATCGGAAAACAAAATCGCGGCGTCGAAATGGAACCGGCGCACCGGTTGCAAAGTTACTTCCGCCGCCAGCTTGGGATTGAAACACAGATCGAGAAAGCCGCCAGCTTGCTCCCTCACAGCACGGTATTCCGGCAGATAGCGTCCCGCCTGCCGCATCATCCAAGCCGGAGGAATTTGCTGACGCTGACCTTTGAGGACATCAAGAAAAGGCTTTTTCACCACTAACCCGCTTCCAACCTGCTTCACTCATAAACTTTTAGAATCTTGGGTTTGTTATAGTTAGTACGTGGATAAGACTCATAAGTCGGTATCCCTCGTCCGATCGGCAGCATTTCAGTTATCCTCGTTTTCCGGCAACAAGAAGCCGTTGATAACTCCGCCTCGAAACAGCAAGCGATTCAATCTATCCAGTCTGCGCCTTTACGCCAGTCGCGGGCGCTATCCACATGTCCCCGGTATCAGGCCAAAAGATTTTTATCTTCCCCCGGACGGCAGCTGTGTGGAGATAAATTAAGGAGTTTCAGCCTGCGGCTTGCGTTGCGCCTCCAGCCATGGCCTCCTCCCCAACTGTCCACAGGTTAAGTGCCATTTTTCCATGCCGCAAAAAACTGGCAGTTACTTTCATCTGCATCTGATCTCGGATGCCACCGGCGAGACGCTGATCACCGTCGCCCGCGCGGCGACGGCGCAATATGCCAAAGTCCTGCCGGTCGAGCATATCTATCCCTTGATCCGGAACCAAAAGCAGCTCGACCGCGCGCTGGCCGAGATCGAGGAATCTCCCGGCATCGTGCTCTACACCTTGCTGGAGGACGATCTGGTCGAACGGCTGGAGAAGAAGTGCCGTGAGCTCAGTCTGCCCTGCATGTCGATCCTGGGGCCGGTGCTGCAGCTGTTGCAATCCTATCTCGGCTCCGAGTCCGCGCATCGCGTCGGCGCGCAGCACACGCTGAACGCGGAATATTTCAAGCGCATCGATGCGCTGAATTACACCATGCTGCACGATGACGGCCAGCATCCGGAAGATCTCGACGAGGCGGACGTGGTGCTGCTGGGCGTGTCGCGCACGTCCAAAACGCCGACGTCGATCTATCTGGCCAACCGGGGGGTGAAGACCGGCAATATCCCGCTGGTGCCGGGCGTGCCGCATCCGTCGAAGATCGAAACGCTCACAAAACCGCTGGTGGTCGGACTCTTTGCCAGCCCGGAACGCATCGTGCAAATCCGGCAGAACCGCCTGCTCGGCCTGCGCGCGCATGAGGACGATCATCAATATATCGACCGCGACGCGGTGGCCGCAGAGATCGCTTTCTCCAAAAAACTCTGTGCCAAGCATAATTGGCCGCTGATCGACGTGACCCGCCGCTCGATCGAAGAAACCGCCGCCGCGGTGCTCAATCTTCTGTCCGAGCGCCGGCGGCAGCCGGTGGCGTGACATGGCGCTTTGGGTTGCGGCTGAGCCTCTCGTTCTCGCCTCCAAGAGCACCGCCCGGCTTGCCTTGCTGGCAGGCGCGGGCATCGCGGTGGAAGTTTTGTCCGCCGACATCGACGAGCGCGGCATCGAGGCAAAGGCCTCGGCGAAGGATGCCGGCGTCGCCGCGGTCTTGTTGGCGCGGGAGAAGGCGCGCGCGGTGGCGGCGCAAAGACCCGGCCGGCTGGTGCTGGGCGCCGATCAGACGCTGGCGCTGGGCGCGCGGCGCTTCTCCAAGCCGGCGGATCGGGCCGCCGCCGCCGCTCAGTTGCGCGACTTGCGCGGCAAGACCCATGCCCTGCATTCGGCCATGACGGTGATGCGCGATGGCGAGGTGCTGTTCGAGCACGCCGATGTGGCGCGGCTGACCATGCGGATGTTCTCCGACCAGTTTCTCGAACAATATCTCGACCTGGCGGCCGACGCGGTGACATCCAGCGTCGGGGCCTATCAGCTGGAAAAGGCCGGCATCCAGTTGTTTGAGCGGATCGAAGGCGACTACTTCACCATCCTTGGCCTGCCGCTGTTGCCGCTCATGGATTTCCTTCGGCGCGAACGCTGTCTGGCGGAATGAGATGTTTGTCATCGGACTGACCGGATCCATCGGCATGGGAAAATCGACGACGGCGCGCTTCTTCGCGGAAGCCGGGGTGCCGGTGCATGACGCCGACGCCACCGTGCATCTTCTGTATGACGGCGCGGCGGCGCCGGCGATCGAGGCGGCCTTTCCCGGCACCACCGCCGGCGGCAAGGTCGATCGCGTCAAGCTTGCCGAGCGGGTGCTGGGTGACAAGGCCGCGTTGCGGCAACTTGAGTCCATTGTGCATCCGCTGGTGCGTGAAGCGGAGGTCAGGTTCCTTGCCGAAGCCGAGCGCAAGGGCGCGCCGGTCGCGCTGCTCGACATCCCGCTGCTGTTCGAAACCGGCGGACAGGAGCGGGTGGATGCGGTGGTAACGGTTTCCGCGCCGGCCGCGGTGCAGCGCGCGCGCCTGCTCGAACGCGCGGGCCTGACGGAGGAAAAGCTGGAGGCGCTGATCGCCAACCAGCTTCCGGATGCGGAAAAGCGCCGCCGGGCCGACTTTATCGTCGACAGTTCACAGGGTTTCGAGGCCGCCCGCGCGCAAGTGCAGGAAATCCTGCGCCAGGTTGCTAAAATGCCCAAGCGGCGAAAGTGATTCGCCCCTCTGTCATCGTCCGCCAAGGCGGATGATCCAATAAGCTGGATTGTCATGCGCGAGATTGTGCTCGATACCGAAACGACCGGCCTCGATCCGTATCAGGGGCACCGGCTGGTCGAGATCGGCTGCGTCGAGCTGCTCAACCGCATCCCGACCGGGCAGGTCTTCCATCATTACGTCCACCCCGAGCGCGACATTCCGGAAGAGGCTTTCCGGGTGCACGGCATCTCGCTGGAGATGTTGAAGGACAAGCCGCGCTTCCATGAGATCGCCGACGATCTGCTGACCTTTTTGGGCGACGCGCCGCTGGTGATCCATAACGCCGCCTTCGATATGGGCTTCCTCAATGCCGAGCTCGAGCGTGCCGCGCGGCCATTGCTCGACCGCACGCGCATGGTCGACACGCTGCTGTTGGCGCGGCGGAAATATCCCGGCGGCTCCAACCGGCTGGACGATCTTTGCCTGCGCTATCGCATCGATGCCTCGCGCCGCACCAAGCACGGCGCCCTGCTCGATGCCGAGCTGCTGGCCGAGGTCTATATCGAGCTGATCGATGCGCGGCAGGCCACGCTCATCCTGGTGGAAAACGGCGAGGAGCTGGATCGCACGCCGCAACAGATCGCGGCTTCCCGCGTGCGTCCGCAGCCGCTAGCGGCGCGGTTGACGCCAGAGGAGCTCGGGGCGCATCGCAGCTTTATCGCCACGCTCGGCGATGCGGCGCTCTGGAACGGTTATCGTTCCATCGTCCTTCCGCAAGACTCCGTGCCGATGGATGTCGCGGCGATCGAGCAGACAGCTCCGGATCAGGCCGGGGTAGCACTGCCCTGAGCGCTCTCCTGCGCGAGCCGCTGCCGGTATAAAGCGACGAAGTCGACCGGATCGAGCAACAGCGGCGGAAATCCGCCATTGCGAACCGCCGCTGCGACGATCTCGCGCGAAAACGGGAATAGCAGCCGCGGGCATTCGATCATCACGACCGGATGCAAACTTTCCTGCGGCACGTTCTGGATGCGGAAAACGCCGCCGAAGGCCAGATCGAAGCTGAACAACACTTTCCCATCCCGTTCGGCCTTGCCCTCGGTCTTGAGAACCACTTCGAAATCGGTCGCGTTCAGCGCGTTGGCAAGCACATTGATCTGGACATTGATTGTCGGCTGCGCCTGCTGGAAAGCGCCAAGCGAGGCGGGCGCGTTGGGATTCTCGAAGGAGAAATCCTTGACGTATTGCGCCAGCACATTGAGCTGAGGCGGGGGCGGCTGCGGCGGCTGATCCTTCGGTTCTCCGCCGTTGCTGGTGTTGGACATGGCTTGTCTCCAAAAAACTTCGTGATCGGCGGCCGCCGTTGCGCGCGGCCTAACACAGCGGCTTTGGCGCGACAAGAATGCATGGGATCATCGTGCTGAGCCGCTTGGGCGGCGCCGATCCTCGATCTGCTGTTCCGGCACCTGGTTCCATTGATCTCGCTCGAGATCGACCACGCCGGGTTGTCCGGAGGGGCGGGTTTGCATGGCGCGCTGGAATCGCCCGGAGATCCAGCGCCGGACCGGAGGCAGCAGGAGCAGGAGCCCGCCCGCATCGGTGATAAAGCCCGGCAATAGCAGCAAAAACCCCGCAGCAACCGTCAAAAACGCGTCGCCGCTCGATTCCAGCCCGCCGATGCCGTTTTTCCTCACCGCTTCGTGCAGCCGGTCGATGCGGGTCCGGCCGGGATGCCGCAACACCGCCACGCCGGCGAGCGAGGTGGCGATCATCAGGCCGAGTGCCGGCAGCGCCCCGACCACCGAGGCGACCGCGACAACAGCCACAACTTCCGCCGCCAGCAGCGCCGCTGCCGCCCAAAGGAGCCACTTAACCATTATTGCCATTCCACTCCATATAAGGGCTCTGTTGGCGCGCAGTCGCGGATCGTCTAATGTCCTTCTGGCGCTCACCTTATTTGCGCCGCCAAATGGGCGCAGGGCCTAGATCGACCGGCTCGCGGTGCCTACATAGCCGGTAACAGGGCCCGACCGGTGGCAAGCCCGCTGCCGGCTGATCAATGTCCCGTCGCCACGGCTGCGGAGTCTTGCGAGACGTGTTCGACATTTACACCATCGTTTTTCTGGCCGTCGCGGTTTTTATCTTCCTGCGGCTGCGCAGTGTTTTGGGCCAACGCACCGGCCGGGAACGGCCGCCCTATGATCCGTTCTCGCGCGATTCCGTGCGGGGCGCCGCCAAGGATGCCGCCAAGGACAATGTGGTCAGTCTGCCGGGTCGCGCCGCCGAGCCGGCCGTAAGCGCCGAGCCGGCTTCCGCCGACCGCTGGAAAGGGATTGCGGAAATCGGCTCGCCGACCGCGGGCGGGCTGGATGCGATCGCCGCCTCGGATCCCGACTTCGATCCCAAGCATTTCATTGCCGGCGCGCGCGCGGCCTATGAAATGGTGGTCACCGCCTATGCCGAAGGCGACCGCCGCACGCTGAAGAATCTGCTCTCGCGCGACGTCTACGAAGGCTTCGACACCGCCATCACCGAACGTGAAAAGCGCGGCGAGAAGGCGGAGACCCGCTTCGTCTCTATCGATGTGGCTGAAATTACCGGCGCCGAGATGCGCGGCAAGTCGGCGCAAATCACGGTGCGCTTTGTCTCCCAGCTCATCTCCGTCACGCGCGACAAAGCCGGTGTGGTGATCGACGGCAATTCCGACAAGGTCACCGAAGTGACCGACGTGTGGACCTTCGCGCGCGACATCTCCTCGCGCGACCCGAATTGGAAGCTGATCGCGACCGAAGCGGGGCAGTGATGGCGTGCGCGGCGCGGCTCGCGGCATCTTCCATTTTGCTTGCAGCACTGACGGCGGTTTGCGCGAGCGCGGTGACGCCTGCCGCCGCGCAGGATTCCACGGTGAAAATCCCCAACAGCCAGCTCGAGCCGCTGGCCTGGTCCGATCTCGGCGGCTGGGCGGAAGACGATCACCTGACGGCGTTCAAGACATTCATGGACAGCTGCAAGGCGATCCTGCCGCGCACCGCGCCGGGGCGCGAAGCCGGACCGATGTTCAGCGCCTTGCAGGATATCTGCCGCCGCGCGCGGGCCTATACCGCCTCCGACAATGAGACGGCGCGCGGCTTCTTCGAAACGAACTTTCGTCCGGTGCGGATCGCCACGCTGGGCGAGGCCGCCGGTTTTCTCACCGGCTATTACGAGCCGATCGTGGAAGGCTCTCGCACCTGGAGCGAGGAATTCCAGGTGCCGCTTCATCGCAAGCCCTCCAACCTCATTCCAGGCGGGCGGCGGCGCATCAGCGACGGCTTCCCGAACAAGGGTCCGGTCGGGCGCAAATTCGGCCGCAAAAAAATCGTGCCCTATTACGACCGCGCCGAGATTGAAGAGGGCGTGCTGACCGGGCGCAATCTCGAGATCTGCTGGCTCAAGGATCCGATCGATCTTCTCTTCATCCAGATCCAGGGCTCGGCGCGGATCCGCATGCCGGACGGCGGAATCGTGCGGGTCAATTACGCCGCCCATAACGGGCATCCCTATTCACCGGTCGGGCGCTTCCTGATCGAAAACGGCGCCATTCCGCGCGAAGAAATGTCGATGGACCGCATCCGCAAATGGATGGAGGAAAATCCGGACGACGCGAAAGAAATCCGCGGCAAGAACAAATCTTATGTTTTCTTCCGTGAGGTCCCGCTGTCGGCGGTGGAAGAGCCGAAAGGCGCGCAAGGGGTCTCGCTCACGCCCGGCCGCTCGATCGCGGTCGACAAGGCGCTGCACATTTACGGCACGCCTTTTTACATCGAGGCCGAACTGCCGATCGACAGCCTGCAGGCGAAGACCAAATTCCGCCGCCTGATGGTGGGGCAGGACACCGGCTCGGCCATCGTGGGGCCGGCGCGCGCGGACCTTTATTTCGGCGCCGGCCAGGAAGCCGGGCAGGTCGCGGGCCGCATCCGCCATCCGGCGCGCTTTGCCATGCTGCTCCCGCGCGAGCTCGATTTCGCGCCCGCTGCCCGCAGCGTGCCGCTGCCGCCGCCGCGGCCGGAATTCTTTCTGACCGATTCCCGGGCGACGCCCCTGCCGCGTCCACGGCCGAGGGTCGAAGCCAGCCGATGAGCGGATCGCGCGGCCGGCGGCTGAATGACGATGAGAGGGTCTTGTGGCGCGAGATCACGCGCGGCATTCAGCCGTTGCGCCCGATCGCTCCAGAGGAAATGCAAGCCGCAGGCGATGCAAAGGCTCGGCCCGTTCCGACGCAACCGCCGCGTCTTGCCAAACCGCAGCCCTCCAGGCCGAAGAGCGAATCTCCGCCCGTGCTGGCGCCGCTCGGCCGCCGCGCCAAACAGCGCGTCGCGCGCGGGCGCGATCCGATCGACGGCCGCATCGATCTGCATGGCCTGACGCAAGCCGAAGCGCATGCTGCGCTGCTGCGCTTCCTGCATGCCGCGCAGACCCGCGGCGCCAGGCTGGTGATGGTCATTACCGGCAAGGGCCGGGGCGGCGAGGGCGGCGTGCTGAAGCGGCAGGTGCCGCTCTGGCTGGCGCTGCCGGAATTCCGCGCGATGATCGTTGGCCATGAAGAGGCGCACCAGCGTCACGGCGGCGAAGGCGCGCTGTATCTGCGCGTGCGGAAAGTGCGCTAGTCCTTTTCTTATCCCTCCCCTGCAAGGGGAGGGATAAGCAGCTAGAGAATAAACCGGCTCAGGTCGACGTTCTTGGCGAGATCGCCGACATGCTGCTGCACATAGGCGGCGTCGACCTTCAGGATTTCACCGGCGCGGTCCGGCGCTGCAAAGGAAATCTCGTCGAGCACACGCTCCATCACGGTCTGCAAGCGCCGCGCGCCGATATTCTCCACGCTGGAATTGACCGAAACGGCAACGTCAGCAATCGCGTCGATGGCGTCGGCGGAGAATTCCAGCGTCACGCCCTCGGTCGCCATCAGCGCCACATATTGCTTGATCAGCGAGGCCTCCGGCTCGGTCAGGATGCGGCGGAAGTCGTCGCGCGTGAGCGCCTTGAGCTCGACCCGGATCGGCAAGCGCCCCTGCAGCTCGGGCAGAAGGTCCGACGGCTTCGACAGATGGAAGGCGCCCGAGGCGATGAACAGGATATGATCGGTCTTCACCGGGCCGTGCTTGGTCGACACCGTGGTGCCTTCGATCAGCGGCAGCAGATCGCGCTGCACGCCTTCGCGTGACACGTCGGCGCCGCCGCGGCCCTCGCGCCCGGCGATCTTGTCGATCTCGTCGAGAAAGACGATGCCGTTCTGCTCCACCGCCCTGATCGATTCCTGCACCAGTTGTTCGTTGTCGAGCAACTTGTCGGATTCCTCATTGATCAGGATATCGTGCGATTCGCCCACGGTGACCCGGCGCGTCTTGGTGCGCCCGCCCATCTTGCCGAAGATATCGCCGATCGAGATGGCGCCCATCTGCGCTCCCGGCATGCCGGGAATCTCGAACATCGGCAGGCCGGAGGACCCCGACTGCACCTCGATCTCGATTTCCTTATCGTTGAGCTCGCCCGCGCGCAGCCGGCGGCGGAAAGATTCCTTGGTCGCCGGACTCGCGGTCGCGCCCACCAGCGCGTCGACCACGCGGTCTTCCGCGGCGAGTTCGGCGCGCGCCTGCACGTCCTTGCGCTTGCGCTCGCGCGTCAGTCCGATGCCGATCTCGACCAGGTCGCGCACGATCTGCTCCACGTCGCGCCCGACATAGCCGACCTCGGTGAATTTGGTCGCCTCGACCTTGAGGAAAGGCGCGCCCGCGAGCTTCGCCAGCCGCCGGGAGATTTCCGTCTTGCCGACGCCGGTCGGTCCGATCATCAGGATGTTTTTCGGCAGCACTTCGTCGCGCAGCTTTTCATCGAGTTGCAGGCGGCGCCAGCGATTGCGCAGCGCGATCGCGACCGCGCGCTTGCCGTCGCCCTGGCCGATGATGAAGCGATCGAGTTCGGAAACGATTTCACGCGGAGAAAAATCAGTCATGCGTCGCGTACCATCAGGAGTGAGAGACCGTCGGGCGTGTCGACCACCCCCTCGGCGCGGAAGCCGGCCTTCTCACAGGCGCGGATCGCGCGCGCGTTAGCCGGATCGGGGTCGGTCAGCACGCGCGGTCTCCCCGCAGTCAGCAGGCCGTCGGTGAACTGGCGGATGAAAGCAGAGCCATGGCCGTGACCGATCATATTGGGGTCGCCGATGAACTGGTCAATGCCGCGCGTTCCGGACGGATGCGGGCCGAGCCCATTCTCCGGCCATGCCGTCGGATCGTAGCATTGCAGATAGGCAAAGGGGCGGTCCCCGGCGGCGACCACGAACTGATCCATTGCCAGGCACTCCAGGTCCTGACGGACGAAATCTAATTGTTTGTCTGCGTCGCCCCACCAATCCACGACATGCGGCATCGCCAGCCATCCGCCAACCATAGCCAAATCCGCCGCCGTCATGCGACGAAACTGATACACCGGCGCCGCCATGCGTCAGCCGCCCTTCAACGTCTCGATCGTCACGTTGCGATTGGTGAAGACGCAGATATCGGCGGCAATATCGAGCGAGCGGCGCACGATGCCCTCCGCATCGAGCGGGCTGTCCATCAGCGCGCGCGCCGAGGCCAGCGCGAAGTTGCCGCCCGAGCCGATGCCGGCGGTCCCAGCTTCCGGCTCCAGCACGTCGCCGGCGCCGGTGATCACCAGCGATACATCCTTGTCGGCGACGATCATCATCGCTTCCAGCCGGCGCAGGTAGCGATCGGTGCGCCAGTCCTTGGCGAGTTCGACGGCCGCCCGGGTGAGCTGGCCGGGATATTGGTCGAGCTTGGCCTCCAGCCGCTCAAACAGGGTGAAGGCATCGGCGGTGGCGCCGGCAAAGCCGCCGATCACGTCGCCCTTGCCGAGTCTGCGCACCTTTTTGGCATTGGCCTTGACGATGGTCTGGCCGATCGAGACCTGGCCGTCGCCCCCGATCGCGACCAGTCCGCCCTTGCGGACGGTCAGAATCGTCGTGCCGTGCCAGGAAGGTTGGTCGGACTGCATTGCTAAAATCCCTCGTTCAGGGTCATGTATGGGCTGGGACAACGAGACGCAATTCCACCCGTTACCATTCGGTGGCAGCGTCCGCCCCCTAAAAAAGTCTAGGGAGAGAATCATGCCGAATAGCTGGAAGGGAGTGATCGCGGGCTTCTTCGCGACGGTCATTCTGTCCGCGATCTTTTTGTCGTTTAAGGCCCTCGGCATTCTGCCGGAGCTCGATATCGTCCAACACATCGACAAGCTGGGGTCGATCCAGATGGCGGCCGCCTGGGTCGATCATTTCATCGTCGGCACGCTGCTCTGGGGCCCGATATTCACGGCTTTCGATGCGACCACGGATGAGCGGCGGCCGCGCTGGCAAAAGGGCCTGGTCTTCGGCGTCCTTGCCTGGGTGGCGATGATGGTGATCTTCATGCCGGTCATCGGCGCCGGCCTGTTCGGCTGGCGGCTTGGCCTGGTAGAGCCGGTCGGGATGCTGGGCCTGCACCTGGTCTACGGATTGGTGCTCGGCGTCGTTTTTGAGTTCCTGGACAAGCGCTATCCCGCCAAGTCCATCCTTCCCCCGACCTTCGCGGCTGACAGCGATTAACCCCTTTTGCGATGCAGTAGCGAAGTCTGGCGACGCCTGATAAAAGGCGTCGCCATGCGAACCGCATCAATCAAGCGCAAGACCAAGGAAACCGACGTCGAGGTCTCGGTCGACCTCGACGGGCAGGGAGCCGCGACGGTTTCCACAGGAATCGGCTTCCTCGACCATATGCTCGACCTGCTTGCCCGCCATTCCCGCATCGACGTCACGGTGAAGGCCAAGGGCGACCTGCATATCGACCATCACCACACCACCGAGGACGTCGGCATCGCGCTCGGCCAGGCAGTGAAGCAGGCGCTCGGGGACATGCGGGGCATCACCCGCTACGCCGACGTCCATGTTCCGATGGATGAGGCGCTGACGCGGGTTGCGATCGATATCTCCGGCCGGCCTTTCCTGGTCTTCAAGGCGGAATTCGTGCGCGACAAGGTCGGCGCCTTCGACACCGAGCTGGTGCAGGAGTGGTTTCAGGCTTTCGCCATGAATGCCGGGATCACGCTGCATGCGCAGACGCTCTACGGCACCAACGACCACCACATCGCCGAATCCTGCTTCAAGGGGCTGGCGCGGGCGCTGCGGGTTGCGGTGGCAATCGACCCGCGCGCCAAGGACGAGGTGCCCTCCACCAAGGGTTCGCTCGGCGGATAGTTACAGGTCATCATCCGCGAAGGCGGATGATCCAGTAATCACCACAGTTGATGCTTATCTGAGACGCTGGCGATTACTGGATGCCCCGCCTGCGCGGGGCATGACGGTAGAATAGTTCGAGGAAGCGCATGGCCGTCTATACCGTGCATGAACCGCTGCCGCGGAAGAATGAAGCCTCCGCCGATCCGGAACGCTTCGCCTTCGTGCGCGACGGATTCTATTTTTGGGCCTTTCTGCTCGGCCCGCTGTGGATGCTGTGGCGCCGGCTCTGGCTGGTGACGCTGTTCTATTTCGTGGTCTCGATCGGCCTGCAAATCGGTCTGTGGGCGCTCGGCGCCGCCGGCATCGTAAAATTTGTCGTCTGGTTGCTGCTGGCGCTGCTGGTCGGATTTGAGGCGGGCACATTGCGCCGCTGGACCTTGAGCCGGCGCGGCTGGAAAAACATCGGTCTCGTCGTGGGCGAGGATGTGGAGACCGCGGAGCGGCGATTCTTCGCCGCCTGGACGCCGCCGCTGCCGTCAATGCCGCCAACGCCGGCGGCGCAACCGCCCGGAGGCTTTTCGCGGCCCGGCGATGCGCAGATCATCGGGCTGTTTCCGCAGCCGGGAGCGCCGCGGTGAGCGTTGCCATCGTCGATTATGGATCGGGCAATCTGCACTCGGCCGCGAAGGCTTTCGAGCGCGCCGCGCGCGAGGCCGCGCTTGATCGGCCCATTGTGGTGACCAGCGATCCGGAGGTGGTGCGCCGGGCCGCGCGCATCGTGCTTCCCGGCGTCGGCGCCTTCGCCGATTGCCGGCGCGGGCTTGATGCCGTGCCCGGCATGCTGCAGGCGCTGGAGGAAGGCGTGCGCCGCCAGGGCAAGCCGTTCTTCGGCATCTGCGTCGGCATGCAGCTGATGGCGGAGCGCGGCCGCGAATATGAAGTGACCGAGGGTTTGGGCTGGATCGCGGGCGAAGTGGACAAGATCGCGCCCGCCGACGCGAGCCTGAAGATTCCGCACATGGGCTGGAACACGCTCGAGGTGCGCAAGGCGCATCCGCTGTTCGACGGCATCGCGCTCGGGCCGCAGGGCGTGCATGCTTATTTCGTGCATTCCTATCAGCTCAAGCCGGGAGACCCGGGCGATCTTCTGGCGGAGACCGATTACGGCGGGCCGATCACCGCGGTGGTCGGTCGCGACAATATGGTCGGTACGCAATTTCATCCGGAGAAAAGCCAGCGGCTCGGACTGGCCTTGATCGCCAATTTCCTGAAATGGAAGCCGTGATGATGAAACGTCCCGGAATTGGCTCTGCTTTCCCTTCCCCCGCGCGCTCTTCCGCGTGGCGGGGAGGGTCGGCGCTGAAAACGTCGGGGTGGGGAATTCTTCTATTTCTCGCAAACACCCCCCACCCCCGATCCCTCCGCGCCGCTGCGCAAGGGGAGGGGAGTCCGGGGCGCAGTGCATTGGGGCACGAATGATTCTTTTTCCTGCCATCGACCTGAAGGAAGGCGCCTGCGTGCGATTGCAGCAGGGCGATATGGCGCGCGCGACAATATTCAACCGCGACCCGGCGGCGCAGGCGCGCGCCTTCGAGCAGCAGGGCTTCCACTATCTGCATGTGGTCGATCTCGACGGCGCCTTCGCCGGCAAGCCGGTGAATGCGCAGGCGGTGGACGCGATCTTGCGCGCCATCAAGATTCCGCTGCAGCTCGGCGGCGGCGTCCGCGACATGGCGACGGTGGAAGGCTGGCTCGGCAAAGGCGTGACGCGCGTCATCATCGGCACCGCGGCGGTGCGCGATCCGGATTTCGTCAAAGCGGCGGCGAAGAAATATCCCGGCCGGATCGCGGTCGGGCTCGACGCGCGCGACGGCAAAGTGGCGGTGGGAGGCTGGGCGGAGACCTCGCAGCTTTCCGCTCTGGAGATCGCCCGGCGCTTCGAGGACGCCGGTGTTGCCGCGATCATCTATACCGACATCGCGCGCGACGGATTGCTCAAGGGGCTGAATCTCGACGCCACCATCGCGCTGGCGGAAGCGGTCTCGATCCCGGTCATCGCCTCGGGCGGATTGGGCTCGCTCGAGGACGTGAAGGCGCTGCTGCAGCCGCGCGCCAAGAAGCTCGCGGGCGCCATCGCCGGCCGCGCGCTCTATGACGGCCGGCTCGACCCGGCGCAAGCGCTCGCGCTGATCCGCGCCGCGCAAAAGGTGGCGTGATGTTCAAGGTCCGCGTCATTCCCTGCCTCGACGTCAAGGACGGCCGCGTGGTCAAGGGCGTCAATTTCGTCGACCTGCGCGACGCCGGCGACCCGGTGGAGGCCGCGATCGCCTATGACGCGGCGGGCGCGGACGAGCTCTGCTTCCTTGACATCGCCGCCAGTCACGAGAAGCGCGGCATCATTCTCGATGTGGTGCAGCGCACGGCGGAAGCCTGTTTCATGCCGCTGACGGTGGGCGGCGGCGTGCGCACGGTCGAGGACATCCGCGCGCTGCTCTCGTCGGGCGCAGACAAGGTCTCGATCAATACCGCGGCGGTGGAGCGGCGCGCCTTCGTGCGCGAGGCGGCGGAAAAATTCGGCGATCAATGCATCGTGGTCGCGGTCGATGCCAAGAAAGTCTCGCAGCCGGGCGAGCAGGACCGCTGGGAGATTTTCACCCATGGCGGCCGCAAGCCGACCGGCCTCGACGCGGTGGATTACGCGCGCGAGGTGGCTGCGCTCGGCGCGGGTGAAATCCTGCTCACTTCGATGGACCGTGACGGCACCCGCTCCGGCTTCGACATTGCGCTCACCCGCGCGGTGGCGGACGCGGTGCCGGTGCCGGTAATCGCCTCCGGCGGGGTCGGCACGCTGCAACATCTGGTCGACGGCATTCGCGAGGGCCATGCCACCGCCGTGCTCGCCGCCTCGATCTTCCACTTCGGCCAGCATTCGGTGGCGGAGGCCAAACAGTTCATGGCCAAGGCCGGCCTGCCGGTGCGGCTGGACGCTTAGGAACGGCGTCGCCATGGCCGCAACAAGTGCGGCCAGGACGAAAAAACCGTCACTTACCGCGCTTCGTCCCCCGCTTTCCGCCTTCGCGCGGAGATCGCGGCTTCTTCGCCCAAGCCAAGGCACGCTCCAGCCGGTCATTGCCCCAGAACATTTCGCCGTCGGACGTGACGAAGGTCGGCGCCCCGAAGATGCCGAGCCGCTGCGCCTCCTCGGTCTCCGTCCGCAAGCCAACCCGCAACGCGTCGGAGCGCGCCGCCTCCAGCACGGGCGCGGCATCGACCTTCAACCGCGTGAGGATCTCGCCGATCGTCGCCGGATCGTCGATCCGTTTGCCTTCGCCGAATTCGGCGCGGAACAGCGCGAGGCAGAAATGCTTGCCCCATTTCTCTTGCAGCTTCAGCCCGATCAGCGCGACCCGGGCCGCCAGCACGCTTTGCTGCGGAAACATCTGCGGACGCCGGAACGGCAGATCGAGGTCGGCGCAGAGCCGCTCCAGGTCGCGCCACATGTAGCGGCCCTTGGCTTCGTAGAGATTGAACGGCGAGCTGTCCCAGCCCTGGGCCTGGAAAATCGGACCCAGCAGGAAAGGGCGGAACCGCACCGTCACCCGCGCCTTGCTCGCCAGCGGCCCGATCCGCTGGGCGGCCGGATAGGAATAGGTCGAGGCAAAATCGAACCAGAAATCGAGCACCTTCTCACGCATGAATGGTCCTGTCGCGGCCTGCCCTAAAGTACCCCTCCCCGCAGCCGGGTGGAGGTGATATGGCAGGATTGGAGTAGCACATGGCCAAATATACCTTGCAGGACCTGGAAAAACGGATCGAGACGCGCGCGAAGGCCGGCCCCGATGTTTCCTATACGCGCAAGCTGTTGGACCGGGGCGTCGCCCAGTGCGCCAAGAAGCTGGGCGAGGAAGCGGTCGAGACCGTGATCGCGGCGACGGCGGAAAGCCGCGAGCGCCTGATCGCGGAAAGCGGCGACCTGCTCTACCATTTGCTCATCGTCCTGCATGCGCGCGGCATCAGCCTTGCCGAGATCGAGGCGGCGCTTTCCGAACGCCAGGGGATGTCCGGCCTGGAAGAAAAATCCTCGCGGCCGCGCGAGTGAGCATAGGAAATTTCATGGAGCAGCGCACCGAAAGCCAGCTCTCGCCCTACCGCATCTTCCCGCGCGGGGAATGGGCCGCCTTGCGCAAAGACACGCCGATGACGCTGTCTCCGGAGGAGGTTGCGCGGCTGCGCTCGCTGCATGACCGCCTCGACATGGCGGAGGTGGAGGAGATTTACCTGCCGCTTTCGCGCCTGCTCTCGCTTTATGTCTCGGCCACGCAGCAGCTGTTTCATGTGCAGCAGGCCTTCCTCGGCACCGAGGATACCAAGATGCCCTACATTATCGGCGTCGCGGGTTCGGTCGCGGTCGGCAAGTCCACCACCGCGCGCGTGCTGCAGGCGCTGCTCGCGCGCTGGTCCGGCACGCCGAAGGTCGATCTCGTGACCACCGACGGCTTCCTCTATCCCAATGCCGTGCTCGAGCGCGAAGGCCTGATGGAGAAAAAGGGTTTTCCCGAGAGCTACGACCTGCCGGCGCTGCTGCGGTTCCTCGCCGACGTGAAGGCGGGCCGCCGTCCGGCGCGCGCGCCGATCTACTCGCATCTGATCTATGACGTGATCCCGAACCAATGGGTGGAGATCGACCGCCCCGACATCCTGATCGTCGAAGGGCTTAATGTGCTGCAGACCGGACGCCCGCCGCGCGACGGCAAGGCGATTCCCTTCGTCTCGGATTTTTTCGATTTTTCCGTTTATCTCGACGCCAGCGAAGACGTGTTGCTGTCCTGGTATGTCGACCGTTTCCTCACGCTGCGCGGCACCGCCTTCGCCGATCCGAAGTCCTATTTCCACCGCTATTCAAAATTGTCGGACGCCGACGCGGTCGAGGTGGCCACCTCGATCTGGAAGCGCATCAATCTGGTCAACCTGCACGACAATATTTTGCCGACGCGCCAGCGCGCCGATCTCATCCTGAAAAAGAGCGAAAGCCACCTGGTCGAGGAAGTCGCGCTGCGCAGATTGTAGGCGGCAGTTATCTGGTGACTCCCTGCTTGTTGATTGTGGGCTCGCCAGGCGTAACAACCGCGTCAATGAAACGGTGCCGTTTTACGCCGCTCGTGCGGCGAGCGAGGCCGCCAGCAACTCGGCCAGCTTTTCCCGGTCCAGCGGCTTGGTGACGAAGCCGTCCATGTCGGCCGCGAGGCAAGCCTCGCGGTCCTCCGCCGAGGCATTGGCGGTGAGCGCGACAATGCGGGTGCGATGGCTGCCGCGTTCGGCTTCGGCGGCGCGGATGCGCGCGGTGGCTTCGAAACCATCGACGCCCGGCATGTGCAGGTCCATCAGCAAGAGGTCGTAAGGCGTGCCGGCGGCCTCCGCGGCCTGCCAGGATTCGATCGCCGCCGCGCCGCTGGAGGCAATCGCCGGACGATGACCGAGCTTGGCCAGCAAGGCGCGCGCGAGCAGCGCATTGATGTCGTTGTCTTCCGCCACCAGGATCGACAGCCCCTTGCCCGGCCGCGCGCGCGCGGGCGTCTCAAGCTGCCCGTCGGCCTCGGCCGGTCCGCCCGGGCGATCGGGAGCGGCCGTCAGCCGCGCCGCCAGCGAGGCCGCGCGCAACGGTTTGATCAGATAGCCGGTGACGCCGGCCTCTTTCAGCGCCGGTAGCTCATGCCGGGCGCCGGGCGGAATGAGAATGATCCGCTGCTCCACATTCTGCCCGGCGGCCGCGAGCAGCGCCTCGATCGCCGCTGCGCCAATCGCCTGGTCGATCAGCATGGCGTCCCATTGGCGCTCGGGCAGCAGGGCCGCCGCGACCTTCTCGTCGGTGACCGCGCAGGTTTTCGCGCCCCAGCGGCCGAGCCGGCGCGCCAGCAGCGAGGCTTCGATTGCGCCGGCGGTAACGATCAGCATGGCTTTGTCCGTCAGGTCCGGCGGCGTAAAGGCGGCGCTCTCCGCGACACCCGCGAGCGGAATGGTGAAAGCGAAGGTCGAGCCCGCGCCCGGCGCGCTCTGCACGGAAATACTGCCGCCCATGCGCTCGACGATGCGCTGGGAGATGGCCAGGCCGAGGCCGGTGCCGCCGAACTTGCGCGCGGGTCCGCCGTCGCCCTGTTCGAATTCGCGGAAGATGCGTTCCTGTTGCGCGGCGGGAATCCCGATGCCGGTGTCGCGCACGGCTATCGTGATCTCGTCGGGCCAGGCGCCGGGCTCGGCCACGATGCCGACGCCGCCGCGGTCGGTGAATTTGATCGCATTGCCGGCGAGGTTCAGCAGCACCTGGCGCAGGCGCGTGGCGTCGCCGATGACCTGCTCGGGCAGGCGGTCATCGACATAGGCGGCGATCTCCAGCGATTTGGCTTGCGCGCGCGGCGCCAGCAACTCAGCCACTTCCTCGATCAAGGTGACGAGCGGGAAGGGCCGCGCATCGAGGTCGAGCCTTCCGGATTCGATCTTCGAGAAATCGAGAATCTCCTCGATCAGCGACAGCAGCGTGTCGCCGGATGTCTTCACCGCCTTGGCATAGGTCGCCTGTTCCGGCGTCAGCGCAGTGTCGAGCAGCAAATCCGCCATGCCGAGAATGCCGTTCAGCGGCGTGCGAATTTCGTGCGACACCATGGCGAGGAAGCGCGATTTGGCGCGGTTGGCGGTTTCGGCCTGATCGCGCGCCTCCGCCAGCGCCAGTTCGGCTTGCGTGCGGTCGGTGACGTCGCGGCCGACGCTCTGGATTTCCGCCCCGCCGTCGAGTTGCACCTTGACCTCGCGCCAGGCGATCCAGCGCGGGCCCTCCGCGGTTGCGACTTTCTGGTCGTAGATCCGCGCGCCGTCGGGCGAGACGGCGCTGTCGCCCTGCTCGAGCAGCGGCAGCGCGAAATCGCTTCCCAGCAAAACCTCGCGGTCGCTCTCGGCCAGCGCGCAAAAGGCATCATTGGCGTAAGTGATGCAGCCATCGGCGTCGCGCCGGACAATGAAGTCGCCTTGCGCTTCCAGGAAGCTGCGCGCGCGCTCCTCAATTTCCTTCAGCTCCCAATTCCGGTCGGCCAACTCCTCATTGCGCTGCTCGAGGCGGCGAAGATCCGCATGCAGCGTCCGGTTGCGGCGGAACAGCCAGACGCCGAGCCCGCCGGCCGCCATCACGGCGCCGGAAGCGATCACGAGTTCGATGGTGAGCTGCATGGGTTCAAACGCAACGCGGCCGAAACGCCTCGGCGCCAGCATGGCGAAGGAGTCTTGCTATTCCCTTCATGCCGCGAGCACCCTAATTAGATCAGCATTATCAACCATTTATGCAAACTGTTCAGCCCCAAAGCCGGTCTGCCGGAGGCCGGGTGGCTAGGATTTCGATACGGCTGCCGCTAATGAACAGGCTCGCGACGGCTTGCGCCGCAATCGGGAGAAGTGAAATGGCCAAATCCGCAACTAAAACGCCGGCCAATGCGAGTGCGCCTGGCGCGGCAAGGCTGCGCAAGCCGTCGCGCGCCGAGGCGGAAGCGGCGGTGCGCACGCTGATCCAGTGGGCTGGCGATGATCCCGACCGCGAAGGTCTTGTCTCGACGCCCGCGCGCGTGGTCGCGGCCTATGAGGAATGGTTTGCCGGCTACGGGCAGGATCCGCGCGATTATCTGCAGCGCACCTTCGACGAGGTCGGCGGCTATGACGAGATCGTGCTGTTGCGCAACATCCGCTTTGAGTCGCACTGCGAGCATCACATCGCTCCGGTGCTCGGGCGAGTGCATGTCGGCTATCTGCCGCGCAACCGCGTGGTGGGCATTTCCAAGCTCGCGCGGCTGGTCGACGTCTATGCCAAGCGGCTGCAGACCCAGGAGAAGATGACCGCGGAGATCGCCGGCTGCCTGGAGGCGGTGCTCAACCCTTATGGCGTCGCGGTGGTGGTGGAAGCGGCGCATCAGTGCATGACCACCCGCGGCGTGCACAAGACCGACGTGACCATGGTGACGAGCCGCATGCTCGGCGCCTTCCGCGATCAGCCGCAGACGCGGCAGGAATTCCTCTCCGCTCTCGGCATGCGCCCCGGCGTAACCAACGGCGAAAGCATCTGACGTTTGTTTTCTGGCGCGCGCCGGGTCTTAGGACGAAGCCACCCGCCGCAGCACATTGCGCTCGACCGCTTCGAGATGGACGCGCATGGCCTCGCGGGCGCCCGAGACGTCGCGTTCCTCGATCGCGGCCACAATCGCCGCGTGCTCGGCATGGGAGTGGTGATCGGGAGCCGGCGGGCCGGGATTGGCGGCCAGCCGCCCCCAGGTCATGGCATTGCGCACCGCTGCCAAAGTATCCATCAGCGAGAGCAGCATCGTATTGTGCGTCGAGGTCGCGATGGTGCGGTGCAGACGGCTGTCCCAGGCGTCGTATTCGCGCTTGCTCTGCGCGTTGCGCGTGTGCTGCAGGCAGGTGCGCATTTCGATCAGATCGCCAAAGGTGGCGTTCAGCGCGGCGACGCCGGCGACCTCCGGCTCGAGCAGCATGCGCGTTTTCATGATCTCGACCGGATTGGTCCGGCGCGTCATGGCGGAGATGTCGGCCAGATTGTCGAGCGGCCGCAGGCCGACGAAGGTGCCCTTGCCGACGTGGCGCCAGACCAATCCATCCGCTTCCAGTTTCGCCAGAGCGCCGCGCAGCTGCGCACGCGTGACGCCGATTTCGGTGCAGAGCTCGCGCTCCGGCGGCAGCCGCCTGCCGGCGCCGAGGTTGGTGTCCGCGAGATAGGCCTGCAGCCGGCTGAGCGGACTGTCGTCGCGCGGCGCCTGCGCACCGCTCGATCTGGGCGATCGGTTGGCCTCGCTACGCTTTGCCTGCGCCGACACGGCGTCCTCTCCCATCAACCAATTTAGCGATTGGTCTTTCATGGCATGACCGTCGCGGTGTTGCAAATTGCATGGTGCAATCGGTGCCAAGGATGCAGCAATGGATGACGAACTTCGGAAGCGGGGCACGGCCGTTTTCAGCAACGCGTCGCCAAATCCAATTGACCAAAGCGCGACCCAAATGATAGCCCAATCATCGATAGGTCTAACATCCACGCACATAAGGATGGGACCTGCGAGGGAGGATGCTGATGGATTTCCTGTCGA
>DASSPI010000194.1:0-19622 GCA_035699705.1 Xanthobacteraceae bacterium
TCCTTCCGCTGGGCGATTTCGGCGAGCTGTTTGCGGAAAGCCTCGAAGCTTGCATCGTTGATCGGCGCCGGCAAGCTTACCGCCACTTTCTTGTACGGCTTGGGCGGCGCCGGTTGCTGCGCCTGCTGTTGCGCGACGGCCGAGCCGCACCACAGCAAAGCGGCCAGCACGAGCGTGGCGGCGATCGATCGGCTTGCGAGAGACGGCATGGGCTTTCCTTTACGCGCGGGATGAGAGGCTTCGACCATCAACGCTGGAAGCGGCTGCCCGGTTCACCGGTAAATGGCGATCAAGCTGCCAAATCCGTGCAATCCTGACGCCGTCCCGCAAAAGGAGTCTAATCACTTCGCAAAGACCGCGGCAGCCGGGCTCCGGTATGAAATGCCGTCGTCTCTAATGCGTATGGCCATGCGTGTGCGCGGCCGGTGCCGGCGCTTTGGTTCCCAGCGGCTCGATGGCGTATTCCACGTCGATGCTGCCGGCTTTCTCGAACGTCAATGTGGCCTTCGCGCCGGAGCCCGCGACCAGCGGCCCGGCCAACCCTTCGAACATGACGTGCATGCCTTCCGGATGCAATTCCACGGCTTCGCCGGGCTTGATCTCCAGGCCTTTGTCGAGGAGGCGCATCTTCACGACGTCGCCTTCCTTTACCGAGGTGTGAATCGCCGTTTTGCGCGAGACCGGGCTGGTGATGGCGATCAAGCGGTCGGCCTGCGGACCGTCATTGATGATCTTCATATAACCGACGCCGACCTTGGCCCCTTGCGGCGTGGCAGTGGCCCAGGGATGATCGATGCGGAGAGAACCGATCCCATAGTCATGCGCGTTGCCGGTCTCCGAATACGAAATAGTCCCGATCAGCATGCAGGCGGCAAGGGCCGGCCTGGAAATTCGCAAATTGATCACGCGCGCTGTGTCCATTTCTCGGTGGGTGTGTGGCGGGTTTGTAGCGCACTGGCTGCGGGAAGCAACCGGCGCCGCCAAATCGCGCGATAGCATGGAATCACGCCATCGCCTTCACGCCATCGCGGCCGGCGCGTTTTTCGTCCTTCACCGTTGGTGAGCGTCACCGCCCCGGAGTCAGCCGCAGCAACTGGCCATTGGCGCTGTCGGTGAGCAGCCATAACGCGCCGTCCGGGCCGGCGCGCACGTCGCGGATACGCTGACGCAATTCCTGCAACAGCCGCTCCTCTTTCGTGACTTTCTCGCCCTCGAGCTCGAGCCGCACCAGGGCCCGCGCGACCAGCCCGCCGATGAACAGGTTGTTCTTCCATTGCGGGAACAGGTCGGCGGTATAGAAGGCCATGCCCGAGGGCGCGATCACCGGCGTCCATTGCTGGATCGGCTGCTCCATGCCCGGCTTGCTCGTGCCCTCATGGATTTTCGCGCCGCTATAGTCGACGCCGAAGCCGATCACCGGCCAGCCGTAATTTTTGCCCGCCTGCGGTATGTTGATCTCGTCGCCGCCGCGCGGCCCGTGTTCGTGCATCCATAATTTTCCCGACGATGGATGAAGCGCCGCGCCTTGCGAGTTGCGGTGGCCGTAGCTCCAGATCTCCGGCTTGGCGCCGCGGCGGCCGGCGAACGGATTGTCGTTCGGCACCGAGCCGTCGGGCGCGATGCGGACGATCTTGCCGAGATGGTTCGAAAGATTCTGCGCCTCATCGCGCGGCGTGAAATGATCGCCCATGGTGAGAAAGAGATTGTTGTCCGGCATCTGCACGATGCGGCAGCCGAAATGATTGCCGGTTGAGAGCGGGCCTTCCTGCCGGAAGATGACACGCAGATTTTCGACATAAGGCTCATCCGCCAGCCGTGCGCGGGCCAGCGCCGTGCGCGCGCCGGAGCCGGACGGCTCGGCGTAACAAAAATAGATGGTGCGGTTCTGCGAAAATCCCCGGTCCACGGCGACGTCGTGCAGGCCGCCCTGGCCGCGCGCGAAAATCTTCGGCAGACCGGCGATCGGTGGCGACACTTTGCCGTCGGGGGTGACCACGCGCAGGCGCCCGGGCCGTTCGGTCACCAGCATCCGGCCGTCGGGCAGGAAGGCGAGCGCCCACGGATGCTGCAGGCCATCGGCCACGGTCTCAACCTGGATCGGCCCGGCGGAGGAGGGAAAGGTCTGCGGGGCGCCCAAAGCACCCGCGGCAAAGGCCGCGCTTGCAGCTATGGCGCAAAGGCTGGCGCGGATCATCAGGCGTTGGCGGGTCGGCCTCATATGGAGTGCATAACAGATTGGATGTCCGGCGGGTTCCGCAGCGCGGCGCTGCCCGCGGCGGCGTTCAATCCGGGCGTTCCTGCCGCTTGCGGTAGATGGCGCCGACAATTGCGCCGATGATGATGCTGCAAATGAGAAAGGCCACCGCGAGAGTGCCGTCGCCGCTCCGGGTAGCGACGAGAATGTCCGCCTGCGCGATTCCGATCGAAACGATAGTGGCGGCGATCATTGTGGAGATCGCGAGCGCAAGGCCGGCGAACAGCGAGAGCGCCGTCCGCTGGCGCCTTCTCTCGTGGTAGCGCAAAGGCGGATCGAATCCGCCTCTGAAATCCTGGCGCATTGCTTGGCCTTGCCGAATCGATGACATGGCATCAACTTGGTGCGAAATGCGGGCGGGTAGCCGGCTACACTACGGCGAAGCCTTCGACGAATGATGGCGATTTGGGGGCGCCGGTAAATGAAAGGTTAACGCGCGCGACCGGCAAAGCACGCAGCTATTCCGCCGCCACCACTTTGGCCGGCGACCAGTCCATCGCAATATGTCCGGGCTCGGCGGCGACGCGATCGATCCAGGCGCGCACATGCGGGAAGGCGCCGAGATCGAAATCGCATTGCTCGGCAACATGCGTATAGGCGTAGAGCGCGAGATCGGCGATGGTCAGGCGGCCGTCGACGAAGAAGGGTTGCTGCTTGAGATGCTTGTTCATCACGCCAAGCGCGCGATGGCCTTCCTCCATCCAGTCTTCCAGCGCGTGCTGCTGTAATTCACGTCCGCCCTTCACCAGCGCCAGCCAGAAATAGGCGGCGCCGATATTCGGCTCCAGGCTGTGCTGCTCGAAGAACATCCATTGCAATGCCATGGCGCGTTCGATCCGTTGCGCAGGCGCCAGTGGCGTGCCGGCGGCGAGGTACCACAGGATGGCGTTGGATTCGGCGAGGTAGCGCCCGGGCGCGACTTCCAGCAGCGGCACCTGGCCGGTCGGATTCATCGCCAGGAATTCAGGCGTGTGGCTCTCGCCCTTGAGAATGTCCACTTCGCGCAGGCGATAGGGAATCCCCAGCTTGGCCAGCGCGAGCCGCACCTTGTAGCTGTTGCCCGATCGCTGCATGGAATAGAGCGTGTACATCGTCCCTCGTGCGGCGGTGGAATCCCTGGCGACTCGATTGGGCAAATAAAGTCAGGCGATTGCAAGGCCGGCAAGTCATATCGCTGCAATAGAGCGAGACTAGGTCGCCGCGTCGGCGCATTTGAGACAATTATTTTGCCGGAACGAGCCGCTTAGAAGATCATTCCGCGGCAATGCGCGCGCGCGCGCATTGAAGCAGCGCGTCGTCGTCCACCGGATCAATCGGCGTGAAGTCGCGGTGCGCGATCCATTCGGGGCGGGTGAACTTGGTGATGTGGTTGGAGACGGCGCAGAGCGTGAGATAGACGATCTTGCGCGGGTAAGGCGTCATGTTGGGCGGCGAAGCATGCACCAGGTTGCCATGGAACATGATCACCGAACCCGGCTTGCCGGTAGGCGCGACGATGCCGAGGCCGGCGGCTCCCGCCGCCGCGGCGGCCAGCCGAGTTACCGTATCGTTGTCCAATATCCACAACGGGTACGACGTGGTCGAGGTATCATGCCCTGCGGCCAGCGTGCCGCATTTGTGACTCTTCGGAATGAACATCAGCGGGCCGTTGAACGGCAGCACCTCGTCCAGGAAAACCGCGATATTCATGGCACGCGGTTGCGGCATGCCGTCGTCGCGCGCCCAGGTGCCGTAGTCCTGATGCCATTGCCAGACCTCGCCTTCGAATGCCGCCTTCGCGTTCAGCTTGAACTGATGCACGTAGACGTCTTCGCCGAACACCTGACGCAGTGGCTCGACCAGTCGCGGATGCCGCGCCAGAAGGCTGAAGACCTCGCTGAAAGTATGCGCGGCAAAAGCCGTGCGCGGCGCACCGCTCTTTTCCCGCCAGATTTCCTGCCGGTCGAGCTTGAGGATTCTTTCCGCCTCGTCGCGCAATAGCGCGACCTCTTCCTGGCGGAAGCAGTTGGGAAAAAAGATAAAGCCTTGTTCGTCGAAGGTCTGAATCTGTTCGGGGCTGAGTTGCATGCCTTTTCTCCGCTGCCGCCCCGTGCGGTCTTGCGGTCATCTTACTGTACGGCCGGCGGAAAGCCAAAGAAGCGGCGCACCGCTTTGGCATGCGGCGCGATGCAGCAGCAGCGCGAAAGCGACCAGCAGCAACGGAGCCGCCAGTGGTATCGACGTAGCCTCCGCGAAGGTTCGGGCGATCAGCGGCACCATCCAAAGCGCGGCGAGCGTGGTTTTTTCCCAGCTTTGAAATCCGCGGGAAAGTCCGTCAGCGGCCCAGAATGCGATGGCGGGAGCCAGCACCAGGAGGTCGTAGTCGAGGCTGTAGGGCGTGGACAGAAGCGAAGCGAAAATGAGTCCTGCCGCCTTCAGCCGCGCTGAACTCCTGCTGCGCCATAACCATGTGACGGCGAGCGCGCAGACCAAAGTCACGAGTATTTGAACGGTATAAGCGAGCGGAATCGGCCCGCCCCACATCCGAACCCAGGAGAAGACGGTCTGGATTTTATACCAGCCCGTGCCGCCGGCTTCGAGCACGACCTCGCGGGTGAAAGCGGTAGAGGCGAAAAAGGCGGGCCAGACCTGCGGCCCGAATGCGAGCGTCGCGGCGAGCGCGAGCATGCCGACCGTGGCGGCGGCGGCGGCGAAAGTTTTCCAACGGTCGGTGGCAATCAGCACCAGCGGGATCAGCAATCCGAATTGCGGCTTGTAGGCGAGCAGGCCGAACAGGATTCCCGCGACGATCGGTCGGCGGTCGAGCCACAGGAGTGCGAAGCCCATCAGTGCCGCGGTGAGAAACCCATTGTGACCGTGCGCGAGATTGACGAACACCGCCGGGAAGCTGACCGCCAGCAGAAGCCACATGCGGCTGCGCACAAGCTCATCGAAAAGACTGGGCTTCGAGTCCCCGCGGTGCTGGTTCGGAAGCGATGACGAAAAAATAGCCCAGATCGCCAGCAAATAGAGCGGAAAGGTCGTCGCCTGCCAGACGAACAACGCCGTCAGATAGGGCATCAAGGCCAAGGCGGCGGCGACAAACAGCAGAAATGGCGGATAGCACCAGCCGTAAAACGGCGTATGAGCGCCAAAGATCTCCTTCTCACGCGCATGCTGGAGCGCCGGGTCGAACGCCAACTCCGGTTTGCCGTCGAGCACGTAAGTGCCGCCGGCATAGATATTCGAGAAGTCGGTGCCGAGCGGTTTAGCCTGAAAATCATCCAGGCCGTTGGAGGTGATCCAAAGAAAGGCGATGCCTCCGGCCGACGCCAGCAGCACCGCCAGCGCCCAGAGCCGCACGCGCTCGCGCGTAAGCCAATCCCCGCTTTGCAATGTGAGCAACAGGCCGCGCACTGCGCCTCCGCCTTCGTTCGGTGACAGGTTTGCTTGGGAGACGCTCAAGGCGGAGGTGTCTTTCTGCGCCCCGGGGGCGTTTCCGATCAGTCCGGCCGGTCTTCCGAGTAATAGATGTCGCGTCCGATATCGCGGCACTCGTAGCGCTCCGGCACCGGGATCATGGCGCGCAGGAAACTGTGGCTGTAAGGGAAGAAATTCAGGTGCGGATTGAAAGTGTAGATCCCCTCGCGTTCGCGCGGCACCACGATGATGATGCGCCGGCGGGCGATCCGGCGCAGTTCTGCGATCGCAAGGCGATAGTTCAAAATGTGTTCGATGACGTGCGTGCAAACCACGGTGTCGAAACTGCGGTCGGCAAACGGCAGGTTCTCGATCCAGACGGCGACGAATTCGATGCCTCCGCCGATCGGCCGCTCGGGCGCGATCAGATCGGTACCCACCATGCGGGTCAGATCCTGGTGCGAATGCTCGCGGATATGCCGGAGCAGCGCGCCGGTTCCGCAGCCGACATCGCAGACCGTCGGTCCGATCACGTCGGCGGCGATGCGCGCCAGGCAAGCTTGCGAATTGTCGGTGCCCTCGTGCACCCGCGGGTGATCAAGATAGAGCTGACTGTATTGTTCGGCGGTAACAAACGGCGCCGATATCCGAAACTCGGCCAGATCGGAAATATGTTTGCCCCAGGCAAGCGACGCCGCGTATTTGAACAGCGCGGTATCGCGCAGAATGGGCGGGAGCAGTTCCTCCATCACGAAGCGGATCTGATTGGTCTGCTCTCGCCGCACGCCAGATGCACCCTGGGGTTGATGAAGGGGCAAAGTACCGCCGCGAGTTTGAAGAATGGTAAATTTCGAGGCCGAAAGTGTTCCAGTCGCTTATGCCGCCGCAAGCCGGGAGCACCGCATCGGACCTGCATCGGCTTGATCGTGCAGGCGTAATAGGACAGGCCTCGCGGGCCCGCCGCGGAAGCGCCCGTCTTCGGGCATGCCCGCCTCAGACCTCCGAGCCCGGGCCGATGACCTTTCCTCGCAACGCGAAGGAAACCGGCATCTGCCTGCAAAATGGCTTGAAACTTTGCCTTTTGCGGCTTGCTGCAACCGCGTCGGCCCGTTAGGAACTGCGTGCAATTCAGGAGCAGACCGATGGCTTTCCTCGCGGACTCACTCAAGCGCGTCAAACCCTCCGCCACCATCGCGGTGACGGATAAGGCGCGCGTGCTGAAGGCCGCGGGCCGCGACGTGATCGGCCTGGGCGTGGGCGAGCCGGATTTCGATACGCCGGACAATATCAAGCAGGCCGCGGTCAAGGCGATCGAGAGCGGCCGTGCGTCCAAATACACGGCGGTGGACGGGATTCCGGAGCTGAAGGCGGCGATCATCCGCAAGTTCAAGCGCGAGAACGGCCTCGACTACAAGCCGTCGCAGATCATCGTCGGCACCGGCGGCAAGCAGGTGCTCTACAACGCCTTCATGGCGACGCTGAATCCGGGCGACGAGGTGATCATTCCGGCGCCCTATTGGGTGAGCTATCCGGACATGGTGCTGCTCGCCGGCGGCGAGCCGGTCGAGGTCAAGACGACCCTCGAATCCGGCTACAAGCTCGACGCGGCGGCGCTGGAAAAGGCGATCACGCCGAAGACCAAGTGGTTTCTGTTGAACTCGCCGTCGAATCCGACCGGCGCGGCCTATACCCGCGCTGAGCTGAAGGCGCTGACGGACGTGCTGCTGCGTCATCCGCATGTCTGGGTGATGACCGACGACATGTATGAGCATCTGGTCTACGACGACTTCGAATATTTCACCCCGGCGCAGATCGAGCCAAAGCTTTACGAGCGCACGCTGACCATCAATGGCGTGTCGAAGGCCTATTGCATGACCGGCTGGCGCATCGGCTATGCCGGCGGGCCGGAGCCGTTGATCAAGGCGATGGCGATGATCCAGTCGCAATCGACCTCCAATCCAACGGCGGTATCGCAATGGGCTTCGGTGGAGGCGCTCGATGGGCCGCAGGATTTCATCCCGCGGCACAACAAGATCTTCAAGGAACGCCGCGATCTGGTGGTTTCGATGCTGAACCAGGCGAAGGGCCTCAAATGCCCGAAGCCGGAGGGCGCATTCTACGTCTATCCGTCCTGCGCCGACGCGATCGGCAAGACCGCGGCATCGGGAAAGCAGATCGCCAATGACGAGGATTTCGTCACCGAACTGCTGGAAGCCGAGGGCGTGGCGGTGGTGCATGGCTCCGCCTTCGGGCTCGGGCCGGCGTTCCGGATTTCCTACGCCACCAAGACCGAAGACCTGGAAGAAGCCTGCCGCCGCATCCAGCGCTTCTGCGGCAATCTGAAATAACGCCGGTAAGCCGCGGCCTTGCACCGGACGGCCGCCCTCGGGCGCGGCCGTTTTGCTGTGGCCGGGCCGGCGCCGTCTTCCGGACTTCAAGTTAGCGTGAACCCTGCGATGGCGAAGCGGGGATAAAATGCACAGGCGTAATCCGCCATCCCCGGCTTTCGGTCCTGCCCATTGAAGGGAGACGTCCATGTTCAGAACCCTTGCATTTTCCACCGTCGCCGCCTCGGCGTTGGCCGCATCCACCGCCGCATTCGCCGAGCCGGTCCAGATCGGCGTGCTCGAATGCGCCGGAGGCCCGAGCGTCGGTTACGTGATCGGCTCCAACG
The DNA here is from genome assembly GCA_035699705.1 of Xanthobacteraceae bacterium. Taxonomy (GTDB): domain Bacteria; phylum Pseudomonadota; class Alphaproteobacteria; order Rhizobiales; family Xanthobacteraceae; genus CANKHA01. The sequence continues at coordinate 8,328 of DASSPI010000194.1, forward strand.
CCGCGCTGAATTGCGTCTTCCGTCCCAGCACGCGCAGGGGCGGCGAAGGCTATGTCGGCTCGATGAACCGCGTCGGCCTCGACGTCGGCGTCACGACCGGCACGGGATTGGGCTGGCTGGTCTTCGCACCGTCGCGGAATGTTTCGCGCGGCGCGCTCGCCGGGTCCTATGGCGGCGTGTCCGCCAATGCGGCGGTCGGCGTCGGCGGCGGCGCCAACGTCCTGGTCGGCGGGCTCAACAATTCCATTACCCTGCAGCCGGTCAGCGTGCAGGGCCAGACCGGCCTCAATCTCGCGGCCACGGTCACCAATGTGGAATTGCGTCCTGTGCGCGCTACCGTCGTCAGGACGGTAAAGCGCTCAAAAAAGAAAAAGAGCTAGGCTTTTCAAATTTCGCCTGACGCCGCGCGTGGCGGGCAAAACGGTTCTCTAAGAGTTCCGAGAAAAGTCCGGCAAGAAAAAGAGTTAGGTCTTTCCCGGACATATGTGCGGCACGGCCAGCCGCGCCGGCGCCGGCCTGCGGCAAAAACAATCAACTAAGTGAGACTTGCCAATTGGCCTTGCCTCCTGAGACGATGGCATTCCGGCGTCTGGCCGGAAACCCTCCGGCCAGCGCCATGCAGCATGGGAGGTGTTCATGGCCACAGGGAACGGCAACGGCACAAGTCCCAAGGGTCCCCGGTGCATCGCACTGGTGGGCCCCTTCCAAAGCGGCAAGACCACGCTGCTTGAAGCGATCCTTGCGCGCACCGGCGCCGTGCAACGCCAGGGGACGGTGGAAGCCAGGACGTCGGTCGGCGACGCCAGCAAGGAAGCGCGCGATCACCGCATGAGTGTGGAGCTGTCGGCGGCCACCACCAGCTTCATGGGCGACAGCTATAGTTTCATCGATTGCCCCGGCTCTATCGAATTCGCCCAAGACATGCGCGCGGCGCTGCCCGGCGTCGACGCCGCGGTGGTGGTTTGCGAAATGGACGAAAAGAAAATTCCGCAGCTGCAAGTTATTTTACGCGAGCTGGAAGACCAGAAGATTCCGCACTTCCTGTTTCTCAACAAGATCGACAAGGCGACGGCCGCCATCCACGACGTGTTGCCGCTGCTGCAGCCCGCCTCGCGCTGCAAGCTGCTCTTGCGCCAGCTTCCGACTTTCTCCGGCGAGACCATCAACGGCTTCGTCGATCTCGCGCTGGAACGCGCCTTCGTCTACAAGGAACACGCGCCTTCTGAGGTCGTCACGCTCGACGGCGACATGCTCTCGCGCGAAAAGAACGCCCGCTTCTCCATGCTGGAGACGCTGGCGGACCATGACGACGAGCTGATGGAGCAGTTGCTCGAGGATATCCAGCCGCCGCGCGACAAGGTGTTCGACGATCTCGCCAAGGAGCTGCGCGAAGGGCTGGTTTGTCCGGTGCTGCTCGGCTCCGCCACGCGCACCAACGGCGTGCTGCGGCTGTTGAAGGCGCTGCGGCACGAGGCCCCCGGCGTCGAGGCGACCGTCAAGCGGCTGGGTCTGAAGACCGCAGGCAATGATGCCGTCGCCTTCGTGATGAAGACGCTGCACACGGCGCATGGCGGCAAGATGTCGATCGTCCGCGTGCTCGCCGGCTCCATCGCGGAAGGCGCGCAGCTGGTCGGGCCTTCCGATGTCGCCGATCGCGTGGCCGGCGTGTTCAAGCTGTTCGGGCAGCAATCGGAGAAGCGCGGCGCCGCCGGAGCGGGCGAGACCGTCGCGCTCGGCAAGCTGGATCACGCCAAGACCGGCGAGACCCTCGGGTCGGGCAAGCAGGCGCCCGCTCAGATCGCCCGGATCGATCCGCATCCGCCGGTGCTCGCCATCGCTGCGGCCGCCAAGGAACGCAAGGACGACGTCAAGCTCGGCCAAGCGCTGAACAAGCTGGTGGAGGAGGATCCGTCGCTGACGGTGTTCCACAATCCGGAAACCCACGAAGTGGTGATGTGGGGACAAGGCGAGATGCATCTGCGGGTGGCGGGCGAGCGTCTGACCGACCGCTTCGGGGTCGGCGTGGTGACACGTCCGCCCTCCGTCGGCTACCGCGAGACCATCCGCAAGAGCGCGGTGCAGCGCGGCCGGCACAAAAAGCAGTCCGGCGGCCACGGCCAGTTCGGCGACGTGGTGCTCGAGATCAAACCGCTGCCGCGGGGCTCCGGATTCAAATTCGAGGAGAAGATCACCGGCGGCGTGGTGCCGCGTAATTACATTCCTTCGGTCGAGGAGGGCGTCCTCGACGCGCTCAAGCACGGGCCGCTCGGCTTCCCGGTGGTCGACATTGCGGTGACGCTGATCGACGGCTCCTATCACACGGTGGATTCATCCGACATGGCGTTCCGCCAGGCCGGCCGCATCGGGGTGGCTGACGCCCTGCCGCAATGCCAGCCGGTGCTGCTGGAGCCGATCCATCTGGTGGAGATTGTCTGCCCCAGCGAAGCCACCGCCAAGATCAATGCCATCATGGCCGGACGGCGCGGACAAATCCTCGGCTTCGATACGCGCGAGGATTGGCCCGGTTGGGACGTGGTGCGGGCGATGATGCCGGAGGTGGAGGTCGGCGACCTGATCGTCGAGGTGCGGTCCGCCACCGCGGGTGTCGGCAGCTTCACCTTCAAATTCGATCGCATGGCGGAATTGACCGGGCGCACCGCCGACCAGATCATCGCGGCGAAAAAGGCGGTGGCCGCGGCGTAACGGCTATCCGCCTTCAGCGCGCAGTTGGAGCGTGCATCGCTCTGCGTGTTGCGGCGCGCACGTCGCGAAGGACGAGGGTGGCCACTGCGCCAAACGCTGCAATGGTCGAGATGCCGGGCTTCGCCTGGCTCCTCACCATGAGGTCCCGCAGATTTTGGGTAAACGCCTGCCTAACCGAATCCGGAAAATACCGACCAGAAAGCATCACCGCGGGCGCCGGGCCGGCGTTAACGCTGCGGCGAGGCGGCAAGCTCTATAACGGGGCGAGAAGGCGGGTGAATTCGCGAATTCCGAAATCGGTGGACAGCAAGCATGCTCGGCGCCATCAAGAATCTTTTTGCGCGCGGCCGCGGACCCGACGACGGCAAGGTCACGCTCGATCAGGTGCTGCGCCGGAACTGGTTCGAGCTCTGGTATCAGCCGAAGATCGATCTCCGCACCATGCGCCTGGCCGGCGCGGAAGCGCTGGTGCGCGCGCGCAAGCCGGATGGCAGCATGGTCCCGCCCGGCGTGTTCCTGCCCGGCGCGAGCGAAGAGCAGATGCTGGCGCTCACCGAGCGCGTCATCATCACGGCGCTGCGCGACTGGGAAGCCTGCGCCGCCTACGGCGTATCGTTGAAGCTATCGGTCAACGTTCCGGTCAGCGCCTTGGTCAAGCTGCCGATCGCGCAGATTCTGCGCGAACAGCGGCCGCGCGCCGAGAACTGGCCCGGCCTGATCATGGAAGTTACCGAGGACGAGATTATCCACGACCTGCAGATCGCCAATGATGTCGCCGCCGCCCTGCGCACCTTCCATTGCACGCTGGCGCTGGATGATTTCGGCGCCGGCTATTCCTCGCTGGCCCGGCTGCGGCAGCTCCCGTTCAGCGAGCTGAAGATTGACCGCAGCTATGTGATGAACTGCAATACCGACAAGGTGAACGCCGGCCTGTGTGAGACGATCATCGAGCTCAGCAGGCGCTTCGGGCTGAAGACCGTCGCTGAAGGCGTTGAGACCATCCACGAAACCCACAAGCTGCAGGCGATGGGCTGCGACATCGGACAGGGCTACTTATTCGGCAAGCCGATGCCCGCTGGTCAGCTTATCGGCATCATGCGCAAGCGTCTGATGATGCCTTCCGCGGCACCCGCGCCGGGCGGCCAGGGCGAAGGCGCCAATTTCGTTCCGAAGTTCAGCCGCTAGCCAAACGCGCCGCTGCGTCGGGCTTCCTTGCGGATCAGTCTTCGCCGGGCTTGCGGTTGGTAAAACGGGCATTGCCGAGGCCGGTGCCGATGGTGAGCACGCCCCAGCGCTCCACATCTTTCATATAAGGCACTTCGCTCAAGCCCTGCACCACCGCGTCGTTGTGCATGACGATAGCGGTTTCGTCCGGCCCGATTTTCGGAATTGCCTCGCGCAGCGTATTGGGCAAATTGAAGCGGCTGCTTTCCCAGTTGCCTGGAAGATTCTGCGCGCCGCGGGTGATCGAGCCGTCTTCCTCAATATGACCCGGGCATCCGATGCCGATGAACGGCGCGAGCCGCAATCCTTCTTTGCGGGCGCTCTTGATCAGCATTTCCAGCATCTCAACCAAGCCTTCCACCGCATCATCGCGTTTGACTTCTTCATCGCCATGCCGCCAGAGCTCGAATTTCCACACCGCGGACTTCGACAGGTCGCGCGCTTTTTTCAGATTGAGCTCGACCACGCCGGCCCGGATATTGGTCCCGCCGATATCAACACCGAGGATTGCGTCATGGGCCTGAAATACCCAGGTGGGGGCGAGCTGTGGCGCGCCGAGCAGGCCGGCTTCGTCCGGATCATTGCGGATGGGAATGATGTCGATTGCGATGCCGTCAGATTTGAGGATCACGCCGGCGCGCCCGATCGCCAATTCTCCCACCCTGCTGGCTCGGAAGCCGCCACCGATCATGATACGCTCGGTGTCGCGCCAGCCCTTGGTCTTAAGGAAGCGGCGGGTGATCAGCGCCAGCTCCTGGGCAAAATCTTCGATCGCACCGTGCAACACGCCGGCTGCATCGGGGCCGCCGTCGGTGATGATGGAATCCAGCTTTTTCTTGCTGATTTCTTCGCTCGGCTCATCGCCGAACGGATCAGGGCCGTTCTTGCGCATGGCCTTGCGCCAGTTTTCCAGAATGGCGCGGAAAGCTCCCTTGCTGGCGCGATCGCCGAGAAAGCCTTCGTCATCCTTGAGTTCAAGGTTATAGCTGTCCAGATCGACCGCGGGCAGGCGCATGGCGCCGTGCGTAGCGACGGAAGGGGCAGTTGTAGCTTGTTTGGTAGCTTGTTCGGCCATGCTCAGTCCCCATAAGGTTCTGCGTCAACGGCAAGAACGGGGGAAAGTTTCACCTTGGCTCCCGGCTATTACGAGGGATCCCCGGAAAACACGGGAGCATGGACATGAATGAGGGGTTTCGCGCTGCCTGCGTCATCGGCTGGCCCGCCGGGCACTCGCGCTCGCCGCTGATCCATAACTACTGGATCAAGCAGCACGGCCTGACGGCTGAATACCGGCGCGAGGCGGTGCCGCCGGAGAAGTTCGCCGAATTTATCGCCTCCTGGGGGGAGCGCGGCTATGTCGGGGCCAATGTCACGCGGCCGCACAAGGAGGCCGCGCTCGAGCTTTCCCAGCCGGACGACCGCGCGCAGGCGGTCGGCGCCGCCAATACCCTCTGGCTGGAAGGCGGCGTGCTCCGTTCCACCAATACCGACGTGGAAGGTTTCACTGAAAATCTCGATGCCGCGGCCCCCGGTTGGGATGCCGGTCTGGCGAGCGCGATCGTGCTCGGCGCGGGCGGCGCCGCGCGCGCGGTGGTCTTCGCGCTGCTCGCGCGTGGAGCCGAGCGCGTCTATGTGGCCAACCGCACCTTCGAAAAGGCAGAGGCTTTCCGCGCGCGCTTCGGCGAGCGCGTGCATCCGGTGCGCTGGGGGGAGGTCAATGGGCTGTTGGCGGGCGCGCAGTTGCTGGCGAATGCGACGTCGCTCGGCATGACCGGACAGCCCGAACTCGACATCAATGTGGCCGACCTGCTGCCGAGCGCGGTCGTGACCGACATCGTCTACGTGCCGCTGGAAACCCCGCTGTTGACGGAGGCGAGAAAGCGCGGGCTGCGCACGGCGGACGGGCTGGGGATGCTGTTGCACCAGGCGGTGCGGGGCTTCTCGCTGTGGTTCGGAGTGCGGCCGGAAGTGACGGCGGAACTGCGCGCCCTGGTAGAAGCGGATTTGAAGGCAGGCGCGGCGGCCGAAAAGTAGGCAGCACGAAAAAACTGCGAGGCCGGTGCGGAATAATGCTGCGAGGCCGGTGTTGCTCGCTGTGAAACCCGCAGGAAGCGGAAGCGATCGACTTTCAGGACGGATGCATCATGAAGACTGCCGCATACCTGACTGCTCTCGTTGTGCTGGCTCTGCCGTCTTTCGCCTTCGCGCAAGCCCAGCGTCTCTCCGGCACCATCGTGAGCGTCGACGGGCCGAGCCTTGTGCTCAAAACCGCCAAAGGCGAGGACGTGAAAGTCAGCCTCGCCGAAAAGGGCACAATCCTGGCGGTCGAAAAAGTGACCATGGATGGCATTAAACAGGGTGAATTTATCGGCGTCGGCGCCATGCCGCAGGCCGACGGCAGCCAGCGCGCAGTCCGGATCAACATTTTCGTGGAGTCCCAGCGCGGGTCGGGCGAAGGTCACCGCCCCTGGGGCAGCGATCCCAAGGGCACGATGACCAATGCCACGGTGGACACGACCGTCAGCAGCGCCGACGGCCAGGTGCTGATGCTCAAATACAAGGACGGCGAGAAGAAGATCATCGTTCCGCCGGAAGCCGTCATCCAGCGCAACGTGCCGGGCAGCGCGGCCGACCTGAAGCCCGGCGCCGCCGTTTCGATCAGCGCCGCCACGCCGAAGCCGGACGGCAGTTACGAAACCGCCCGGATCAACGTCGGCCGCGACGGCTACGTGCCGCAATAGCTGGGCGCGCGGCGCCGCCGCACAAATTTTCGCCAGCCATGCAAAATGAAAGCGGCGGCTTGTCCGCCGCTTTCTGCGTTGGCTCGGTTGTGCCGGGCGTTCAGCGCGGCGTGGCGCCGTCGCGGCCCAGGCGCTGCGAATGCTTGCCGCCCGGCTCCGAGATTTCGCACAACGCCTCTCCCGTTACGTCGGGATCATCCACCAGGGCGACGTCGCCGAGCGAGAGGATGCCGACCAGGCGCTTGTCACGGTTCAATACCGGCATGCGGCGCACTTTGATGTCGGCCATGTTTTGCACGACCTCATCCAGGTCCTGGTCGGCGAAGCAGTACAACACCTCTTTGCTCATGACGTCCTGCACCGGGGTCTGCGGATTCTTTCCGAGCGCAACTGCGCGGATCGCGATATCCCGATCGGTCAGCATCCCCACGAGCCGATCGCCGTCCCCCACCGGCAAAGCGCCGACGTCGATCTCGGCCATCATCCGCGCCGCCTCCGCGATGGTTTGCTGCGGCTTGGCAATTCGAACGTCTGCGGTCATTGCATCACTCACGCGCATAACTTCCTCCATTGGTTGAGTGTTTTGCAGATACGGGTGGCGCAGCGCCTCAGGCGGCCGATTGCACCTTTCCTTTGCCTCCAGCCCGGCCGGGCCACAATTCGCGCACGGCTTCCGGCAGGGCTTCGCGGACCTTTTGCACCTGTCCCGGCTCGACGTGACGGTTGAGCACCTCGAACACGGCCTGCACCGCGTCCTGTACGTTGACCGGACGGATGCCCTTGAGGCCTTCGCCTACGCGCTCGAGGAATTCATCACGGTTTCGCAGCTTGCGCTGCTGCTCGTCACCGGCATGCCACTGGTCGTAATAAACTCCACGCACCAGGAGCGGCAGCTGCGCGCCCAGATGCGCCATCAGTCCCGCCGGGAGACGGTCGCGCAGGGCGTGCAGGACAGCACGCAGGATGTGCCACGCCACCTGCCGGTCAGGTCCCATCTTCTGCATGATCTCGTCGAGCCAGGTGTTGGTGATCTGCAGGGTCTTGTCGAAAACTTCGAGTCCGGTCGCGCTCATCGCAAGCTCCTTCGTGGGTGTCGTTCTCCGATCACAAGCCGAATGGATAAGTTTCTGGCACGCCGGCGCGCTCGACCGCCGGCAGCGGCGTTACCGCGCGCGTCTCTTCGAACCAGACATAGCCGTCGAATTGCTTGGGCAGCGAGGCATCGAAATAGTGGCTGGCAAGCTCGGTTTCCGGCCGGTAGATCACGCCGATGGCGCGCTCGAGCCGCGGATACAGCAGTCCTGCGTGCAACTTGGGTTGCTCGTCCTCGCGCAGATCGATCAGGAATTTGTCGACCTTGCTGTCGCGGCACAGCCGCTCATAGCTGTCGCGGTGCGCAGGACGCACCTGCTTGATCTCCATCGGCCCGTCCCAATCGGAAGCCGCCGCCACCGTGCCGCGGTCGGTGCCGAAGCCGATCAGGCTTGCCTCGTCACCGAAGCGGTCGCGGCAGAGCTGGCCGATATTGATCTCCTCGCGGATCAATCCCATCTCGGTTGCCGCCGCGTTGCCGATGTGGGAATTGTGCGCCCAGACCACGGCCTTGGCGCTCTCGCCGCGCCAATTCAGCAGCGCCTCGAGCGTTGCGAACATATGGCGGTCGCGCAGGTTCCACGATTCCGCCGAGCCGTGATACATCACGCGATAGTAGCGTTCGGCCGAGGCGACGAGCCGGGCGTTCTGGCCGACGTCGAGGAAGTCGTCCCCGTCCTGTTGGCGGTATTGCATCTGCTTGGCAAAGATATCGCGCAGCATGGCGGCTACCGCGTCCTCGCATTTTGCGTGGCCGGTCGTCAGCGCCACGCGGCCGTAAGTGACCGGATCCTTCTGCCAGGGGGTAAGGCAGCCGTATCGTTCGCGCGCGATCTTCGCCGCCTCCGGATCTACCTTGTCGAGGTAATCGATCACGGCCCGGATCGACGCATTCATGTTGTAGATATCGAGGCCGAAAAAGCCGGCGCGCTGTTCCGGTGGACGCCGCGCGTTATGCGCGCGCATCCATTCGATGAAATTTTCCACATCGGTATTGCGCCACATCCAGGTCGGGAAGCGCTGAAAGGCTGACTCGGTCCCAAGCCGCGGCTCCTTGTGACGCACGTAGCGGTCGATCGACGCCGCGTCCGGCCAGTCCGCTTCCACCGCGACGATACTGAAACCATGCTGCTCGATCAGCCGGCGGGTGATGGCCGCGCGGGCCCGGTAGAATTCCGAGGTGCCGTGACTCGCCTCGCCCAGCAGCACCACCCGGGCCTGTGCGAAGGGGTCGAACAGCCTTCCGAAGGCCGGGTCCTCCGGCGCGGGCAGCCGGATCGCCGCCTCGCGGATCAGATCCGCGGGAGTCTGTTTTTCTGCCGCCCTTTGTGCCGCCGTGCGGCTCGCCGTTTTCGGATTGGTGTCGGCCCAGCCCTGTTCGCCAATCAGCGGAACGAAGCGCACCGGCTCCAGCTCCTGCTCGGAAAAATCATGCTCGCTGCGCCGAACGATCTTGACGAGGCGCTGGTGGTGCATCAAGTCGCCGACCGGGATGATCAGCCGTCCGCCGATTGTGAGCTGATTGCGCAGCGCATCCGGAATTTCCGGCCCGCCGGCGGCGACAATGATGGCGTCGAAGGGCGCTGCTTCCGGCCAGCCCAGCGTGCCGTCGCCATGGCGAACATGGATATTGCGATAACCCAGCCGTTCGAAACGCTCGCTCGCGCTGTCCGCCAGCGCCTTGTGACGCTCGATCGTGTAGACCTCGCCTGCAATCTCGGCGAGCACGGCGGCGGCATAGCCGGAGCCGGTACCGACGTCGAGCACGCGATCTCCCGGCCTTACCTCTGCCGCCTCGGTCATCGAGGCGACGATGTAAGGTTGCGAGATGGTCTGCCCCTCCGCGATCGGCAGCGGGCTGTCCTCGTAGGCGAATTCCTCCATGCCGGACGCGACAAAGGCATCGCGCGGCACCCGCCGCATGGCCGCGAGGACATGCTCATCCTTGATGCCGCGGCCTGCGATCTGCGCCCGGACCATGCGCTCGCGTTCTGCCGGTACTTCCGTACGGCGCCGTATATTGGAACGGCTGGCGGCCATGGGCTCCTCCCGATTGGAGGCTCTGGGGGAAATGCCTGACCGCAGCCGCCCGTTCCCGCTTCCACCGGCTTCGTGATTGAGCGGACAAAGAAATATGAGGCGCGCGGGCGGCCGGATTTTGGCCGCTATGCCGGCATGACTTCGAGCGCATCGACGCGATCGGGATAAAAGGCCAGGCGGCCGGCGATTTCGGCCACTGCGGGATACGGGTGCTCGTAGCTCCAGATCGCGTTCCGGCTGACGCGTTCGCCGATGCGGATGGAGTAATAGGCCGCATCGCCTTTGTAGGGGCAATGGCTCGTGTGCGCGGTACGCTCGAACAGCGCCATCTCCGCGTCCTCGCGCGGGATATAGAAGCGCGGCGGAGAGGACTTTTCGTGCAGCGCCAGCGCGCTGGTGGTGTCGGCGACGACGCGGTTGTTGCTGATGACGCGAACGCGCCCGCAATGCGGCGCGATCGAGATCGGATGATCCGGTCCGGGTACTTTCATTATCGCCATTGAAGCCGGCCTGTTCAGCGCGCTTCGCCCAGCACCACGCGGCCGTCGATATCGGCAACCCGCCGCGTTCCCGTCAAGGCCATGGTCACATCAAGCTCCTGACGGATGATGTCGATCGCCTTGGCGACGCCGGCCTCGCCGCCGGCGCCCAGGCCGTAAATATACGCGCGTCCGATCATGCAGGAGCGCGCACCCAGCGCCAAGGCACGCAACACGTCCTGCCCGGAGCGGATGCCGCCGTCGAACATCACTTCGATCTCGGAGCCGACCGCATCGACGATCTTCGGCAATGCGGAGATCGTCGAGGGTGCGCCGTCGAGTTGCCGTCCACCGTGATTGGAGACCACCAACGCGCTGGCGCCGGACTTGGCCGCCAGCCTTGCGTCCTCCACGTCGAGCACGCCCTTGAGGATCAGCTTGCCGGGCCAGATGCTGCGGATCCATTCCACATCTTTCCAGCTCAGCGCCGGATCGAATTGGCCGGCAATCCAATGAGCCAGCGAATTGACGCTTTCCATGCCGCGCACATGGCCGGCGAGATTGCCGAAATTCTTGCGCTTGCCGCGCAGCACGCTGAGCGCCCAGCCCGGCTTCGTCATGATGTCCAGCACGTTCTTGACCCGGATCTGCGGTGGCACCGTCATGCCGTTCTTCACATCGGCATGGCGCTGGCCGAGCACCTGCAAATCGATGGTGAGAACCAGCGCGCTGCATTTTGCCGCGATGGCGCGCTCGATCAGAGCGCGTACGAAACCGCGGTCGCGCATCACATAGAGCTGGAACCAGAACGGCTTGTCGACCGCCGCCGCCACGTCCTCGATCGAGCAGATCGACATGGTGCTGAGCGTGAAGGGAATGCCGGCGGCCTGCGCCGCGCGGGCGGACAGGATCTCGCCGTCGCCATGCTGCATGCCGCAGAGTCCGATCGGCGCCAGCGCCAGCGGCAGCGCGACCGGTTCGCCGAGAATGGTGGTTTTGGTGCTGCGATTGCCGAC
>DASSPI010000195.1:0-13419 GCA_035699705.1 Xanthobacteraceae bacterium
CCCTGCTCGCCGCCGGCTTGCTGATCGCCAAGCTCTACGTCGACCAGGCCCGCGAGGCGCTGACGGCCCAGGCCTACGACATCGTCGCCGACGCGACCGCGGCGATCGACCAGGAGCTCAACCGCTACAGGCTCGCGCTGCAGGTGCTGGCATCCTCCGAAGCGCTCGCCGAGGGTAAGTTCGAGCAATTCTACCCGCGGGCAAAAGCACTCAGCCAATCCGTCACTGACAGTGTCATCGCCCTGCGCCGGACCGATGGCGAGGCGATTTTTGTCACCAGTTTGCCCTTGAGCGCGCCGATCCCGAAGCTGACGGACGCGGGCTTGCGGGCAGCCGACCGGCTGGCGATCGAACACCGCAGCGCGGTGATCTCCGACATGGTCACCGGCCCCGTTCGCCCCAACGTCGTCGCGCTCGAGATGCCGGTGGTGGTGAACGATAAGGTCGATTATCTGCTCACTTTGGCGATTTCCCCCAAGGGGGTGCTCGACATTCTGGCCGCGCATTTGCGGGGCTCGCGATGGCTGATGGGGGTCGTCGACAACAACGACAGGATCATCGCGCGCAGCTGGGACAACGAGCGCTTCGCCGGGCAGAAGGTTTCCGACGAGTTTATCCGTAATACGCAGGCAAAGGGCGGCAGCTTCATCGGCACGACGCTGGAGGGTACTGCGGTTTTCAACGTCTATCAGCGCTCGGAGCTTTCCGGCTGGCGGATCGCCGCCGGAATTCCGCTCTCGGACCTGGAGGCGCCGCTCCATCGCTCGCTGCTGGTGCTGGCGATCGTCACCGGCGTAGGGCTTGCGGCCTCGCTGATCCTCGCCTTTTTCTATGCGCGCGCGCTGGCGCGGCCGCTGCGCCAGTTGCAGGGCGTGGCGGAAACTGGAGGCGGCAGCGCGAAAACCGTGCCCACCGGCATCGCCGAGCTCGACGGCGTCACCGGCACCCTCATGCGATCGATCATTGTGCTGAAGGACCGCGACCGCGCCCGCGCCCGGACGGTCAATGAGCTGAATCACCGGATGAAGAATATGCTCGCCATCATCCAGGCGATCGCGAATGAGACACGGCGGCGAGCGACATCGCTCGAGCAATTCGGCAAAGCCTTCGAAGGCCGCCTGATGGCGCTCGCTCGCTCGCACGAGGCGCTCGGCGATCGCGAGTGGCACGGCGGCGACCTCGCGGCGCTGATCACGCAGTGTTGCAAGCCGTTTTGCGATGAGGAGAGGCTCGAGCTGCAAGGTCCGCCGATCGAGCTGCCGCCCAAGGCGACGGTCGGGATCGGCATGGTCATTCATGAGCTTGCGACCAACGCGGCGAAACACGGTGCGCTGAGCGTACCGATCGGCAAAGTGAAGGTGCGTTGGGATCTGCCGGAGGAGGACGGCCTGCGGATCTTGCGGCTGCAATGGCAGGAACAGGACGGGCCGCCCATGCCGTCAACGCGCAAGGAAGGTTTCGGCAGCGTGCTGCTGCGCTCGATCATCGAACGCGATCTCGGCGGCAGGCTCGACATGATCTTCTCGCGCGACGGGCTGTTGGTGATTGCCTGCATTCCGATGACTGCGCTGATGGGACCCTCGATCGTGCCGCAGGGCGATCCGTTCGAGGCGGCGGGCACCGACCGGGGCTAGCGCGGCGACGCCGTGGCTGGGCTTGTCAGCATCGTCATGGCCAGGCTTGCCCGGCCATCCCGATAAGGAGCGCAGTGCCCTGCTAAGCGAGATCACCGGGACAAGCCGGTGATGACGAAAAGAAACAGCTCACCCGCCACGGCGCTGACAAGCCCGCCCGTCACGCCGAGACTTGGCTCGTTGCCTATAGCGCCTGCAGCGTGCGGATCGCGCGCCGCGCGGCCTCAGCCTTGCGGCGCCAGAGTGCGGCGAGATGCGGGCGCTCATGTTCCAGCAGCGCAGCGGCGAGATCCAGAGTGAAGGCGAGCGTGTCGGCCTGCACCACCAGATCGCGCAGCGGATCGACGCCTGCGGCTAGCGTGTTCTGGCGCAGTTGGCTTCTCATGGCTCATGCTCGCTGGAGTCGGACATGTCGGACTTCAGGCTGCCTTTCCGCGTAGCGCGATTGCATTGCGCCGAGCGCGATGAGGGTTTCGGCAAAATCGAAAGCGGTGGGCTGGCCGGAGCCGTCGCCGCCGCGGTGTGACTCGCCTGCGCTCTCGACGAAGCGGGCATAGCGCTCCTCCCATTTGTCGATTTCACGCGAAATGAAATCGCGGCGTGTGGCGTCGCTCTTCAGCGCCCGCAGATGCGTCTCGACCCGGGTGAGGTAACGATCGGTGCGGGAAGGGGAGGCACGGTTTGCTTCCATCTCAGCCTATCCTCTGGTGTCGCCGCAGATCCGGCCAAGACGAAAGCTACTACAGATTTACTGTATAACGGACATATAAAATACAGCAATGCTGTATGCCTGTGCATAGCGGCTATAACCGGCCCGTCGACCGGTCTGGGGAAGCCTGCAACTGCGACGCAGATTCCACTTGCGCTTCTTGGGATTTTAGTCCCATATAGTCGGAGGAACAAAAAGGGAACAAGGAGGCGCTGATGACGATCCCCGTGGTGCCGCTCTCGGAGCGGGAAGCCAGGCTGGCCGAGCGGGAACGCTGGCTGCGGCGGCAGGCGATGCAGATCGTGGTGCAGTTGCCGGAGGAGGAAGCCGACGCCTTGCAGGTGCTGGACTATGCCAAAACGCTGGTCCGGCCGGCCTGAAAACGGCTAGGCGCGGCGGGCGGAGGACTGCGGTGTTTGCTGGAGTCTCGCGACTTTCTCTGCCAGTTCGCCCGGCATATTGCTCATCATCCCGCGGTAAATGTAGTCGAATCCGGCGCCGGTGAGGATCGCCAGCCGGGCGGCGAAATGCACCGGGATGAGATCCCGGCCCTTCTCGTAATTGTTGAGTTTTTGCGGCGTCAGGCCTTCGCCGATCATCTCCGCCAGGGTCTTTTGCTGCCAGCTTTTCGCCTGCCGCAACAGCGAAATGCGCTCGCCGACGAGGCGCTTGTCGTATTCCGGCAGGTTCGGGCGACGGGCCATGACAAGCCTGAGCTTGCTACAGCCCATCTGTATTTTCTATTGCGGAATTCGGCAAGTTGGCGTAATACAGATAAGCTGTATTAAGATCCAACCAGCGGGCTCGTTCGGGGCAAGCAAGAGCGGCCAGCATTAACGAGGGGAGGAGAGATGAGTTTTGCCGAACAGCAGTATCGCGCGCATATCGAGCGGCAGCGGCGGCTGAGAAAAGCCGAGCTGGCGTCCGAAACCGTGGCCGCGCCGGATCCGGCGGAGTCCGCATTGGTGCAGGCGGAGCCGCTTGTCTCACCCGTCCAAACCAGGACGATCGAGGCGCTGCAGCAGCAAGTCGCGCAGCTTTCCGCCCGGGTGAAAGCCATCGCGCGCGCGGATCAGAGTCCGCTGGTGCTTCCGCGCCTTATCAAGCCGGTGATCAGCGCGGTGGCGAAGTATTATGACGTGTCGCTCGGCGATCTCGTTTCCTGCCGCCGCACCCGCGACGTGGTCTGGGCGCGCCACGTGGCGATGTACCTGGCCAAGGAGCTGACCGAGCATTCGCTGCCTACGATCGGACGCGTGTTCGCGCGCAGCCACAGCAGCGTCCTGCACGCCTGCCGGCGAATCGCGGCGCTGCGGCTGGAGCATGCGGAGCTCGACGCGGACCTCCGCGAGTTGACCGATCTGCTGACGCGGCCGATCCCGGATCTGCCTGGTGATCGGTCCGATGGAGTGGAGCATGAGTGAAAACGCGCCGCCGCTCAACATCCCTCTGATGGACCTGCAACACCATCACTGCCGCGAAGTGACCGGCACGAACGACGATGGGCTTGCACTTTATTGCGGTCAGCCGAAGTCCGGCCGCACCAGCTATTGCGCGCCGCACCGGTGGATCAATCTCGTCATGGTCGCGGATTTGGCAAGGCCACGGCCAAAGGTGCGGGCGCGATGAGGACACCGATACATCGCGTCAAGCTTGACTGCGTTTGCCCCGGCGATGACGGAAGAAACTGGAAATTGACTGGAGGGAGCCATGAAGAAAAGAAAACTGAAAAAGGCCGTGACGCTTGCGTCCATAAAAAACACCGCGCCGCATGACCGCCGCGCCTCCGATCTTCCGATCAACGCCGAGGTGGCGCCGGTGGTCGCGGACGATCCTTATGAGCGCGGTTCGAAACTGACGCTGTTGCGCTCGCTGCGCGACGACCCTCTGGCGGCGATGCACAGCGCCAAACAGATCGACCAGGCGCAATTCATCGCCGGCCGGCATTGGCAGCGCGCTTTCGAGCTGGCGGAGATC
Organism: Xanthobacteraceae bacterium; assembly: GCA_035699705.1. Classification (GTDB taxonomy): domain Bacteria; phylum Pseudomonadota; class Alphaproteobacteria; order Rhizobiales; family Xanthobacteraceae; genus CANKHA01. Next base: position 4,321 of record DASSPI010000195.1, read on the forward strand.
GGCGGGGTGCGCGCGGTCGATCTCACCCGGGAGCGGGTGGACGGCGGCGGCATTCCGCAGGCGACGCTCTCGGACGCGCAGATCAGGGCCTTCGCCGATCTCAAGCGCGCGACGGCCGCGCTCGGGCTGGAAGGCGAAAGCCTGATCAAGGATTTTCTCGGGCGCGGCTGGTGCCTGCGCGACATCGCCGGCCGCCGCGGCGCGGATACGGAACGCGAGCGCGGCTATACCGGCTGGCGCCTGCGCGAATGCCTCAACACGCTGGCGCTGGAGTTCGGTTATGCGCAGAGGGGAGCGGCCGCGGCTCGCGGGCCGTGAGACCCCGCCGACATTCCACTCGATCACACGCGCTTTTCTTTGGAAAATACCGAAAAACTGCTAGATTCCAGGCCGGTCGGGAATTCATCGAAGGGGGGATGGGCTGTGGGGAAGCAGGCGGAACTGAGACTCTGGGCAAGCGCCGGATTGCTTGGGCTTGGCCTAACGTTGATGAGCGGGCCGGCTTTGGCCACGCATAGCTGGAACGGCTATCATTGGGCCCGAAAAGCCAATCCGTTCACCCTGACACTTGGCGACAATGTCAGCGCGGCTTGGGATTCCTTTCTTCGGCAGGCATCGACAGACTGGTCCAGCTCGTCCGTGCTCGATACCGTCGTGCGGGCGGGAACGGTTGAGCCGAAGAGATGCCGGCCTACCAGCGGCATGGTACAGGTGTGCAATGCTTCTTACGGCAGAAATGGCTGGCTTGGCATTGCCCAGATCTGGATCAGCGGCAGCCACATCACGCAGGGAACGGCGAAACTGAACGACAGCTATTTCACCTTGGCGACCTACAACAAGCCGGAGTGGCGCGCCTTGGTGATGTGTCAGGAAATCGCCCACACCTTTGGGCTCGATCATCAGGATGAGAACCACGCGAACACCAATCTCGGCAGCTGCATGGATTACACCAGTAAGCCGTTGGGACCTCCCCCCAACGACCATCCCAACAGCCATGATTATGACGAGCTGGCCATTATCTATCAGCACCTGGACAGCAACTCGACCATTGCGCCCTCGCTGGTGGCTTCGGCAGCGCCGGCCGACGACTGGGGCCGGGCGATCCGCTTCACACGCGAGGGCAAGGGCCGCGTCTTCGTCAAGGACCTTGGCCCCAACCGGCAGGTGGTAACCTTTGTGACCTGGGCGCCGGAGTGAGCATTGAGCCCGAATAAAAAAACACCCCGGGGATTTCTCCCCAGGGTGGATCTTCGGTCCTTCAGGACCAGCGCGTGCAGTTTCCTTCGGGAGACTATTACTTTTTCTGCTTGCCCTTCGCCTTTGTCGACGCCTTGAGGCTCGCCGATCCGGTCGTCTCGTTTTTCATCCGCTGGCCGGGGGCGTAATCCTTCGCAACGCCGCCTTCGGTCTTCGCCCGTTGTCCCGGGGCAAAGTCGCTTGCGCCCGGCCCCGTCGTGCCGCTGCGATCCTGCTTACCCGGTGCATAGCCGCTCGCACCCGGCGAATCCGTCTGCGCAAAGGCGGTTGCCGTGCCGAACAGAAGGCCGGCCGCCGTGAGCGTTAACAGTGTGCTTCTTTTCATGCTGAACTCCTTTGCAAAAGGGGCGCTGCAGAACGGCAGCGCCCGCAGAGTCAAAACATGCCGCGCGACTTTGTTCCGGATTAGTTTGGCATACGGCGCCGCGCGCAGGTATCGCAGGACCGGCTATGTCGATGCGATCGGCGGACGCAGCCGCAGATCGCGGTGGCACATCGGCAAATGATTGGCGAAAACTTGGCCGCTGCTCTGCCCGTTACACCCTCAGGGCAGGCTCGCATGCTGCGCGGGATCACGAGGCGAGCCCGCGAACCGTGTTTTGACAGCGGCGACTTTGCGGCACGCCGTTCCACGGCCCGCGCGAGTGCCAGCGAAGTCGAAGCGCTATGGCATCACGCCCGGTGACCGCTCATCACAAGTCGTATATCCGCCTTGTGTTACTCAATAGTGCCAAACTTGGGCAGGCCGAGTTTCGGAAGGTCAATCGCAGACTTGAACCCGCGGACGGATCCATACGCCGCGGTATCCGTCCCACACAGGGGCGCCGCGCGTCCAATAGCAGCCTGCGGCCATCGGCGCGGGCGGACCCATCTCTACCTCGACGGGCACGGGCTCATAATAATAGCGCGGCTGGGCTACCGCTGCGCCGATGATGGTGCCGGCGGCGAGCCCGCCCAACAGCCCGACGGCCACGCCATGACCGGCAAACGCTTTTTGGCTGGGAGATAGGGTCGCGAGGACCACTGCCGTCGCGCACGCAATACCAAGGCGCCTCATGGGACACTCTCCACTCGTTCAACCTTGAGAGATCGTTGCAACAATCTGTTAACGAATCGTAACAACCCGAACGCCTGGCGCGGAGCCGGGCGACGGGGCTGGAACGGGGATACGGAGTTTTGGTGCTGCTGACGGTGGCGTTATGCTGCGGCGCGTATCGGCGCCGAGCGGCAGGAAAGCCGCCCGGCTCGAGTTAATAAGCGGCACGCGCGATAGCGGCGGGCCGTCAACGGTCCCGCCTCTTCGTCATTTCGCGCCGGCGTTGGGAATCGCGCCGTTGGCTTTGATGACTCTGGCGCCATCGGGGCTTTTCACAAAAGCAAGAAACGCCTTTGTTGTTGGCGAAGCGTCTCCCCTGGCGACCAGAAAGACTTCGCGGACCAGTCGATATTTTCCGGCGGTGACATTCGCCTCGGTTGGAGCAAGGTCGTCGAGCGACAATGCCTTGATCCTGTCGCCGCTCTGTTCCACGACGGTCGTTGTCGTCATGCCGATGGCGCCGGTTGTCGCTGCGAGCTCCTTGGCCATGTCGCCGCCGGTTGGCATGATCTTGATTGTGTCCGGCATCTTCACGTTCTTCAGGCAGGAAATTCCGTTACGCGCGACTTCCGCATCAACCTCGCTGTCCGGCCGCGTTCTTGCAGCGACCGCCAGATCGGGCCCGCCTACCGCATTCCAGTTGGTGAGCGTGCCGGAATAAACCGCGCATACCTGCGCCTCCGTAAGGTTCTTGACCGGCACACTGGCGTTGACGCCGAGCACCACGGGCGTGCGCGCAATTTCGTCAACGCTCATGCCGGCCTTGGCCAGGTCATCGATCTTGAGGCCGTGGCTGGCAACCGCCACATCGATGCTGCCGGCATTCAAGGCGTCGATCCGGGCCTTGGTGCCAAGCCCCTTGCCTATTTGGATGTTAAGGCCTGGTGACTTGGCTTCATAGGCTTTGGTCAGGGCCGCGACCAGCGGCATGGCTCCGGTTGAGCCGTCGATTTTCAATGTTGACTGTCCCGACGCCGCTGTCGTCGTCGCGATTAGTGTGGTGATGAAAAAGGAAGTCGGTAAGCCGAAACTCGTCATGGGACCCTCCCGTCCAGAACAGTCAGGGATAGTGCCGAAGGAGCGATGGTAAGTTGCTCCCGGCAGGCTGTCCACGAACTTGCGCCTGCCGATACGCGAGAAAGTGGTCACGCTATTGAGAGAAGTAGGGCGCAGGCCGAGAGCGCTATGAACGCTGGGCTCAGAAGGAGAGCGTGACCAGTTTGGGGCGGGCAGCCGCCGGCTCAGACCCGTTCGTACAGGATACCCGGATCGGAAGCTTGATCTGGTAGGCGTGGTAATTGGCTTTCGGGGTGATCGTAAGGCGTATTTTTTTCGTTATGCCCGCGGGGATATCGAATGCCTCGTCGACCCCGCCTAGCGGGATTCCACCGACGATGCCCTGAAAGTGCGACACGGCGGCGAGCGGCGCATCCGGGGCAACCGAACAACCGATCGCGGCTGTGCCGCCGGTGTTGCGCACCACAACGTCGAAGCGAGCCGGCGCGGTCGGCCGCGCAGTCGCCGTGAGCGGTGACGCCGACATCGTCAACGCGGTTGGTGCCGGCAGCGCGCCAACCATGAACACATGCTCGACCGTCTTGCCTTCGAGCTGGACCTGCGCCTTCCAGCGGCCTTGCGGTCCCGCCGCCGGAAGAACGATTTCCCCGAACCAGTAAGTAAATGGTTCTACCTGCGAGGGCGGTGTCGATGCCCAGCTTTCAAAGATTGCGCCGTCCGGCCGCAGAACCGTGAATTTCAGCGGAATGTTGGGCGGTTGATCGCGAACATACGCAGCCACCCATACCCGCGCTCCGGGCAGGAAGCGATCGGAATAGCCCGGGTCAGGATTGGAGCAAAAATCCAGATGCGCATTGGGAGGAGCAATCCTGTGCGTGGCGAGGCGGATGATCTCGGTGTCCAGCTTTTCCGGCTGATGCCTCCACAGCGTTTTCGCCGCGCCACAGGTCCCGGCAAACGGGTCCACCGTTTGTCCGTTGATGAAGCCGGACGCGGTGCGTAACTCGAAGTGAAGGTGAGGAAGCAGTGAGGTGCCGGAACTCCCGATCAGACCCAGAACGTCGCCGGCTGCAACACGGCTGCCGACCGAACGCTTGGTGACGGAGCCTTTCTTCATATGAAAATAATAGGCGAAATGTCCATCGTCCTGCTCGATCACGACGTAATTTCCCGGCGAGGCGCCGCTGAGCCTGCACTGCCTATCGAAATTTCCATCGTTCTTGTTGATGAGCCTGCCGGGCGCGGCTGCGATGACCTCCGCTTCCTTGCCATCCATCATGCGCCACCAGAACGGACTCAAGACAAAGTCGGTCCCGTTGTGACCCGCATAGGTGCGCCGGCCGCAGGTAAAGTCCATCAGCTTTGCCGTTCTATCGAGGTCGACGTAGTTGGCATTGTGATGCCCGGAGATCGCCTTGGAGTGGGCGCGCAAACGCACGGGGAACTGCAGAACTGGCGTGCGTCCTCGCGCGGCCATATCAGGTCCAAGCGCTGCAGGTCCAAGCGCCATGGACCGGGCAACGCTTGCGCGATGCACCGCGTCGATCTCGGCGTGGTTGCTGTCGAGCGGCCCCATCTCGACCGGACCGCCGCCGACGCTGGACAGTTGGGCGACCGCCGGGGTCGTCAGCAGGACAAGAGCTATCGCAGCGTTGCGCGTCAAATTTTGCCAGTACATCGTGATCAAGCGCATCTCACCCGGCGCGCATCCCCGTGAAGGCGCGATCCCTAATTCTGATGTGGAATGCTGACTTTAGTATTACCGGGACCGGTAAATGCCGGTCTATTCTTGCTCAATCTCTGGCTGCGAGCGCGCGGCTATCCCACGATTTCATGCAACGCAAACATACTGCGAGCCGCTCATCCCGATCCGCCGCGCCGCACCGATCGCCATGTCGAGCCGGGCGCCCATGCGGTAGGCAATCCCCCACGGTCCGGTGTCATTGATCCTCACAACAACGGAGCGGCCGTTTTTGGGATTTGTCACCGTCAGGCTCGTGCCGATCGGCCAGCTGCGTGCTGCTGCGGTGTTGCCGTTTGGATCAAATCGTTCGCCGCTGGCGGTGCGCTTCCCAATCGAATAGTGGCTGGCGAGAATTTCCTGCCCGGCGCAGTTCCCGGTTCGCTTGACGTATTTATGGACGGAGGCCCATCCCGCTGCATTTGCCGAGGTGACGGTCAGAATGAGGAAAGACATGACACTGACGATAGTCTTCATGCGGGCTTCCCCTCGGATCAATGCATGATGGAATTCGCCCCCCGACGAGGATTGCTTGCTCGCGCGACAAGGCGGCAGAAAAGAGGCAGGCGGCAGGTGGCGCAGCCAAGCCCTTCGGTCTGTTTGATTTTCGGGCGCCGTTGCGAGGCTATTTCATCAGGAAAAACAGCTGCTTGGAGGGAAACAGGAACCGGGAAGGATTGTCATACGTTAGATTGCCGGCAACAACAGGAGGCGACAATGCCAATCTTTATTTTATGGGCCGGCATCCCGATTTTGATACTCGGTGGCGGCTTTGTGGTTTATCGCATGATCGGCGGCTAAGCCGTTTTTAAAACTGCGTTCTGGATAACAAGACGAAGGCCGCCTTTTTGGCGGCCTTTCGCTTGAACCCTCGTCGCGGCTATCCGGTTGTGAATCCGGCTTTTGCTTGAACCCGCTCAGCGGTTACCGGGTCCATAGGTGCTGCCATATGTTTTGCTGCTGTATGTGCCGGTGTAGGCCGACGGCGGCGCGGGCACCCCGATTTGTCCGGCATAGGGATTGCTGCTCGGCTTGGCAGTCGTGGTGCTGTAATTCTTGGCCGGTGCCGGGCGGTGCTGCGGCTGAACATTCCTGCGGGTAGTAGGATCGAATGGCCGTTCGAAGGTTTGGGCGAAAGCCGGAGCAGTCAGCAGCACGACCGCAAGGGCCGCTCCGATTTGTGCGAGCATGATGCTGCTCCTGGTGACGAGCACGTTGCATGGAAGCTTGCGAGCAAGGGTAATGCCGCGGCGGCCCGGAGGGAAGGGCCGTGGCCTGCGAGACAGGCGCGCCGCGCAGCAATGGGCTAAGCCATGGTACGGCCAAGCAGCCGCGCTTCCTGCTGTTTGAACGCGCGATAACATTCGCACGCGGAATCCTGCAGTCCTTCGAGATCGAGGACCTCGACCCGGCCTCTGCGGTATTTAATCAGCTTCGCCTCTTTCAAGCGGCTGGCGACCAGCGTGACGCTCGTTCGTCGCACGCCGAGCATCTGCGCCACGAATTCCTGGGTGAGAGGAAGGAGATCGCTTTCCAGAACGTCGCGCGAGCGCAACAGCCAGCGGCACAAACGCTCTTCTACGGTATGGGTGGCGTTGCAGGCGGCCGATTGTTGCGCTTGCACCAGGAGCAGCTGGTCGTATTGATACAAGGCGGTGCGCAGGGTCGCGCTTTGCCGCGCGGCCGATTGTATCGGCGCCACGCCGGCGACAGAGGCCTGGCCGCCGACCTGCACCACCGCCTGGTTGATAGCCGTCGCGCTGTCGAGGGCGGCAGGCGTGCCGACGATGCCGTCGCGTCCGATCATTCCGGCTTCGACCATGTCACCGCCGCCGAGCGGCACGACCAGCGAAACGGCACCGTTCAGGGGAAAATAGACGCGGTCGATCTCGCCGCCGGTTTCGAAGAGCACCGCCGCATTCGTCAGCTCCACGCTCCGCAGATGCGGCGCGAGCAGCTCGAAATCCGCCGGTGAAAGCGATTGCAAAAAACGGTTGGCTGATCTGGAAGTCTGGTGCACGCGCGCTCCTCGGCAGCAGGCGGGAGCACATCAGCGTCTTCAGTCACCAACAGCCCCCATCGCGTTGGTGATAGGCAAGTTATAAGGGGGCAGCCTTGGTCCGGTCTGTTGGGCACCGAACAAAGCGCCTGATTTTGCGTTCGGCGCCAACACCGAAATCAACCTCTGAAGGGATGATACGTATTTTGGTTGCAGTCGGCCGGCCCCCGGGGCGATCGCCAGAAGTTAGGGCTGTTCAGCCGCCCTGAGGTCATCCGCCTGCCGGGCGAGGGCGCGCCATCGCTCGGCCAGCGCCACATAGGCGGCGCGGACCTCGGCGCGGGTCGCGCGCCGCGCCTCCGCCTCGCATTTTTCGGCTTCTGTGAGATAGGCCGCGGGCTTATTCGGATCGGTGAGCATTCCGCATCGTTAGGCAAACTTTGTTCGATATGCGACACAAATGAAAGTGAACATAATGAGCAAGCGGCGTTGCTTGCGTAGAGTACTGATTACACTCGCTTTTCGGGTGGGCACGCGCATTGTTTTGGTTGCCCTGCCGGACCGGGAGGCGTAGGTTTTTGCTATCACCGGCCAATAACTAAAACACCAGGGCGCCGGTGGCTGAGAGACGCGGCAGCGCTCCCGCCTTGACGGATGAGGAGCCGGCCATGCACCCGCCCCTACCGCCGCCACCCAACCATTTTCTGCAGTCGCTCAGCCGCGGGGATTTCGAGCTGCTGCGCCCGCATCTGAAAGACGTGAAGCTTGCGCATGCCGCCGTGCTGTTCGACGCCGGCGGCCTGATCGAACGGGTCTACTTCCCCCATAGCGGCGTGATCTCGCTCGTGGTCGTGCTTTCGTCCGGAGACATGATCGAGACCGGTATGATTGGCCGCGACGGCGTTGCCGGCACATCGGCGGCGCTCGATGGCGCGGTGTCGCTCAACCGGGCGGTCGTGCAGAGGGCAGGCGTCGGTTCAACCATCGAAACGCAGCAGATGCGGGCGGCGGTGGCGACCAGCAAATCGCTGCGCGTGAAGCTGTATGAGCACGACCAGATGCTGCTCGCCCAGGCGCAACAGTCGGCCGCCTGCAACGCCAAGCACCAGATCGAAGAGCGGCTTTGCCGTTGGCTGCTGCGCACCCGCGATCTGGTGGAAAGCGACAATATCGAGCTGACCCAGGAATTTCTCGCCCAGATGCTCGGGGTGCGCCGCACCAGCGTGACGCTCGCCGCCCAGCATCTGCAGGGAGCCGGCCTGATCAAATACCGCCGCGGCCATATCCAGATCCTGGATGTGGAGGCTCTTCAGGATGCCTCCTGCGAATGCTACGAGGCGGTGAAAAGCCAGGTTGCGCGGTTGCAGGCGCAACCGCGCTGAAACCGATATTTCGGCGCTCTCGGTGCACTGCCAGACATACCGCGGTACCGGACTGCGCTAGGGTGACAGGGCTTAATTGCGGTGAGCGGTGAGTGAGAGATGCCACAGCAACGGCCGGCCGAAAACCAAGCGAGCGCGGCGCTGTTGTGCCGATTCTGCGGAAACCCCCTGGCATTGAAAAGCGTTGAGCCGTCGCGCCTGGAGGACCACGACCACATCACCTATGAATGCTCCAGGTGCGGGCACTGCCTGAGCAAAGAGGTCCGCTACCGCTAGGCTATTTCTTCAATTCGCCGGCTGCGCCACGCGCGTATTATTCGCGCCGCTGCAGGCGCCGCTCCACTTCCGTAAACCGGCCGTGCATGCGGTCGCTCGGACGCGCGCGAATAGCCGCCGGAACCCCGACGGCCATCGCGTGAGCGCTTATTTACGGACGCTTCGCCAGCCTGCCGGTGTAGGTCGCGTCACAGCCCGACGGCGTGGCCGCGTTTTTGCTGAAAACATTGGCAATCGTTATCTGGATCGTGACGATTGCCGTACCTGCCAGCGGCGCCGGCGGTACCACGTTCGCGCCGCTGAATGCGACGCCGGCAAACTGGTTGAATCC